>JBBTDS010000455.1:0-3504 GCA_038060875.1 Acidobacteriota bacterium | reverse complement strand
CTCCTAATTTCTAACCAATTGAATCTGTGGGACTTATAGCCGGACGCTAGTGATATGATTCATCGTTTGGCCTCGGCACCCCGCTGGTCGCCGCAAAAGTGGCATGACGACGTCTTCCGCGACGGTCCGCACGACGGTGATCGCCAATCAGCGGCACACATAGTTGACAGCCTGGAGGATTCTATCTCTCACCGTGTCGGGAGTCAGGTCCTTCACGCGCAGGCGGCTAGCCTCTCGCATTGCTTGGAGAACATCCGACCGGGTGGAAAGCGCCCGGTCCAGGGCGGCATCCAACTCGCTGGGCTGATCGGGACGGAAAGTCCATCCGGTCGCTCCGTCCACCACCAACTCTTCGACTGCCTGGCTGTATACGCTTCCCAAAACAGGCAAGCCGGCGGCCATGGCTTCATTGACGACCACGCCCCATTCGTCCGATAGCGTCGGAAAGGCCAGGATGCCGGCCTGCGCATAAAGCTCCGGGAGTTGTTGGTACGAGGTATTCCCGAGCCATCGGACAAATATGTTGGGCGGCAACCTCAGAGCCTGCAGGGAGGCGCGGCAGGGGCCATCCCCTACCACCCAGAGTTCAGCGTTCCGCTCAGGATGCGCGGCCGACCACCGGGCAAGAGCGAGCAGAAACGGAAACAGTCCTTTGACCGCGACGAGCCGGCCGACAAACAACAAGCGCTGGGCGATTCGCGGCTCTCTGGGCAAGGGAATCGCCGACCATGGGGACATGTCGGTTGTATAGGGCGCAAAGAAGACTTTTTCGCTGGGAACGCCAAACCCGCGAATGTACCGTGCACCACTCTGCCCGTTCACTAGCACGGCGTCCGCCTGGAGCAGCAGCCAGCGGCGAAGCCAAGCCCGTAGGAGTCCCCGGTTTTGTTCCGTATGCTCGGAAACGCAGGCCCAGACGATCAGGCGCGTCGCGGGATTCAGTTTCCGGTAGAGCGCAGCCTGCAGAGTGCGCGCTCCGAGCTCAGCAGAAATCACAACGTCCGGCCGGTGCCGCCGCAAGAGGTGAAGCGTGTCGTACGGAACATGGACGTAAACCGTCTCGGAGAATCCCAGTCGATGTTTCCACGTGCGGCTCACGGTGAGAGCCCGCTGAACAGTAACCTGCAGCCCATCCCAGGCCACCGGCCAGGCTCGGCTGGGCTCCATCTCGGTTGATAAAAGAATCCGAAAATCACTGAAGGCGCCGGACAAGCCCTTATAAAGAGGCAGACGATAGGGAGGCACAAAGTTCGTCAACAGGACCGACGTTTGTGGACGCCCCGCAGCACCCTGATTCTTGCTTAACGAGAACACCTGTTCACCTCCCGACCGGCCTCCGGCCTTCGCCGGGAACCAGCCTTTCCAGTGGAGCCTGCCTTCCACTCCATCCTACCCGCGAGCGTCCGGCCAACTCGCGTTTCGCGGCACAAATAGAGAGCACCGTAGCCGTGTACAGAATCCAAGCTGCCGTGTTACTCCGCAGAATACTGCCTTCGGTCAGATTCGATACGAAGATAAATGCCAGAAGAAGGAGTGGCCACAGAGCCTCTGGATCACGCGTGTTTCGCAGAATCGACAGCGCCCTCCCCGCATACACCACATATCCGACAACGAAGGCCCCCAAACCAAACAGCCCCAGGTCGAGCCACACATCAAGAAAACCGTTGTGGGAATAGAACAATTCGCTGCCGAATGCGTTCCACACATCCCCTGACGAACCCTCGTAGCCGCGCCAAAACGCGCCGTATCCATACCCAAGGCGGGGCCGATCCAGGATCGCGCCCACGACCAGATCCCAGAGCTCTGTTCGACCAGTTAGAGCCAGGTCACGACCTAGGGCATATGTCACTTCCTCAAAGTAGAACACGACCAAAAACAGGACCGCAACGGCGACTAATCCCAACAACAAACGGCTGCCCCTCCGGTGCGGGTATGTGACCACTCTGGAGAAGAACAACAGGCCCAGCGTCGCCACGCACGCCACTAGCGAGGTGATGGAATCAGAGAACAGAATCAGCAGCAACGACAAACCCGCTCCAAGCCTGAAGACCCATCGGTATCGCGGTTCGGTCCGACCGAGGGCCAGAAATAACGCAAAAGCGATGGCCATGTTGGCGCCGAGATTGTTCTTGTGCGCATAGATACCAACCCACTCGCCGTGGAACTCTCCACTTGCTATACCGTAACTGGGAAGGCCCAGAGCAAATAACAGACTCAGTACGGCGGCGATCGCGAAAGTGAGCCCCAGAATCCGTAATTGTTGCCTAAGACTGTAACGAGAAGCCAGGTAGACGCCCACAATGGTTGTACCAATTAGCGCAGTGCCCCGAAGAACGGTCAGGACAGGAGCGTCGGACCAAAAGATGGACGCAAGGGCGATGCCGACCAAGGCCAGCAGTAGCGAGGCGCCCGTGAAGACGCGGGTTGAGAGAGTGCACCGCGCTTTGAGCAGAAGGAATGTGATCAGGTATATGAGGGACCAGATTGCGTTTGTGAGCAGATCCCCGGTGCGGGCTCCGAGGCTGGGATCGTGCGGGCTCTGGAGCGTGGTGAGGAAGGCACCGGTGGAGAGGAAGAGTGCAAAGACGGTAAAGGCCTTCTCAGCCAGGGTGGGAAGGGTCGCGAGTTGGCGGGCAGCCTGGGTCGTCACTGCGAAATCCTGGGGGCAAGAGCCGCCGGCATCCAGATTTTGTAAAAATAGACAGTTACCGCCGCTAAGACGGCGAAGCTTAGGACCATGCTGGCGGCTGCGCCGGCTACGCCCCACAACCTTATAAACAAGATGGCCGACACTGATCCCACGAGCGCGGCCAGGCCGTTAGCCACGAGATCGAATTGCGGGCGTTGCACGGACCGCAGCGCGATGGAGCAGCCGGCGCCGAATCCTGTGCATACGGGAATGAGACCGAGAATCGGGATGAGCCAGGCGTACGTGGAGAACCTGCCGCCAAACAGCGTGCGCTCGGACAATGCGGCCGCCGCGAAGAGGAAGAGATCATAGATTCCGGCCAGCCCGGTAAGGAACGCCGTAACAAGGACGCCCTTGCGACGAAGGCCGGAAATGTTTCCGCGGCCAAACTCGTAAGAGAACCTCGGCAGTTCCAGCACGGCGACGGCTGTCACAACTTGAGCCATCATTAACATCGGGAGCTGCATGGCTCGCAAGACGCCGGCAGCTCCGAGCCCCAGAAGCCAGGCCACGAGCAGAGTCTGCACCTGGCTGGAGACGGAGTACAGAACGGTGCTGCCGACCAGCCACCGACCGTAAATCCAATTCTCCTTGAATACGGCCGTCCACCCAGGAGGAGTGATAGGGCCCGGACAAAGTGGCCACAAACCGGTTATGCGGAGCAACGGCAGCGAGGAAAGGAAGCCCGCCACCCCCATGAGAAGGAAGGCCGTGAAAGTGCTGAGGGTCTCCGAGCGGCGAAGCGAGATCAGGCCACAAAGAACCAACAACAGATAGAGAGCGCTGGCTAACAAGGCGCTGGATGGGCGCTGAAG
>JBBTDS010000454.1:0-8897 GCA_038060875.1 Acidobacteriota bacterium | reverse complement strand
GTAATCAACCGGCGCGAATTTCTGGCTGGCGCCGCCGCTGGCGCTGCCGTGACTCACGGCGTAATCATGACCTTGACCGCGCGCTCCTGACCGTCGATGATGCGCGAGATCAGCGCCGGCGCATCGTCGAGGCGCACGCGGTGGGTGATGGTCTCCTTCACTCGTACCCTGCTCTCGGCGACCAGCCGGATGGCCAGGTCAAAATCGGCGCCGTAAAGCCGGCAGGTGATGAGGCTGACGTCCTTGGAGAAGGCGACCTTCAAGGGGAAGCTGATGTCTCCGGGCGGAACGCCGTAGACGACGATGCGGCCGCCGCGGGCGCAGGCCGTGAGCGCGTCGTGGACGCTCTGTTCGTTGCCGACGCCGTCGATGACCAGGTCGAACTGCTTTTCGAGCGGGCCGGCGGGTAAGCCGCCGCGCGCGTCGATGGCCTCGTCCACGCCGAGTTCGCGTGCCAGCGCCAGCTTCTCCGGCACGAGATCGGTCACTACGACGCGGCCGGCGCCCAGCGCGCGGGCCGCCTGGATCGCCAGCAGGCCGATGTTGCCGGCGCCGAACGCCAGCACGCGGTCGCGGGGGCGCAGCGCACCGCGCTGGCAGGCGTGCACGGCCACCGCCACCGGCTCCACCATGGCGGCCGCTTCGTCGTCCACTCCGTCCGGCGTGCGCCGCAGCATGTAGTCCTCGACGACGACCTCCTCGGCATAGGCGCCATTGCGGGACACGACGCCCAGCACTTCGGTGGATTCCGAGTGATGCACCTCGCCGCGAGCGAAGGCCGGATCGTCGCGGCGGCACAGGATGGGGTGGATGAGCACGCGGTCGCCGGGCTTCCACGCGAACGGATCGGCGGCTTCGAGCACAACGCCCGCGGCCTCGTGGCCGGGCACAATGGGAAACCGCGTGAACGGCAGTTTGCCGGCGATGCTGGAGTAATCGGAGCCGCAGATGCCGACCTTGCGGACGCGGACCCGCACCTGCCCGGCGAGCAGCTCCGGCCGGGGCAGGTCAGCCGGCTCCAGTAGCCGCGGCGCTTTCAGCAGGAGCGCTCGCACTCGTCCGTCTCCTCGCCGCGTGGCGGAAAGATCAAATTAGTGAAAGCGTAGCCTGTCACCGAATTTAATTCTTGGGGGTGAAGGTGAAGTTGGAGAGGCCGACCTCGTCGCCGCCGGGGAGGTAGAAGCCGAATTGGCCCTGGCCATAATCGCCCATGGTCTGGGAGAGGGTGAGCCACTCTTGCCCGCGTTGGGCGCGGTGGATGATCGAGCCGGCGGACACTTCGATGCTCAGGTTGCAGTATTGCCAGTCGCCGAGGTTGTGAGCCACGCGCGGGCGTTCGGTCTTCCTCCCATTGCGGACCAGGGTGTGGTAGAAGGAGCGCTTGTCGATCTCGAACAGGTCGTAGTTCTTCGCGTCGGTGTAGTTGAGCACCCATTTCAGGCGCCGGCCTTCGCGCAACATGGCGGTGAGAACGAAGCGGCCCAGGGTCGGCGTCTTCTGGTAGAGGACGAAATTGCCGCCGCGGTGGAGGAACCAGCCGCCCTCCTGCTTCCAGGCGCCGCTCCAGGCCTCCATGCCGGCGGGGATCGCCCCCGGCGCCACCGGCGCCTTCTTCAGGCGGGTCAGATCCAGTTTCACCGTCTGGGTCTGGCCGGCGACGATCTGCACGGTGGCGGAGCCATCGGCATGGTCGGGGGCCCGAGCCTGCACGGCGTAGACCCCCTCGGGCAGATCGAGGCTGGTTCCGGTGATCGGCCTGGCCGCCTCGCCAGCACGGCTTAGCGTGAGCTGGGCCTCGCGCGGGGTGACGTTGATCTGTAATCTCCCCAAGATCCTGTCCAGGGCCAGATCGCCGGCGAGCAACTGCACCGTCTGGCCGGCCGCAAAAGCTCGCTGCAACCGTTTGGGCTGGAACTTGTCCAAGCGCAGCTCGATGGCGTGGTCGCCGGGGGCGACGCCGGCGTGGTGGAAGCTGCCATCGGGCTGCACGGTTCCGACCGGGTTCTGGTCCAGCAACACCTGCGCGCCGGCCGGGCCGCCGTTGATGGCCAGGGCGGCCAACATCGGGGCGGGGCGGAGCTTGAATTCCAGCTTGGCCTCTTCGCCCTTACGGATCTGGACGCGCTGCTCGGCCTCTTCCAGGAAGCCCTCCTTGGCCACCCGAACCGAGTACTCGCGGACGGCCAGGCTGGGGATGCGCAACTGGCCGCGCGAAGTTGGGCGCCGCTGCTCCCTGCCGTTAAGGAAGACGCGGACGTCGCTGTCGCCGGTCAGCACCACCAGCCCGCCGACCTCGCGGTCCGATTGCAGGAAAGCGGTGAGGGTGGGCGCCGGGCCGGCCTCGATCACCATTTTGCGGCGCTGCTTGTCCGCGCCCACCACCAACTCATGGGTGCCGGGCGCGAGATTGCCCAACTCCAGCCCGCCGGGGCCGACCTGTCCCACCGGCTGGCCATCCAGTTCCACCGGGGCCGGGCCGAAGCTGGCGTGGAGGCGGGCGCGGCTGCCGAGGTTGACCACCACCAGGGCGGCCAGGTTCTTGGTCACCGGGTCGGTGAGAGAAGGCGCAGCGGCCGGCGTGACGTCAAAGGAAATGGTGGCTTCGCCGTCGCGGGCGACGAGCTTGAGCGTGTGCTTGCCCACGGCCAAGGCGTCCACGGTGAGCTCACCTTCTTGCAGCTCGCGGGCGGGCTGGTCGTCGAGTACGACCTTGCCCGTTTCCAGGTCGGTGATCAGCCGCACGCTGGGAGCCACGGGTTCGAGCGTCAGCCGGACTGGCGCAGTCAAGCCCGGCGCCACCTCGAACGAGGTCCTGGCCGGCTGATAGCCCTCCAGGCGAGCCTCCACCTCGTGTTTGCCCGCCGGCAACTCCAGCTTGAGGTCGGAGACGCCGCGGGCCTGGTTGTCGATCAGGACGCTGGCGCCAGACGGAGAGGTCTGGATCTGGACGGCGACGAGATGGGGCCCGGGAGAAGTCCTCCTGAGCGCCAGGACGCCGACCACAACCAACGCGACCGCGGCCAAGCCGCCGGCCGCGGCCAGCACCAGCGGCAACCTCGAGGAAGGTCTGGGGGGCGGCTTGGGGGCAGGCGCGGGCGACGAAACCGGGCCCGGGGACTCAGCAGGGACCAGCGGCACGGGAATGGGCTGCGGAAGCGTTTCCAGCGGGAGCGGCGGACGGACCTCGGCGGCCGGTACGGGCGGCGGTTCGGGCTTGCGAACGGTGCTGAGCATGGCCAGCCGCCGTTCCAGGTCGGTCACCACCGACTGCATCTCGGGATCGCCGGGATACTGTTGCGCCACCTCCTGGGCCCGCGCCAGGCTCGATCGCACCACGGCCACGTCGCCGATGGCGGCCGCCTCGCGTTCGAGCCGGCGCAGTTCCTCCAGATCGGCGCGGCGGGCCTGGCGGCGCCTGGTTTCCCTGGATTCCTGGAGCTCCCGAGTCAGGATGTCGCGCAACTGGGTCAGCCGGGGCTCGCCAGGGTAGGCAGCCAGGCACTGCTCAGCCTGAGCGAGGGCGGACTCCAGATCGCCGGACGCCCGCAGTTCGCGCGCCTGCGAGAAGGCCTGGGCCACCAGCTCGTCGCGCTTGCGGTCCTGGGCCAGCGTGCGCAGGCTGCGCGCGGCCGAGTGGCCGGGCTCCAGCTCGAGCGCCTCCAGGATGAGGCCCTCGGTGGTGCGCCAGTCGGAGTCGAGCAGGACGCGGGCCTGCTCGACCAGCACATCCACCAGCGCCGCCCGGATCAGCGGGTTGCGCTCATCGAGCTGCGCGGCGCGGCGCAGCGCCTGAAGTCCCTCCTCGAAGCGCTGCTGGGCGCAGAGCTCGCGGCCCTGGCTGAGCAATTGCTGCGCCTCGGTGGTGCGGCTGGCCGCCTGGCGGGCGACTTCCCCCAGGCTGGCCAGCTCGGGATCGTTGGGGAACTCGCGCTCCGCCTGGCCGAGCAGGTCCAGTGCGCCGCGGTAATCGCCGGTCTGGAGGCAGCGGTCAATCTGCTCGATGAGCCGCACCTTGGCCTGGGACCGCGACTGCTGCTCGCGCCGCTTGATGACCCGCTCCGTTTCAAAGCTCAGGCCGGGATACTGGCTGTAAATGGTGCCGAGGATCTCCCACTGCGCCAGCGCCTCGGTGAACTGGCCCCGCTCCTCGTGATAGCGAGCCTTGGCGACGATGGAATTGACCAGGTCGCGCTTGTCGCGGGCGGGGCGCAGGGCGCGCTCGAAGTGGGACTCCTCGGGGCAGGCCGACAGCGCCGACTCGAGGATGGCCACGCGGCGGTCGAGGTCGGTCTCGGCTTCCACCTGGCGGTCCACCCCGGCGATGCGGGCCGACAGCTCCTGCCGCTGCTGCTCGGCGATGTCGTACTTGAGGGCCTGGAAGAGGGCGTGGCCCGGGTGCTTGGCCAGGCACTCGCTACAGACGGCCAGCGCTTCGGCGAACTTCCGCTCGGCCAGGTGCTGGCGCGCTTCGGCGTAGGAGTTCTTGATGAAGTCGTGCTCGGAGCGGACCTGATTGTAGAGGTTGCGGTAGGCGGCGGCGCGGTCGGGCGAAGTGGTGTCGGGCGCCTTCTGATCCAGATCGAACACCGCCTCGAGCTTGCTGACGGCGGCGCTGACCTCGCCATCCTGCCAGGCTTCCAGCGCGGCCTGGAACAACTGCTCCTTTTCCCGGCGCACGCGCACGTATTCCTGTTCCAGGCGGTCCACTTCGGCCAGCAGTTGCAGGGCGTGAGTGTCCTTGGGCTTGATGGAAAGCACGTTCTGGGCGGCCTCGCGCGCGTGGCCCCAGGAGTGGTTGTCGATGTGCTGGCGGGCCAGCCGGAACCAGTCCTCGATCTTCTGGGTGGTGAGCTTGTATTCGATGCTGCTCTTAAGGCTGAGGCCGGTGGCGTTGGCGGGGTCCAGTTGGAGGACTTCCTGGATCTTCTGGAGAGCCAGCGGGTATTCCTCATGATCGAAGCGTGTGCGGGCGCTGTCGAGCAACTGGTTGATGGTCCGCAGCCGCATCGCCTGGTCGATCTGGCGGCGGAGCATGGTGATGGCCGTCTCGAGGTGGCCCTCGGCCTCCAGCTCGGTGAGGATCTCGCTGGCGAACTGGAAGTCATTTTGCTCGTAGGCCCGCTGGGCGCGCTCGATGCGGGGCTGGATGCGGGCGGGGTCGAAGAACTCGATGGGTTCGTTGCGCAGCGCCTTTTGCAGGGTCTCGGCGAACTCGCGGGCGCTGGAGTAGCGGTGCCAGGGCTCCTTGGCCATCGCCTTGTGGACCACCCGGCTCAACGCCTGGCTGATGGCCGGGTTGAAGGTGGAGGCGGGCGGGGGCGCCTGGTGGAGGATGGCCTCGATGATCTCGGCTTCGGTGCTGCGCTCGAAGGGGCGGCGGCGGGTGAAGGCCTCCCAGCAGACCACGCCCAGCGAGAACAGGTCCGAGGCCGCCGAGGGCGGCTTCAACTGGAGCTGCTCGGGGGACATGTACAGCAGCGTGCCCTTGGCGCCCATCGAAGCGCGGGTGTCGATCATGTGAGCGACGCCGAAGTCGATGATCTTCACCGAGTCGTCGTCCATCACGAAGATGTTGCTCGGCTTCATGTCGCGATGCACCAGGCCGCGCTCGTGGGCCGCCTGCAAGCCGCGGCAGGTCTGGATCATAATCTCGACGGTGCGCTCGACGGTGAGCCGCTGGCTGGAAGTGCGGATCAGCTTGTCGAGCGTCAGGCCCGAGAGCAGCGCCATGACGAAATACGGTTTGCTCTTGCCTTCCTCCTCGAACTCGCCGATATCGAAGATCTCGATGATGTTGGGGTGGCTCATCGCCGCCAGCACTTCGCATTCGCGCTGGAACATCTGAAGGGCGGCGCGATTGGGCAGGTCGCGGATGGTCTTCAGGGCCACGTCGCGCTTGACCACGACGTCATAGGCGCGGTAGACGATACCCATGCCCCCCTGGCCGAGTATCTGCTTGATCTCGTAACGGTTGTTCAGTCGCTGCGGAACCGGCATAGACTCGCCCCAGCCGAAACCGAGGATAACACAACGGGATGAAGGGCGCGCTCCGGTCAGCGGGCGCGCGACGCAGAAGTGAGAAGCTGGGCGGTTGAGGGGCACCCTGTCAGGCCGCCGCCGGGCTCTGGTGCCGCACAGTCTTCGTGCTGTCCAGCCGTGAGGCAGGCCGTTTGGCCTATCTCTGCAGTTTCTACATTCTGCGGCTGGTCTCGGTGGGGCAGACGATCGTTTTTTGTCGTCTGCCCTCGCCCCTTCAACCACCGCATGATCTCAGGCAGCGCGACCCGGGCTGTAGCGAAAAGGGTCGAGTGGCTCGGCTCGCTGGAGAAACCGAGTGTGGTCTGCGGTGACTAGGCAAGGCAGACCACAGAAGACGATGGTCTGCCCCACTCCTGTCCACCGAAATCGTGGATTGCGGCGCGGGAATCTCTCTCAAGAAGCCTGGGCCAACACGGACATCGTGCCTCCAGAGGAATCCCCATGGGCTTCACTTCTGCGTCGCACAGCCCCGGCTACCGGGCGGTGGCGGGGCGTCTGAGCTGTTCCAGCGCCGCAAGCAACTCAGCGGGACGGATGGGTTTGGCGACGTAGGCGTCGACGCCGGCGGCCAGACAGCGATCGCGGTCGCCCTTCATGGCGAAGGCAGTGAGGGCCACGATGGGGATGTGGGCGCCGGAGGATCTTTCCCGCTCGCGGATGGCGGCGATGGCTTCGAAACCGTCCATGTCGGGCATCTGCATGTCCATCAGGACGAGGTCGAAGGCCTCGCGTTCCAGGGCCTCCAGCGCCTGGCGGCCGTCGCCGGCCACTTCGACCGAGTGCCCGCGCTTTTCGAGCAGGCGAACGACCAGCAACTGGTTGACGGCGTTGTCCTCCGCTACCAGGATGCGCAGTGCCGGGCCGGCATGCCGGTCCCGGCCGGCGGGCGGGGATGTTCGCACCTTGGACGGCGTTTTGCCGTTCACGGCGGTGAGCATGGCGTCAAGCAATTCGGACGACTTGATCGGTTTCAGCAAGTGCGCACTGATGTCCAGTTCGAGGCAGCGGTCGGCGTCGCCGGGCTGGGTTGCCGAAGTCAGCATGAGGAGGCTGACCCCTCGCCACTCAGGGTTCTCGCGGATCTTGCGCGCTACGGTATAGCCGTCCATGTCCGGCATGTGGCCATCCAGCAGGACCAGCGGGAAGGCGCCCTTGCCGCCCTCGGCCAGCAGCGAGAGCGCTGCCAATCCGTCCTCGACCGCGGTGGGGCGCAGGCCCCAGTGAGACAGCGTCTCCAGCAGGACGGCGCGGTTGGTGGCGTTATCGTCTACGATCAGGACGGGCAAGTCCGCCAGACTGACCAGTTCCTTGTCGGCTTCGCGGTGGGTGGCCGTGCTGTCCCAACCGAAGACGGCGGTGAAGTGGAAGGCGCTGCCCGGCCCGCCCGCGGCCCGGCCCGGTTCTTGCCAGGGGCTTTCCACCCAGATCCGGCCGTTCATCATCTGGGCCAGCCTGGTGGAGATGGCCAGCCCCAGGCCGGTGCCGCCGTACTTGCGCGTGGTGGAGCCGTCGGCCTGCTCGAAAGGCTCGAAAATCGCCCCCTGTTTCTCCGCCGGCACGCCTACCCCGGTGTCGGAAACGGTGATATGGAGCCGCACCTGGCCGTCAACCTGTTCGGCCATCTTCACGCGCAAGCTCACTTCACCTCGCTCGGTGAACTTGATGGCGTTGCCGGCCAGGTTGACGATGATCTGGCGCAGCCGGAGCGGGTCGCCATGGAGGCAGTCGGGAACTTCGGGCGCGACGTGGCAGATCAGTTCCAGCTTCTTTTCGGCGGCGCGCAGCGCGAGCAACCGCAGCGCATCGCTCAAGTAGTCACGCAGGCCGAAGTCCACCGGGCTGAGTTCCAGCTTGCCCGCCTCGATTTTGGAGAAGTCCAGAATGTCGTTGAGAATACCGAGCAGCGACTCGGCGGAGTTCTGGACCATGTTGAGATAGCCCGCCTGCTCGGGGGTGAGATCGGTGTCCAGCGCCAGTTGGGTCATGCCCATGATGCCGTTCATGGGGGTGCGGATCTCGTGACTCATGTTGGCCAGGAAGCTGCTCTTGGCCTGGCTGGCGGCTTCGGCCGCATCCCGGGCGCGCTTCAGTTCGACCACCAGCTTGCCGCGGCGAGCGTACTCGCCGACGGCGAAGGCGGCCAGGAACAGAAGGGCCAGGCTGCCGCTGCCGGCCACAACCAGGAAGCCGGCCTGCCGGTACCAGGGCAGCAGCACGGTGAACTCGAAGACGGCGGGCGTGGGGTCGATGTTGCCGTTGCGGTCCATCGCCCGTACCTCGAAGCGGTGCTGGCCGGCGTTCAATTCCTGATAGGAGGCCAGGCTGACGCTCTCGAAAGGAGTCCAGGGGCGGCCATCCAGCCGGTAGGAAAACAGCAGGCGGTCGGAAGTGGTGTACTGCCACTTGTCGATGCCGGAGAACAGCAGCCGGACCTCGCCGCCTGGAGCCGCCTCGCGGAGGTTTTTGTCGGCGCGGATCACGGTCTCCGGCGGCCAGGGGTCGGCCCCGGGATCGTACCAGGAGATACCGCGAGTGGTGGCGGCCCAGAGGCGGCCGCGGCTGTCCTGGAGAACGGCGGAAACATAGGTAGAGGGCAGGCCATCGTCCACCGTGTTGGTGAGCCACAGCCCATTGTGATAGCGGTGTGTGCCGGTGCCCGAGGCAAGCCAGAGCGCACCCTCGCGGTCCCAGACCATGGAACGCACCCGGTCCAGGTTCTTGCGGATGACGCGCCAAGACTTGCCGTCTGACTCGACCAGCTTGTCCCGGCCGCCGACCAGGATTCTGCCGCCGCCGGCGTCGAGCAGGGAAAAGGCGCCGGTCTCGGGGAAGCCCTCCTCCGGGCGGACGCGCCGGTA
>JBBTDS010000453.1:14781-20853 GCA_038060875.1 Acidobacteriota bacterium | reverse complement strand
ACGGGCCTCAAGCCCGGCGACATTGTGGAGCTGGCGCGCGAGTACGCGACCGTCAAGCCCGCGGTCATCCGGCTCAACTACGGCGTGTCGCGCACCGAGCGCGGCGCGATGGCCGTGCGCGCCATCTCGCTGCTGCCGGCGCTCACCGGCTCCTGGCGCCAGCCCGGCGGCGGGCTTCTGCTGAGCACTTCGGGCGCCTTCCCGCTCGACCGCGCCGCCCTGGAGCGGCCCGACCTGCAACTGCGGTCCAGGCTCGGGCGCGAAGCGCGGCTGGTCAACATGACCGAGCTGGGCAAGACGCTGACCGCGCTGGACAACCCGCCGGTGAAGGCCCTGGTCGTTTACAATTCCAACCCGGCGGCGATCGCGCCCAATCAGAACCTGGTGCTGGAGGGACTCGCCCGCGAAGACCTGTTCACGGTGGTGCTCGAGCAGTTCCAGACCGACACCGCCGATTACGCCGACGTGCTCCTGCCGGTGACGACCTTCCTCGAGCACACCGATCTGTACCTGTCTTACGGTCACTACTACCTTCAGCTCGCGCGGCCTGTGGTGGAGCCGCCGGGCGAGGCCAGGTCGAACGTGGAGATTTTCCGGCTGCTGGCGGCGCGCATGGGCATCGACGAGCCCGCGCTCGGCGAATCCGAAGATGCGATGATCCGCGCCGCGCTTGGCTCGGGCCATCCGTTTCTCGAAGGCATAACGCTGGAGGCTCTCGAACGCGAGCACTTCCTGCGGATGCGCCTCACCCCCGGCGGAGAGCCGTTTCTGCCGTTTGCCAACGGAGGATTCGGGACACCCTCGGGCAAGTGCGAGTTTCACGCCGAGACGCTCGACTACGCGCCGCCGGTGGAATCGCGGCACGGCGAGGAAGCTCTCCGCGCGCGCTACCCGCTGGAGCTGGTCACGCCCAAGTGCGACCGCGGGCTTAACTCTTCCTTCGGCAACCGCGCGGAGGTGGACGAGGAAACGGCGGTGGTGACCGTGCACGAAGCCGATGCCGGGCCGCGCGGGATCTCAACCGGCGACCGCGTGCGCGTGTTCAATGATCGCGGCAGCCTCGTGCTGGCGGCCCGCGTCGATCGCACCGTGCGCCAGGGCGCTCTCTCGGTGCGCGCCGTGCGCTGGAACAAGCGCGCGCCCGAGCGGCGCAACGTCAACGTTCTCATCTCCGACCGCCTGACTGATCTGGGCGGCGGACCCACTTTCTACAACTGTCTGGTCGAACTCAAGAAATGCCTGGATTAGCCCGAACCCGATCCTTACTGGTGGCGGCGTGCGCGCTGACGCTCGCCATCCCAGCCTGTAAGCGCGAAGAAAAGGCCCGCCGCGGGGCCACGGTGGAAGAAACGCCGGAGCTGGCCTCGGTCGTTCACGTGGCCGACCCGAAGGCCGCCTTCCAGTTGGTGAGAGGCTTCTATGGCCTGGAGCAGAATTCCTGGCGCTGGACAATGCGCCAGTTCTCGGTCGTCCTGCGGCCGCCGGCCGGCGCGGCCAAGAATGGCGCCACGCTCCAACTGAAGCTGTCCGTCCCGGAGCCGATCATCAAGCGCCTCGGGCCGGTGACACTCTCAGCGAGCGCCGGCGGGGCCGCCCTGCAACCGGAGCCGCTGGCCGAGGCCGGCGAATACACTTACACCCGCGACGTGCCCGCCAGCGTGCTGGGCGGAGACAGCGTCACCGTGGATTTTGCGCTGGACAAGGCGCTTTCACCCGGCGACGTGGACAAGCGCGAGCTTGGCATAATCGTCATCACCGTCGGGCTGGAGCCGAAGTAGCGGGCGCCTGCCCGGCTTGCCGGAAACGGGACACTTCGAAGACCGGCCGGCCGTGGCGGTCGTGAATCACGCGCAGAAGCTCTTTGCGGAAACCCGCCTGGCTGGCGTGCGCCTCGAACCTCGCCCCGACGCCGGGGATGGCTTCCTCGCCCGCGGTGTGGCTCACGAACACGCGCTGTGGGGAAGAGAGGGACCAATCCAGGCTGCGCCGGTCGGCGGGGTTCAGTGTTTCCTTGGAGGCCAGGTCGATGGCCTGGTGCAGCGGCAGCCGCCCGCGGCCGAGGATGCGGAGGCAGTCCACGATGCCCCAGTCGAGGACGGTTACCGGAGGACGGCCCGCCTCTTCCAGCGCGGTGGTCAGAGGATACACGGCGTCGGTCCAGATGGCCGGGCCGCCGTTGCGGACAAACTGCGCCAGGTGCTCGTTGGTCACCAACAGGTTCGAGGCGCACAGCACAGCCAGAACGACGGCCAGCGCTGCGAGGCCGAAGCGGCGCAGGCGGCGCGAGGCGGCGGCGAAGGCGGCGGCGATCACCAAATGCGGGAAAGGCCACAGCAGCACGACGTGATGCGTCGATCCGCCGGCGTCCCTGGTTAGGGCCATTTGCAGCCAGCCCACCGCCATCCCGATCAGCGCGAACAGCACCACCCGCCGCGCCGGCGTGCGCCAGATGAAAGGCAGGAGCGCAACGGCCAGCGCCAGCGCCGGCACAAGCAGGTTGATCCGCGGCTGGCCGGCGGCGTCGCTGGCGGCCAGCGAGATCCGCTCCAGCGGGTCCGGCGCCTCCGAGCGCCGGTGGCCCGTGTCCTCGCGCACGACATACCCAAACAGGGACGAGCCGTCCAGTGCGTGGACCAGGAATCTGGCCTTGGTGGCGAACCGTTCTCCCGAGTACTGGGCGCCGGCGAACGTGGCTCCACCAGAACGGGCGTTGTAAATGATAAGCGGGGTCGCGCCCAGGCACAGCGCGGTCAAAGCGATCACGACGCGGCGGAGCGAGAGCGCCCGGAGCAACTCCCGCGGGTATACCACCAGGAGGGCCAGGCCGAGGCCGCTCAGCATCCAGACGAAAATCGCCTTGTCCCACAGGCCCAGGCCAAACAGGAAGAACGCCCCCGCCAGCGCCAGGTTGGGGCGGCGTTCCACCCGCTGGGACCGAACCAGCAGGACCAATCCGCCTACCAGCAGCAAGTGCTGCAACGCTACTGGGCCCCAGTCAAAGGTGGTCGTCAGCAGGAAGGTGGTGTCAGTGGCCAGCATCGCCGCCCCGGCCACCGCGGCCCGCCTCCCCAGCGTGTCGCGCAACAGCAGAAAGAACAGCCATACCGTCGCCGCCCCAGCCACGATCACCGGCAGCCGCACCGACCAGGGCGACGGCGGCCAGAGCTTGAACAGCCCGATGTACAGCAGCGCCTTCAGCGAGCCGATGTAGCTCATCACCATGGTTGGTACCCGGTGTTTGAAGATCTGAACCCACCCCTCCAGGTACCTCGGCTCGTAAATCACCGAGCTGAACAACACCTCGTCGGTCTGAAACCCGGGATAGGGGAGAACAACCAGGCCCAGCAGGAGAAAGAGCAGGCAGCAAGCCAAGCCGAGCCAACGTGTGCCGATGAGCCGACCTCCGAAAAAGGTATTATGGCAGATTGACTCAGTGGTGACGCCTGCATTCAAGCGCGCTGCTCGCGCGGCCTACTGGATCCTACCCCCGCTGTTCTGCCTGTGGGTTTACTGGGCGGGACTGAGAGCCTGGTTCCAGCAGGACGACTTCGCCTGGCTCCGCCTGCGCCTCGATATCGACAACTGGCGCGACCTGCTGCGGGTTGTCTTCGAGCCGAGAGCGCAAGGAACCATTCGTCCGCTGAGCGAGCGGCTGTTCTTCCTGGTTTTCTCGGCCATCTTCGGCCTCGATGCCCTGCCCTTCCGGATCTGGGCTTTCCTGACGCAGTTCGCCAACATCGCTCTGATGATGGCCATCACCCTGCGGCTGACGGGTTCGCGGCTGGCCGGATTCCTGGCCGCCATCCTCTGGCTCGCCAACCCCGGGCTGGCCAAGACGATGACCTGGACCTCAGGCTACAACCAGCTCGCCTGCGGGCTGTTCGTGCTGGCGAGCTTCTACCTGCTGCTGCGCTACCTCGACACGGGCAGGCGCCGGTACTGGCTCGGGCAGTGGATCGTTTTCCTGGCGGGCTTCGGCGTCCAGGAACTCAACGTGGTTTATCCGGCCCTGGCGGCCGCCTACACGCTGTGCTGCGCGCGCCGGCACTTCCGCGGGACGCTGCCGCTGTTCATCCCCTCGCTGGTCTACGCCGCTGTGCATAGCTGGGTGGCCCCGACGGCGTCCGGCGGCACGTACGGGCTGTACTTCGATGGCGCCATCCCGGTCACCTTCGCGCGCTACTGGGCCTGGGCGTTGACAGCGCCCTACCTGGAGCCGGCCTGGCTGCTGTGGGGGCTGGCGACGCTGCTGAGCGCGGCGCTGGGGTGGCTTGCTTTCGCGCAGGCGCGCCGGGGGGAGTTCGTGCCGCTGTTCTTCCTGGCCTGGTTCGCCATCCTGATCGCACCGGTTCTTCCGCTCCGCGAGCACATCATCGAGTACTACCTGACCCTGCCCACGCTGGGACTGGCGATGCTGGGCGGCTTCGGCTTCGCCCGTTGCTGGAAAGCACAGTGGCCGTTGAAGGTCACTGCCGTTGTGCTGGCCGGAGCCTACCTGGCGGCGTCGCTGCCAGCCACGCGTTCGGTGGCTCAGTGGAACTACCAGCGCAGCCGGGACGTGCGAACGCTGGTGCGCGGCGTAGCGCGTGCGGCCGAGCTTCATCCGCGCAAACTGATCCTACTGGCAGGAGTGAGCGACGATCTGTTCTGGACCGGGATCATTGATCAGCCTTTTCGCCTGGTGGGCGCCAACGCCGTGTACCTGACGCCGGGATCGGAATTGAGTATCGAGCCGCATCCGGAGTTCGGCGAGGTGGCCGATTTTGTCATGCCCCCTGGCGCCGCTCTTCGAGCCCTGGAAGGGAAGCGCGGCGTGGTTTACGCGGTGGCGCCCGACCGGCTCTACAACGTGACCCCGTTCTACGAGCGGCTGGCCCGCTCTGCCTGGGCGCTGGAGGAGCCGCGGTACGTGGACGTGGGCCAGTCCATCTTTGCCGAACAGCTCGGACCGACCTGGCGCGAGATCCATGGGCGCCACCGGTGGATGCCCAAACGGGCCACCGTCCGTTTGGGCGGTCCCAGGGCTGCTGCCGAGAGACTCTACGTAACCGGCTACTGCCCGGCCGCCCTGGTGGCCCAGGGGCCGCTCAGCATGACCATCAGCGTGGACGGCACTCCGCTGCCGCCGGTGGCGCTGAGCACACCCGATTCCCAGTTCAGCTTTGTGTTTCCCCTTCCCGCCCGGACGGTCGGCAAGCCGGCCATCGAGGTGGCCGTCGAGGTAGCGCACACCATCACCGACCCGCTGGACGGCCGCCAGTTGGGCGCCGCCTTCGGGACCTTCGTCATCCGCTGAGTCCCCCGGCCAGCCAGCGCGGCTTCTTTTTTCCGAAACCTGCATCCACGGCACGGGTTTGTGCATCATATCAAAATTACAGCACCCACCCGGTTGTGGGTGTCGGCCTGAGGTGTGGCGGGAACTTCCGGGATATCCCGGTGTCAAATAGGGTTTTCAACCGCTTGTGCGGGGCGAGGCAGCATGCTAGAATCATGGAACCAAAATTGCTCAGATTCGTCTGAGATGGAAGGCATGCGAGTCCATTATCGGTTCACAGAAGCCGAACACCCCGAGGGCGTGCCACGGAAGCAGGCCGGGACCTTAGCCCATGGGACTAAGATTTTGTGCAACATTTTCGGAATATCAACGTCTATATGTGTTGGCGTAATGTTGCAGCGGGCTAGTATCCGGCACTTGACGTACCGATGAGGGAAAGGAGGGGAATGCACATGACCAATGGCGACTTGAAGAGATACCGTCAAATCCTGGAAGTCAGGCGGAAGGAGTTGGCTGAGGTGCTGCGCCGGCGCGATGGGATCGCCATCGAGAAGAGCCCCGATGCGATCGACGAGGTTCAGCGCGCCACCGAGCGCGAGCTGGCGATCCGCAATCTGGACCGCGAGTCCCGTCTGTTGCGCAACGTCCGGGCCGCCCTGTCCCGCATCGACGGGGGTGCGTTTGGCATCTGCGTGCACTGCGACCAGGAGATCAGCACGAAGCGTCTGGCCGCTGTGCCCTGGACGGCGTTCTGCATCCGGTGTCAGGAGGCGGCCGATCACCACCAGCGCGAGCCC
>JBBTDS010000453.1:1557-14681 GCA_038060875.1 Acidobacteriota bacterium | reverse complement strand
GACGGCGTTCTGCATCCGGTGTCAGGAGGCGGCCGATCACCACCAGCGCGAGCCCTCGGAGATCGTGGACGACCTGCTCAGGAACGCGGCCTGATCGCCGCAGGGAAAATTTACCGGCAGGAGCGCGGGCCGCCGGCCCGCGCGGCTGGCCTCGCCTACGACCTGGTTCCCGGGTGGCGACAGGCCGGGAGGCCTATCCTACTACCGCTTCAGGCCCGGATTCCGATCGCCGACACCATGCGGCTGGCCTTGGCCGGGTTCCGCCGGTGCGAGAAGAACTCCTCGGGCCGGCAGGCGGTACAGGGCGCCCCGGCCACGATGTTCCCCTCAGGCACGCCGGCCGCCAGCAACTGGCGGCGGTTGGCTTCGGCCAGGTCGATCCGCGCGCTGTGTTCCAGATCGATCCGCTCCGGGAACCACGGCTCGAACTGCCGGGCCACCTCAGGCCCTACACTGTAGCAGGCCGCACAAATGCCGGGGCCAATGGCCACAACCAGATCTTCGGGGCGGCTCCCGAAGCGGGTCCCCAGCGCCTCCACCGCCCTGGCGGCGATCTGGCGAACGGTTCCGCGCCAACCGGCGTGCGCGGCGGCAACCGCCTTCAGCCGCTGGTCAGCGAAGAGGACGGGCAGGCAGTCGGCGGTCCGGATCACCAGCCATTGGCCCGGGCGGTCCGAGATCAGCGCGTCACCCTCGCCCAGGCAGCCGGTCCGGCCGCCGGCATATACGCAACGGTCCGAGTGGACCTGACGCAGGCTGGCCACGGCTCCATCCACCCAGGCGCCGGCGTGGCGGGTCCCAAAGCCGTGTTCCAGCCAGGACAGGCACTCCAACCGGCCGGCGCGGTACACGTGTCGGGCGTCCCGATAGAACAACTGCGAACCTCGGCGAGCATCCGGCGCCGGTTCAGGCCGGCTGAGAAACCTGGCCGATCCTCACCTGGAGCTTAAACTCCTCCAGCATGGACTCGTCCAGCCGGACCTCGGTGGGCCGCCTGGCCAGCGTCGTCATCTGGTCGATCTTGTCCTGGAGCTTCAGCAGCCCGTAGAACAGGTTCTCGGGCCGCGGCGGGCAGCCGCTGACGTAGACGTCGACCGGCACGACTTTGTCCACGCCCTGCAACACGGCGTAAGTGTTGAAGGGGCCGCCGACACTGGAGCAGGCGCCCATCGACAGCACCCACTTGGGATCCGGCATCTGATCGTAGAGCCGCTTCAGCACCGGAGCCATCTTCAAGGTCACCGTGCCGGCCACGATCATCAGGTCGGACTGCCGCGGGCTGGGCCGGAAAACTTCGGCCCCGTACCGCGCAATGTCGAACCGCGAGGCGCTGGCCGCGATCATCTCGATGGCGCAGCAGGCCAGCCCGAAGGTCATCGGCCACAGGGACGACTTCCTGGCCCAGTTGAAGACGTAATCAACCGAGGTCACCAGGACATTGCTTTCGAACCGGTTCTGAAGGAATCGCATACAGGCCCGAACGACGATTGTAGCACTGCACCCTTGACAGGCGCATGGAATCGTGCCCAAATTAGTGTAAACCGGCGGCGGAGAACGGCGCTCTCGGTATCTACACGTCGGAAGGACGCAGACATGGCTCCGCGGCTCGTCTCTCACTACGAGATCCTCGAGAAGCTAGGCGAAGGCGGGATGGGTGTTGTCTACCGCGCCCTGGATCTGCGGCTGGGCCGCCCGGTGGCGCTCAAGTTCCTCTCCTCCCACCTGCTGGCTTCCGAGGATGCCCGCAACCGTTTCTTCCAGGAGGCGCGGGCCATCGCCGCGCTCAACCACCCGCACATCGCGACCTTGTACGAAGCCGACGCGGAGGAGGAGACGCCGTTTCTGGCGCTGGAGTACCTGCCCGGCGGCACCCTGCGCTCGCGCCTCCGCGATCTGCACGCCGCCGGCCTCGCCCTATCGTGCGCCGAGCTCATCGCGTACGCCCTCCAGGTCGCCGCTGCGCTGGCTTACGCCCACCGCCATGGGATCATTCATCGCGACGTGAAATCGGAGAACGTGATGTTCACCGAGGCCGGCGACCTGAAGATCACCGATTTCGGCCTGGCCCGCTATCAGGGCGCGCCAACTCACACGCGGGGGGGAGGCGTGGCCGGCACGATCGCCTACATGGCCCCGGAGCGCCTCCAGGGGCTCGAAGCGGATGTGCGCGCCGACGTCTTTTCGTTCGGGGTCGTGCTGTACGAGGCAGCCACCGGCGAGCTGCCGTTCCAGGGCGAGCACCAGGCGGCCGTCCTCCACCAGGTCATCCACACGCCGACGCCGGCAGTGACACGGCTGCGTCCGGACCTGCCCGCGGCCTTCGAGCGGATCGTCGATCGTGCCACCGCTAAGGATCGCGACCAGCGCTACCAAAGCATCGAGGAACTGGCGGACGATCTGCGGGCGCTGCGCGACGGGCGGGAAAGGGAAGCGTCCGCCCAACTGGGCCGGACCCCTAGCGCACAGACCATGTCGTTGCCGCCGACCGCTGGCCCGAGGCCGGTGACCCGGCGGCGGCTCTGGAGGGCGGCTCTGCTGGTGGTGCTGCTGTGCCTGGCGGTGGTGGGCGGTGCTCTGCTCCGTGACCGGCTCCGGGAAATCCTCAAGCCCGAACAGAGGCCCGCCGTACACCGGCTCGCCGTCCTGCCGTTCACCAACGTCGGCGATGATCCGGCCAATCAGGCCTTCTGCGACGGGTTGATGGAAACGCTGACCAACAGGCTCACCCAGCTCGAGCAGTTCCAGGGCGCTTTGCGCGTCGTGCCGGCTACCGAAGTGCGCGACGGAGAGATCGCCAGCACCAGCGCGGCGCGGCGCGCTTTTGGAGCCACCCTGGTGCTGGGCGGAAGCGTCGAGCGTTTGGGCAAGAGGGTGCGGCTGATGGTGAATCTCGTGGACGCGCTGAGCCTGGAACAACTTCGGAGCAAGCAGATCGCGACTCAAGTGGGCGACTTGTGGGCGCTCCAGGACGGTGTGGTGGACCTGGTCACCGAGCTGCTGGAACTGGAGCTGCGGCCGGCCGCCCGTGACATGTTGCGCGCGGGTGAAACCCGCAGCGGCGCCGCCTACGACCTCTTTGTGCAGGGCCACGGCTACCTGGCGCGCTGGGACAAAGGGGAGAACGTCGAAAAGGCCATCTCGCTGTTTCAACAGGCATTACGCGAGGACCCGAAGTACGCACTGGCGCACGCCGGACTGGGCGAGGCCCTGTGGCGGCGGTACTGGCACACCAAAGAACCCTCCTGGATCAAGGAGGCCCAGAAAAGTTGCAGCCGCGCTCTGGAACTGAATGACCGGCTGGCCGCGCTCTACGTCACGCGGGGGATCATCCTCGCCGGCACCGGCAGCCCCGAGGAAGCCGTCAAGGATCTGGAGCGAGCCCTCAAGCTGGATCCAAGCAACGCCACCGCCTATCGCGCCCTGGGCGACGCCTACCGGGGACTGGGCGACTACGGGGCCGCCGAGCGCATCCTCCGTAAGGCCATCGATCTGCGTTCCAACGACTGGGCCGCATACAAGGACCTGGGCATGTTCTACTACCGGCGCGGCAACTACCCCGCGGCCGAGCCCTGTTTTCGCCGCATGACCGAGCTTAACCCCGACGACTACTTGGGCTACCGCCAACTCGGTGGGACGTACTACCTCATGGGCCGTTATGACGAGGCGATCGCTCTGCACAAGAAATCGCTGGCGATTCGCCCAACGGAGGTCGCTTTCTCCAACCTGGGGACGATCTACTTCTTTCAGGATCGCTACGCCGAGGCCGCACAGGCCTTCGAGGAGGCGGTCAAACAGGGAACGGTGAAATACCTCATTTGGGGCAACCTCGCCGACGCCTACCTCCGCACGACCGGCCCCACCGAGAAGAGCGCCCATGCTTACCGGCGCGCGGTTCAGTTGGCCGAACGCGACCTCACCGTGAATGCGAAAGATTCGGAAACGCGGGCCAGCCTCGCCGTCTATTGCGCCCGGCTGGGGCAGAAAGAGCGGGCTGAGTCCGCCGCCGGGGAGGCGCGCCGGCTGGCGCCTGGAAACGTCACCGTCTTGTTCAGGTCCGGCCTGGCTTACGAGCTGGCCGGAAAACGCGATCTCGCCATTGCGGCGCTGAGGGACGCCCTTGCCGGCGGCTATTCAGCGGCCGAAATCCAACGGCACCCGGACCTGGCGGGCCTGCGCCAGGATCCGCGGTTTTCGGCGCCGCCGCCCCCCGCCGGTGCGCCGGGATCAGGCCAGAAGACCAAGTGAGAGGAGAAGTTCGCATGGAACCACTGAGTATTCAGATCTACGAAAAAAACCCCGGTAAGCTGGGCTACAAGAAACCGGACGGGGCCAATCAGCACAGCGCTCACGCCAAGCGTGACGATGACGTGGTGTGGCAGTGTATCGACACTCTCGGAGGGTCCCCGTTTGCTGTTCTGTTTGGAGAGAAGACGCCGTTCGACAGGTACAGTTACTCCGCTAGCGGCGGGGGAACGGTCACCGCCAAGGTGCGAGGCGGCACGATAACGGGCTTCAAGTACAAGTACTCGGTCGCGGTGTTCAAAGGGAGTGGGGCTCCTCTGACCGACGACCCGGAGATAATTATCGACGAGGGCTAAATAGCAAACGGCAACCCGAAAGCGATTTCGGGTTGCCGTTCACTGGCTGCCGGAGTTGGAGTGGTGTGTGGGTGGCGTCCGTCCGCGGTCAGCGCTGGCTGGCATAGACCGCTGCGACCTCGACCGCGCCCACGTTGCGAGCCATCTCGCGTTCGGCCTTGGTCTTCCGCACCTCGATGCCGCGGTTGTTGCCCGCATGCCACACCTGGGCAAGGAAGTAGGTGTCGCCGTAGCGGTTGAACACCAGCTTGCTCCGCTCTGGCGCCTTGTTGGCCTGCGCGGCCAGCGTCAGCACTATGGCCGCCGCGGACCGATCGGTGTTGCGCAGCGCCACCGCGCCCGGAACCAGATTGGGGTGGATCGTGTAGTCGCCCCCCGGGAGAATGGCCTTCCCGACACGGAACTCGAACGGGATCTTCGCTTCCAGGGTAATGCTGGATTGCGCCCAGGCAAACGTGGCCAGCAGCAGAATCAGAGTGCTCACTGTCCAGATTCGGTTTCTCATTTTGTCCTCCTGTCGTCTTTCTTTCTGTCGGCCTCAACCGACGCCCTCATAGAGGGCAATTGTCTGGCCAAAGCGGTACCAGGGTGCCCAGATCGCCGTAACTCGTTGAATAGACAGAGAGTCAAGCTCCCCGGAGGCGCGCACCACCGGGGCCGCCCGGCGAGAACTCTATCTGATCGGTTTGCCTGGCCCACCCTTCCGGATAGAATAGAGACAGCCGATGAATCCCAGGCTCGTGGTGATCGACGGTCCGTCCAAGGGGCAATTCTTCCCGCTCACCCCGGAGGAGGCCACTGTTGGCCGCGAACCCTCTAACCGGGTGGCGCTGGCCGATCCGGCCGCCTCGCGAAAACACTGCCGCATCAGCAGGCAGGCGACCGGGCAGTTTCACATCCACGACCTGAACAGCCGCAACGGGACCTTCATCAACGGCCTGCCGGTGAAGGAGCGGATCCTCGAACACGGCGATCAGATCCAGGTCGGCGCCTCCACGTTCCTGTTCCTCACCACCGAAGCCGACGAGACGCCGACGCCCAGCTCGGTGTGGCTGGAGCCGGGCCGGGTCGATACGCGGACCATGGTGCGGCTGCGGCGCGAGCAGTCCATCTACCTGGAGCCGGAGAAGGTGCTGGCGTCGCCGATCCCGCCGGCCCGCGTGGCGCGGGCGTTGAACGCGCTGCTGGGGATGAGCACCGCCATCCACACCACCCGCGGCGTCAGCGCGCTGGCGGAGCGGATCCTGGCGCTGATCTTCGACGTGATCCCGGCCGAGCGTGGGGCGATCCTGTTGCTCGAGCCGGGGATCGAGGAACCGGCAGCGGCCTTCTGTTACGAGCGGGCCTCCGGGTCCGTCCAGACCATCGGCGTCAGCGGCGAGCTGGTCGAGCGCGCCTTCCATGACGGGGTGGGCGTGCTGAGCGGCCATGCGGGCGCGCCCGGCGCCGGAATCCGCTCCGTGCTGGCGGCGCCGCTGTTTGGCCGCGAGCGTCCGCTGGGTGTCATCTACCTGGATTCGGGCGATCCGCGCGTGTGCTTCGAAGAGGACCACTTGCAGTTGGCCACGGCCGTCGGAGTGGTGGCCGGGGCCGCCATCGAGAACGCCCGCGACATGGAATCGCTGACGGCCGAGAACCGGCGGCTCCAGGAGGAAATCAAGATCCAGCACGACATGGTGGGCGAGAGCCCGCGCATGGCCGAGGTCTACCGCTTCATCGCCAAGGTCGCGCCGTCCGATTCCACCGTGCTGATCTACGGCGAGAGCGGCACCGGCAAGGAACTGGTGGCCCGCGCCATCCACCGCAACGGCCAGCGGGCGGACCGGCCGTTCGTGGGCATCAATTGCGCCGCGCTCACCGAGACGTTGATCGAAAGCGAATTGTTCGGCTACGAGAAGGGCGCCTTCACCGGCGCGATCGCCCAGCGCAAAGGCAAGCTGGAAGCGGCCGACGGCGGCAGCGTCTTTCTGGACGAGGTCGGCGAGCTTCCGCCGGCCGTCCAGGTCAAGCTGCTGCGCGTGCTTCAGGAACGCGAGTTCGAGCGGGTGGGCGGCACGCGTTCCATCAAGGTGGACATCCGGCTGATCACCGCCACCAACCGCGACCTGCGGGCCGCCGTCGCCGAGGGCAGGTTCCGCGCCGACCTGTTCTACCGCCTCAACGTGGTGTCGCTGACCATGCCGCCGTTGCGCGAGCGGCGCGAAGACATCCCGCTGCTGGCCAACTACTTTGCCCAGAAATACAGCAAGCAGGCCAAGCGGCGCCTGGAGGGCATCTCACGCGAGGCGCAGGCGTGCCTGGTGCATTATGACTGGCCCGGCAACGTGCGCGAGCTGGAGAACGCGATCGAACGGGCGGTCGTGCTGGGCTCAGCCGACCTCATCCTGCCGGAAGACCTGCCCGAAGAGCCGCTGGAAACGGCTCCGCCGGCTTCCTTGCCCGGCGACAGCTACCACGCCTCCGTCCGGGAGGAGAAGAAACAGCTCATCATGCACGCTCTGGAGCGTAGCGGCGGCAACTACACCGAGGCCGCCAAGCTGCTCGGCATCCACCCCAACTACCTGCACCGGCTCATCAACAATCTCGGCATCAAGGGCGAGATCAAGAAGGCCTTCGCCCGGTAGCGGCCGCCGGCCGCGTCCAGGTATTACAATGGTCGGCGGTGAATTCCATGACGGCGGCATCTGTTTTGCGGGAGAAGCTGGCGAGGCGGCAGGCGCTGGTAGTGCCGGGCTGTCACGATGCGCTGAGCGCGCGGCTGATCGAGGCGGCCGGCTTTGAGGCGGTGCAGGTGAGCGGCTTCGGCCTGGCCGGGAGCCTGCTGGCGCGGCCCGACGTCGGCCTGGTCGAGATGAAGGACGTCCTCGACCACACCTGGCACATTGTGCGCGCGGTGGGCATTCCGGTGATGGCCGACATCGACACCGGCGGCGGCAACGCGCTCAACGCGGCCGACATAACCGAGCGGCTGATCGCCATGGGCGCGGCTGGCGTGAACATCGAGGACCAGGTCTTCCCCAAGCGCTGCGGCCACATGGAAGGCAAGCAGGTGATCGGCGCCGAGGAGATGACCGGCAAGGTGCGCGCGATGGCCGACGCGCGCCGGCGGCTTGGCTCCGACCTGGTGATCAACGCCCGCACCGACGCCGTGGCCGTCTACGGCCTGGAGGAAGCGATTCGCCGCGCCAACCTCTATCTGGAAGCCGGGGCCGACATGGCCTTCCTCGACGGCATCCGCACGCGCGCCGATGTCGAGCGGGCGGTGCGGGAGATCCGCGGCCTGGTGTCGGTGAACCTGATGGACGCGGTGACCGGCGTGAAGACCGAGCTCGTGCCGATCCCCGAGCTGGCCCGCCTCGGTGTGGCGCGGGTGAGCATCCCGGTGGCTTCGATCCTGGTCGCTCACCGCGCCCTGAAGGAGTTTTTCGAAGCGTTGCGGGCCTCGCCGACCGGCCTGCTGGCCGGTCAGACGCAGTGGGTCACAGGTTTCGCCGAGTACACCGGCTTCGTGGGACTGAATGAGTACAGGCAGTTGGAGAACGAGTACCTGCCGGGGGCGCTGGTGGAGCGGAAATATGGCCAGCACTGAGATGACTCTCGCCGAAAAAATTCTCGCCCGCGCCGCGGGCCGGGAGTCGGTCGCGCCCGATGAGATCGTGGTGGCCTCGATCGACCTGGCCATGTCGCACGAAAACGCCGACCTGGTGCGCAAGAGCTTCCTGGAAATCGGCGTCGCCCGCGTGTGGGACGCGGAGCGCATCGTCATCATCCTTGACCACCGCGTGCCGGCCGAATCCGAGAAGACGGCGGCCACGCACAAGGCGATTCGCGAGTTCGTGCACGAGCAGGGCATCCGCCACTTCTATGATGTCGGCCGCGGCGGCATTTGCCACCAGGTGCTGGCCGAGAACGGCCACGTCTTCCCCGGCATGGTGGTGGTGGGCACCGACTCCCACACCACCACGCACGGCGTGTTCGGCGCCTTTGCCACCGGCATCGGGGCCACGGAAATGGCCGGCGTGTGGACTGAAGGCCGCCTCTGGTTCAAGGTGCCCTCAACCATCCGCATCGAGGTGAGCGGCGAGTTTCAGCCGTGGGTCTCAGCCAAGGACCTGATCCTCTATCTGATCGGCCGGCTGGGGGCGGACGGCGCCGACTACCGGGCGGTGGAGTTCGACGGCCCGGCGGTGCGCGCCATGTCGGTCGCCTCGCGCATGGTGCTCACCAACCTGGCCATGGAGATGGGCGCCAAGGTGGCCTTCACGCCGGTGGATGAGCGGCTGCTGGCCTATCTGGCTTCGCGGTCCGGCAGCACAATTCCGGAAAGCGATTCCTTCGCCGCCGACCCGGAGGCCGAATACGAGCAGGTGCTGGAGATCGACGCCGGCCGCGACGTGCCCGAGCCGCAGGTCGCCTGCCCGCACGCGGTGGACAATGTGCGCCCGCTCTCGGAGCTGAAGGGCATGCCGGTGAACCAGGCGGTGCTCGGAAGCTGCACCAACGGGCGGCTGGAGGACCTGGAGATGGCTGCCCGCATCCTGCGCCGGCGGCGCTTGCATCCGCGCACGCGGCTGCTGGTGATGCCGGCTTCCCAGCACATCTTCCTGGAGGCGATGCGCCTGGGTTACATCCAGACCTTCGTCGCCGCCGGGGCGGTGATCAACCCGCCCGGCTGCGGGCCTTGCGTTGGAGTCCACCAGGGCATCCTGGCGGCGGGCGAGATCTGCGTCTCCAGCACCAACCGCAATTTCGTCGGGCGGATGGGCAGCAAGGACTCGCGCGTCTACCTGGCTTCCCCGGCGGTGGTGGCCGCCTCGGCGGTGGCCGGCGAACTCGCCCATCCCGAGGACGTGTTGGAGGAGGACGCGGCATGAGCCAGGCTGAACTGCGGCTGCGCGGCGCGGTGGCGGCGAAGCTCGAAGATAACATCGACACCGACCTGATCTACCCGGGCCGGTATCTGAATATCACCGACCGCGAGAAGACGGCCGAGCACCTGTTCGAGCTGACCTACCCGGAGATCCGCGGGCTGATCCGCCCCGGCAGTTTCCTGGTGGCCGGCAAGAATTTCGGCTGCGGCTCGAGCCGCGAGCAGGCGACCGCCGCGGTCAAGTTCGCCGGCGTCGGCGCGGTGATCGCCGCCTCGTTCGCGCGCATCTTCTTCCGCAACTCGATCAACCTCGGCCTGCCGGCGGTGGTCTCGCCGGAAGCCTCAGCGCAGCTCGCCGCCGGCGACGAGCTGGAGATCGACCTGGTGGGGGGAACCATTCTAAAAGTGGCCACCGGCGAGACCTTCCGCGCGGCCCCGCTCGACCCGCGCGCGGTGGAGCTGCTCCAGGCCGGTGGATTGATTCCGTATTTGAAAAAGAAGTACGCGGGATGAGCTATGGCGAAATTCCGAATTGCGTGGTTACCCGGCGACGGCATCGGCCCCGAGGTCTGCGACGCGGCGCGGATGGTGCTCGACGCGGTCGAGATCGACGCCGAGTACATCCCCGGCGACATCGGCTGGGAGTACTGGAAGACGGAGGGCGATGCCCTGCCCCAGCGCACCGTCGAGCTGCTGCGCTCGACCAATTGCGCCTTCTTCGGCGCCATAACCTCGAAGCCCGCCGGCGAGGCGGCGCGCGAGCTGGCGCCCGAGCTCCAGGGGCGCGGCCTTAGCTACCGCAGCCCGATCGTGCGCATGCGCCAGTTGCTCGACCTCTACGTCTGCCTGCGACCGTGCAAGGCATTCGCGGGCAATTCGCTCAACTACCGCGACTCGATCGACCTGGTGGTGTTCCGCGAGAATACCGAGGGCATGTACATCGGGGTGGAGTTCGCGCCGGTCCCTGAGAGCTTCTACCAGGAGCCGGGGATGCAGCGCGTGCCGCGCGACGCGGCCATCTCGATCCGCAGCATCACGCGCGAGGGCTCGCGGCGCATCGTGGAGGCCGCGTTCCAGTATGCGGTGCGCCACGGGCGCCGGAAGGTGACCGCCGTTCACAAGGCCAACGTGCTGCGCACCACCTGCGGCCTGTTCCTGGAAGCCGCCCGCGAGGTGGCCTCGCGCTACCCGCAGATCGCCTTCGACGAGGCCAACGTGGACGCCATCTGCATGTGGCTGCTCAAGAACCCGCAGAATTACGAGGTGCTGGTGACGACGAACCTGTTCGGCGACATCCTCTCGGACCTCTGCGCGCAGCTTGTCGGCGGCATGGGATTCGGGTACAGCGGCAACATCGGCAGTGACTACGCCGTCTTCGAGCCCACGCACGGCTCGGCGCCGAAGTACGCCGGGCAGAACAAGGTGAATCCGCTGGCCACCATCCTGGCGGCCAAGATGATGTTGGAGTGGCTCGGCGAGGCGGAGAGGGCGCGGCGGATCGAGCACGCGGTAGGCGCGGTGGTCGCCCGCGGCGAGGTGCGCACCTACGACATGGGCGGCGCCGCCTCAACCACCGAAATGGCGCGGGCGGTTTGCCGGGTATTATGAGGAGCACATGGAAACACACGTACGCGTACTTGCCATCTTGAACATCGTTCTGGGCGGCCTGGGCATCCTCGCCGCGCTGGCCATCCTGGCCCTCTTCGGCGGCGTGGCCGGCCTGATCGAGGCCAACATCGGCCACGATCCGGATGCGCGCCTGGCCCTCCCGATCCTCGGCATCATCGCCGCCGCGCTGTGCGTGCTGCTGGCCGTCATCTCGCTGCCGGGCATCATCGCCGGCGTTGGCCTGTTGCAGTTCCGCGAGTGGGCGCGCATCCTGACCATCGTGCTCTCGGCGCTCAACCTGCTGAACATCCCCTTCGGCACCGCGCTCGGGATCTACGGCCTCTGGGTGCTGCTTTCGGACGCCACGCAGCCGCTGTTCCGGCGGCCGCGGGTCACCTGAGAACTCCCACGCGCAGCCGGTGTTTCTCAAGACGTGGCCCGACGAACTCTGCTCATCCTGCCCGTCACCCTGATCGTGCTGGCGACCTTACGTCAGAGCCAGGGGCCGGCGCAGATCCCGGCGCCCGCAGCGACCGCGTACCTGGTGGCCTTCGGCGTCGGTGACCGGGAGCCCGCCGCCTGGAATGGCAGCATCACCGCGACCGGCGCCCGCATCCTCGGCATTCGGGGCTGGCGGTTCGCACAGAGGGACACCACCGACGGCCGTACGAACTGGAGGCTCTCGACGCGGTTCGGCAACGCCGGCAGCGGGAATCAGGGGCCGCTGATGGAAAACGGCGTGGTGGTCACGGCCGCACTCGACAACCCCGCCGCGCTATTTTCTCTCGCCACGGATCAAGGTGGATTTTCCTTTCCTGCTCAAGAGGTTACACCGGAGCCCATAAAGCGGTTTCTCAATGGTCGCGCGCTGGTTCTCCAGGTTCCGGCCGCCGTTCAGCTCACCACCTCCATCGAGGAGCAGGACTTCCCCGCCGCCGCCCAGCGCGGCGATGACGTCTGGGTCAGCTACGTCGAGTTCGTGCATGGGAACCGCTCGAAGATCCTGCGCGGGCAGCTTCGCGCGGAGCCGGAGAACTTCGATTCCCTGGCGCTTCCGGCGGGCGGCGACCAGGTGCTCCTGCTGCATTACTCGAAGTCGCGGCGCATCTGGAGCGGCCCCTCCGAGGTAACGGCCGACGGGCAGGACATCATGCGGACGGCGGTCGGCATCGACGGCCAGGGGCGCGTCTGGGTCTTCTGGTCCGCCAACCACGACGGCAACTTCGACGTTTACGCGAAGTACCTCGCGCAGGGCAAGTGGTCATCGCGGCTGCGGCTCACGCGCGACCCCGGTCCGGACTTGAATCCGGTAGCGGCGACCGACGCGCGAGGCCAGGTGTGGGTGGCCTGGCAAGGCTACCGCGACGACAACCTCGAGGTCCTGGCCGCGGTCGAGACGGGCGAGGAGTTCGGCCCGGAGATGCGGGTCTCGTTCTCGCGCGCGAGCGACTGGGATCCCGCCATCGCCGCCGCAGCCAACGGCGATGTCGCCATCTCCTGGGACACTTACGCCAAAGGAGACTACGACGTCTGGTTCCGCCGCCTGCGGGCCGCGCCGGTGGCGCGCATGGACGAGCCGGTGGCGGTGGCCGCCAGCCAGAACTTCGAAGCGCGGAGCTCGATCGCCTTCGATCCTCAGAACCGCGTATGGGTGGCTTACGAGGCTTCGGCAGTGAAGTGGGGGAAGGATTTCGGCGCTTACGAAAAGACCGGTGTGGCCTTATACCAGCGCCACAATCTGCGGCTGAAATGTTTCGACGGCGCCCAGGCCTGCGAAACCGCGGCCAGCCTGGCGGACGCGCTGCCCGCCAATGCGAACCTGCTGTTCGCCCGCCGCCTCGGCGGCACGGGCGAGGCGCTGAACACGTTCCCTCGTCTGGCCGCCGGCCCCGATGGCACTGTATACCTTGCGTTCAGAAGTTCCTCCGGCAGTGGCCGCTCCACGGTCGGCACAGTCTGGCTGGAGAACCTGGTGTACTACGACGGGGTGAAATGGAACGGCCCCGTCATCTTCCCGCACACCGACGCCCTGATGGACGCGCGCCCGG
>JBBTDS010000453.1:0-1457 GCA_038060875.1 Acidobacteriota bacterium | reverse complement strand
TGGAACGGCCCCGTCATCTTCCCGCACACCGACGCCCTGATGGACGCGCGCCCGGCCATGCTGCCGCTGGGCGCGGGCGAGCTGCTGATGGTCTCAGCAACCGACCATCGCCAGTCGCCGGTGGCTCCCGCCGGCGTCAACTACGATCTCTACGCGGCCGAGATGCGCGTGGGCCGCGGGCCGCAGCCGCCCCAGCTCCGGCCGATCGCGCCCGAAACGGTTGCGCCGCCGCAGGAGGAGGTGGCCGCCGAGCTGAACCAGGTGGCCGAGATGCGGAACTGGCGCCCGCGGATCGGCGGCCAGGAATACCGCCTTGTGCGCGGCGAGTTCCACCGCCACACCGAGGTCTCCGGCGACGGCGGACGCGACGGCCCGCTCATCGACGCCTACCGCTACTTCATTGACTCGGCCTCGATGGACTGGGGCGGCAGCGGCGACCACGACTACGGCGGCGGCCGCGAGTACAACTGGTGGATCTCGCAGAAGCTGGCCGATGCCTACAGGCTGGGCGACCGTTTCATCCCGATGTTCACCTACGAGCGCAGCGTGCGCTATCCGGAAGGGCATCGCAACGTGGTGTTCGCCGAGCGTGGCATCCGGCCCTTGCCCCGCCTGCCCAAGGTGCCTGACGACGCGCCGCCGGCGCCTGCGCCCGACACGCAGATGCTCTATCGCTACCTGAAGCAATTCAGCGGCGTCTGCGCCTCGCACACCTCGGCCACCGACATGGGCACCGACTGGCGTGACAACGACCCGATCGTAGAGCCGGTGGTCGAGATCTACCAGGGCGACCGGCAGAACTACGAGATGCCCGAGGCGCCGCGCTCCAACACCGAGAAGAACTCGATCGGCGGCTGGCGACCGCTGGGCTTCGTGTCACTGGCGCTTCAGAAGGGTTACCGGCTGGGCTTCCAGTCCTCCAGCGACCACATCTCCACCCACATGTCCTACTGCAACCTGTGGGTGAAGGAGCCGACCCGCGAGGCGATCATGGAGGCCTTTGCCAAACGGCGCGTTTACGGGGCCACCGACAACATCCTCGCCGACGTGCGCTCGGGCGACCACTTCATGGGCGAGGAGTTCACCGTCAGCGAGCCGCCCGAGATCTCGGTAAAGATGCTGGGCGCCTGGTACTTCTCGAAGATCCACATCATCAAGGACGGCCGCTACGTCTATACGCTGGAGACCGGCGACCGCTGGGTGGATTTCACCTGGCGCGACGCCGCCGCCGAGCGCGGCCGGACCAGCTACTACTACGTGCGCGGCGAGCAGGCCGACGGCGAGCTGGTCTGGGTCTCGCCGATGTGGATCACGTACCGGTAGGATAGGCCTCCTGGCCTGTCTACCGGGTCTGACAAGTCGGGAGACTTATCCTACGCGGTGACAAGTCGGGAGACTTATCCTACGCCGCCGGCGGCTGGAACGGCTCGTCGGCGCTGCCGCCGTAAATCGAGGGC
>JBBTDS010000452.1:0-19180 GCA_038060875.1 Acidobacteriota bacterium | reverse complement strand
TGCCGCCTCCCTATTCCCAATCACTTACGAGGCCAAAGCGCAAACATGCGCTAGGGACCCAGGCCGAGGCCGCGCTCGCGGCGCTCGGCCGCCGCGCCGTCCGCATCGCCACGGTCCTGGACGATCCCTCAGCGGTGGTCATCCTCCACAGCCGCATCGGCGGCCAACCGGTGCTGGACCTGCTCAGCGGCGAGCAGTTGCCAAGGATCTGCTGAGCCTGGCTCGCCGCCGGCCCAACACAGCCCGCACCAGGATGTTCGCGTCGAGCACCAGCATCTCAACGCGCTTTGCGGCTCCCCCGGCGCAGCTCTTTGAACTCCTTTACTAGTTCGTCCTCGCTGGCGCCGGCTGCCTCAACGAGCGCATCGAGTTGGGCCGCCGCACGGCGGAGCGCTTCCAAGTCAGCGTCCTTGCGCCTCGGCCAGGCCGGGATGTAGAAGCCCACTGTCTCGCCGTGTCGGGTGATCGCTACGGGGCTGGGGGATTCGAGAAAGCGGGCCAGCTTCTCGCGGAACTCCCGGATGCCAACCCTTACCGTTTCCGTCGCTCGGCGCCTCATGTGTACACATGATAACACAAGGCGCCGGGCGCGGATTCCACTAGGACCGCGTGCCCGAGGGCGGCGGTGTGTCTCCTCTTGCCGTACTTCTTCCATGCCCCAACGGCAAGGCTCCCCTGCGCCGGGTCGAACGGAACGATCGGCGCGCCGGACGTGTACGGCAGCAGTTCCAAGTCGGCGCCGGCCGGCGCCAAGCGAGCGAGCTACCGCGTGCCAGCCACGGCGGCCACGATGTCCCAGTGATAGCGGACAAAGCGGTGCAGTTCGGCTTCGAGAATGCGCTCCTGGTCGCTGTGGGCGCCGAAGCCTTTGGGGCCGTCTTCCGTATCCGTGGCGGGACCCACGCCATAGCACTCGACGCCGCGGGCGCGCAGATACGCCATATCGGTAGCGCCGGTGCTCATGGTGGGCAGCGTAACCACCCCATAAATGCCCTTCACCGCGGCCTCGACCGCCTGAAACGCTTCGCTGCCCAGGTGGGACGGTTTGGCGGGCGGACGGGTTTCGCGCTCAACGGGCGCCAGGCTCACCGCTGGATCATTGATCACCCCGCGAATCTGCTCGAACAGGCGGGGCAGGTCCTCGTCGGGCAGCGCGCGGATGTCCAGCGTCGCCTCCGCTTCGGACGGGATCACGTTGACCCGGTAGCCGGCCTTGACGATATTGGGCGAAATCGACGTGCGGAGCATCGAGTAATGCCGCGGCTCATGGACGGCGAGGTATTCCTGAATTTCGGCGGCTTTCTCGGGATGAACCAGGTTGTTATAGCGCGCCGCTTCCTCCGGTGTGCTGATAGTGGCCAGCCGCTCGAAGTAGGTGCGGGTGGTGTCGTTCAACCGCATGGGCGTTTGCCACGCCGCGACTTTGGCCACCGCTTGCGAGAGTCGCACAATCGCATTGGTGCGCAGCGGCACCGACCCGTGCCCAGCCGGCCCGCGCGCCACCAGACGCACGGCGTAGGGGATCTTCTCGGAGGTTTGCACCTGGGCATAGCGCACCTCCCCGCCCCTGCGCACCACCCCACCCCCCTCGGCGAAACAAAACTCCGCCTCGATCTCGGGCCAGTGGTTCTCGACCATGAACTTGATGCCGTAACGGACACTGCCTTCTTCGCCGGCCTCGGCGAGAAAGATGACGTCGCGGTCCAGGAGGACCTTCCGCCGCTTCAGTTCCAGCATCACCATTAGACAAGCGACCACGTTGTCCTTGTCGTCCACGGCGCCGCGGCCGTACACGTAGCCGCCTTGCCGGGTGGCGGAAAAGGGCGGATGAACCCATTTGGCAGGGTCGACATTGACCACGTCCGTGTGGGCCATGATCAGCAGCGGGCGCTTCTTGCCGCTGCCTTTGATCCGCGCCACCAGGTTGGGACGCTTGGGATCGAGCGCGAAGATCCTGGCGGGAATGCCTTCACGTTCAAGGACCTGTTTCAAGTATTCGACGGCGGGGGCCTCGTGGCCGGGCGGATCGCTGGTGTCGAAGCGCAGCAGCGCCTGGAAATGGCGCATCGTCTCGTCCTCCAGGCGGCTCCAATCGGGCTGGGGGACCTGGGACCCCAAGGCGGCAGCGCATAGCACCGCCCAGACGGCAACTTTCATGAATCCTATTCTCTCCGAATTCCTACCGGTCGAGCGCGATCTCCACACAAACCACGTGAGCGGCGTGCTTCGCGCGGACTTCCAGTTTGCCAGGAGCATCCGGTCTCGCCGGCCCAGCGCCGCCCGCGAAGCCCTCGCCGGCGCCCGGCACGGCAACGGCGCCGCTCAGGGAGCCGTCACCCCAGGTCAGGCTCACCGTCACCAGGCCCAGCACCTCGCCTTTCCAGGCGCCGGGCGCGGAGTCAATCAGAGCTTCCTGCCCAACCGCGACAACGCTGGCCGCCACCAGCACCAGCGCGGCCAGCGCCAGCAGCCATCGGTCCGACATCATCGCCCGCCTCCGCTCACTCCCGCGGCTTGCCCGCCAGCGCGGTCGTCGCCAGCAGTCCCCCTAAGCCCATCGTCTCCACCGCCGAGGAGGGCACGATCACCATCGATCCCTTCTCCTTGATGGCCTCGTAGAGCATGTTCATCGCCCGCAGATGAAGGGCGATCGGGTTGGTTTGGTAGACCTCGGAAGCCTTGGCGAACTTGTCGGAGATCTCCGTCTCCGCCGTGCCCAGAATGATGCGCGCCTGGCGCTCCCGCTCCGCCTGCGCCTGCCGCGACATGGCGTCCTCCAGTTCCGGCGGAATCCGCACGTCGCGGATCTCCACCGACTGCACCGTGATCCCCCACGAATTGGTTTTCTCGTCCAGGATGCGCTGCAACTCATGGCCGAGCGTCTCCCGCTCGGTGATCATCTGGGCCAGTTCGTGCCGCCCGATCGACTCCCGCAGCGCCGTCTGGGCGCTCAGCGTGATCGCGTCGTAGAAGTCTTGCACCTCCAGTATGCTCTTCTCGGCGTTCCACACCACCCAGAACACGATCGCATCGACGTTCACCGGCACCGTGTCGCGCGTCAGCGCGCACTCGGCGGTGACGTCGGTCACCCGCACCCGCTGGTCGATGAACCGGGTCACCGTGTCCACCACCGGTATGATCATGAACGGCCCCGGCCCGCGCAGGCCCCGGTAGCGCCCGAGCCGCAGCACGACCGCCTTCTCCCACTGGTTGGCTACCTTGATGGCAAACATGAAGTACAGGCCGACCAGGATCGCTCCGATCACCGGACCTGGGTGGTCCAGGTAGTGGCTCCAGACGGCGCCCGGCACGGCGCAGATCACAAACACCGCCACGCCCACGGGGCTGACCGTCTCCCGCTTGGCCTTCTGGCGGGGCGTCACATGGTCCTTCACTTTCGCTGCTAGCGCGGCGGCAACTGTTGTCGCAATCGGCATCGAATCATCTCCTCTTGTCCTGTTCGGACATCACCTCGTTCAACCGCTCCACAACTTCCTGCACTCTGAAACCCTCGCCGGCGGCCCGGGCCAGGAACTCGCCCACCAGCGTGCTGAGCCGGCGCTGCCGTTCCGCCTCGTCCGGCTGCACCTTGGCCGGGGCGATGAACGTCCCCGTGCCCTGCTGGGTGGCCAGGATGCCACGGATCTCCAGCTCCCGGTAGGCGCGCATTACCGTGTTGGGGTTGATCGACAGATCCACCGCCACCTGCCGCACGGTGGGCAACTGGTTGCCCTCCTTCAGCGCGCCCGAAGCGATCGCCACCAGCACCTGGTCGATGATCTGGCGGAAGATGGGCACGCCGCTGGCTGCGTTCAACTGAAACTGGAACGGGCCGGCCGGGTCTCGCTTGCTATTACTCATTCACATTGCTAGTGTACTAGTTCACTAGTACAATGTCAAGAGGAGTTTTCAGCCCTGTACCGCACGCTCTATCTGACCCCAGACCGCCGCGCTCCGGCCAGAGTCCAGCGCGGCCGCAAGCCATTCACCGGGCAGGGCTTGCCCCCTCCTGGCCAGCGCGAGGACCGACCCGACTAGCGCCTGCCGGTCGGCGGGCGCCTGTGCAGACTCCAGGAACGCAATGAGCCGCTGCACGTGGCGGCGGAAAGCGCCACTCCGGCTGGTGTGCCCCTCGGCCAGGAACGCCAGCAGGGTGACGATGCTTGCCAGGACGCGATCCTCGTCGTCGTCGCCGGGCATCCCTCCGTCGGGATCGATATGGGCGGCCAGCTCCAGCAGGAGGTCCTCCTCGACCTCGAGTTCAGGCCCCGCCGAAGCGCCCTCTATTGTCAGGTCATCAGCAGCGTGGCGCAGCGAGAACAAAGCGCTTGTCAACGAGAGCGCTGCCCTCATGGGCCTCGCCGTTGGCGCCAGCCCTCCGAAGTAACTGGTGAACTCCGTGTCCTGCGGCATCCCGACCGGAACGACCAGGGTCTGCGGCAGCACGCCCGGCTGATCGCCGGCCCGCTCGACCACGGCCACCAGCGACATGCGCCGGCTGGCCAGCCCGTACGCCTCGCTCAACGTCTCCAGGCGCTTCTCGATCCGCTGCCGCTCGCGCCGGCCGACAGCCGTCCCCTCGGGAGCGACGCGGCTCTCCAGATCCGTGATCAGCCGGGCGCCGCGCAGCAGCCGAAGCGTCTCGCCCAGCCTGCCCTCCTTGATCGTCACAGGGACTTCAAGGCTCCGGCGCCCGCCGTCCGCATCCCAGGCCAGCGCCAGCCGGCCTTCTCCGGCGCCATCGCTCTCTCCGAACACGACGAGCGGCGTGCCGGCGAACACCACCCGCGGCGGCTCCGGCTCGATGCGCGCTCCTGCCAGGCCCTCCGTCTTCGCCTCCAGGTTGGAGGCCACCGGCCTGCTGATCGACGCGAACATCTCGACCACTTCCATGTCCACCCGCTCCCGGGGGGTGAGAAAGCGGCTGACGCCGCCGGTCTCGCGCGCCAGCAGCGCCAGGAAGCGGTCCTGGCTCGCGCCGCCGATGCCGAGGCAGTGGATGCGGATGCCCGCCGCGCGGGCCGACTCGAGGATCTTCTCGGTCCCGAACACTTGCCCGTCGGTCAGCACAAGCACGTCGCCGCCCTCGCCGCTGAGCAGCGCCGCCGCCCGCTGGATACCCGCCGCCAGCTCGGTTCCACCGCGGGCGTCGATGCCCCTCAGGAACTCGCGCGCCGCCTCGCGGTTCTCCCGGCTCCCCTCGACCACCGCCGGACGGAAGCTCTCCACCTTGTCGTCAAACGCCACCACCCCGAAGCGATCCTCCGGCGCCAGCGCCCCCAGGCACGCCTCGGCCGCCTTGAGCGCCTGCCTGATCGGCGTGCCGCTCATCGAGCCCGAGCGGTCCAGCACCAGCACCACCCGCCGCGGCCCCGCCAGCGCCTCGCCGAAACTCGACGAAGGCGCCACTGCCGCGAAGTGCCCCTTGCCGTCTCGTCCCACCCCCGCCAGGGCGCCGGCAAACCGGCCCCGCGTGCGCACGTCCAGCACCAGGTCGCGATCCGGTACGTCGGCGCCGGGCGCCAGCCTGACCCGGCTCCGCTGCCCGTCCTCTGACACAATCCGCACCGCATGCGACGGCGAGCCCGCCTCTTCGATCGCCTCGCCCATCCACACGGAAAGGTCAAAGCCCACCTCGTGCAGCGAAGAAGTGTCCGTCGCCCACCGCGGCAGGATCACGTCGCCGAACTCCTCCTCGGGCAGCTCCATCTCCCCGAAGCCAGGAGCGGCTTCCACCGCCCGCGCCTGGCGGTGGTAGCCGGGCGCCAGCGTAAACGGGAAGCGGAACCGCAGACCGTCGTCGCGCATCTCCACCCCGGCCAGGATCTCCAGTGCGACCTCGACCGTCTCGCCCGGCCGCAGGTTGCCGAGGGTCAGGTTCACGATGCCGTCGCCGTGCTGTCGCGCCAGCGTCGAAAGGCGCCCGGCCTCGATGCCGGCCTCGTAAGCCTTCACCGCCTCCTCGACCACCTTCAGCTCCGAGTGCACCGAGAATCCCTCGCCCTTCACCCGGAACCGCCGCAGGGCCGCGTCGCGCGGCAGCCCGAACGCGTAGATCACTTCCAGCGGCTTCTTCTCGCTGGAACGAAACAGATGATGCACCCACAGCCGCGCTCCCACCGGCACCACCCGCCCGGTGAGCCAGAGCTTCTGCATGGCCAGCTTGATTTCCTTGCCGGTCCTGGCCTCAACCGCCGCAAATCTCGTCACCGTCTCAGCCGTTGCCATCGCTTTCCTCACTCTCCTTGGTCAACTCCGCCGCCAGGCGCCCCAGCGCCTTGCGCACCTGTCTAAGCCGCCACGGGCTAGCGTCCGCCCGCACCCATACCTGCACGTCCTCGCCCACGGGGTAGCTCCACCACGCCGCCGGCGCGGGCAGCGCCTCGCCCGGTTTCTCTCCGCTGAGCCGCCGCGCGATCTCCACCAGCGTCAGCCCTTTGGCCTGAAGCCGCCGGATCGTCCCCAGCCGCTCCAGGTGCTCCCGGCCGTACGCCGCGCCGCGCCCGCCGCGCAGCGGGCCCGGCAGCAGCTCGCGCGCAATGTAATAGCGCACCGTGCGCGCCGGCAGCCCGGCCTCCTCGGCCAGCTCCGCCAACGTCAGTTCCCGATCGGCCCTCATGCTAGAACACCAGTATGCCCGAGAAACTAGCCAGTGTCAAGTAGTGCATAGAAAAAGCTGGCCCCGGAGAGGCCGGTTTGGTGTATACTACTACCCAGCCGGGCGGCTCGCATGGGAGAGGCCACCGGCCGGAAAGGGGTCCACTATGGGCAGGTTGTCAATTGTCATCGCAACCATTCTCGCTGTCTCGTTGCCCGCCTGGCCGCAGGCGAGCACGACCACCGTCAGCGGAACCGTCCACGACCAGAGCGCCGCGGTCATTCCCAATGTGACGGTCGAACTCACGAACACCGCCACCGGCGTCGCCTTGCGCACCAACACCAACCAGGTGGGCTTTTACATGTTTCCCGGCGTCCGGCCCGGCCCTTACCGGCTGGCGATCGAAGCGCCCGGCATGGAGAAGTTCGAGGCCGTCCTGACGGTGCAAGTTCAGCAGGCCGTGGTGGTAGACCCGGTGCTCAAGCCGGGCGCGATCACGGCCACGGTGGAAGTCCGCGACGTCACCCCGATGATTGTCAGCAGCTCTCCGACGCTCGGCCACGTTCTGGAGCAGGAGCGCATCGAGCAGTTGCCCATCAACGGGCGCTCGGTGGAGAGCCTGCTGGTGACGGTGCCGGGCATGGAGGGGCTGCGCGCTTACGGCCAGCGGGCCGGCACGCACGACATGGTGCTGGACGGCACGCCGCTGATGAACCGCGTCTGGGGCAACAACCTGTTGCGCCTGCCCGGCCTGGACACCATTCAGGAATTCAAGGTCGAGGTGAACAACTCCTCGGCCAAGTTCACGCGGCCCACCACCATCGTCATGGCCACCAAGGGGGGGACCAACCAGTTCCACGGCGCGGTGTTCGAGACCCACCGCAACAACGCCTTCGGCAAGGCGCGCACCCGCACCGACTACTACGCCAAGCCGCCGCAGTTGATCCGCAACGAGTTCGGCGCTTCCTCCGGCGGCCCGCTCGTCAAGAACCGCACCTTCTGGTTCTTCGCCTACGAGGCCCAGCGGCAGGTGAGCGCGGTCACTCAAGGGAGGTCGGTGCCCACCGAGGCCATGCGGCGCGGCGATTTGTCCGGGCTGGTTGACTCGCAGGGCCGGCTCCAGCGGCTCTACGATCCCTGGACGACCGACGCCGCCACCTGGTCCCGCCAGCCGTTCTCCTATGGCGGGCGCATCAATGTAATCGACCCGAGACGCTTGAGCCCGGTCGCCAAGTACCTGTTCGACATCACCCCGCTGCCCACGCTGCCGGAGATCAACCCGCTGGTGGACAACAACTGGTGGGGCCCCGTGCCCACCCGAAACCGCGACTGGACCATTACCACCCGCTTCGATCACCGCTTCACCGACAACGACCAGTTTTATGGCCGCCTCACCCGCGGCTCCCGCTACCGGGAGTTCCCGGAGTTCGGCGTGCCCTCGCTCGGCTTCGAAGCCAACTACGACAAGGAAACCGCGCCCAATTTCAGCCTGGTGCTTTCCTGGGTCCGGACCTTCTCCCCTACTTTCTTCAACGAAGTGCTGCTGAGCGGCTCGCACGAGAACTGGTGGTACCGCAGCTACGACGAGCGCAACTTCGCCACCCAGATGGGCCTGCCCAACCCTTTCAACGCCACCGGCTTCCCGCGCATCTACACGACTGGGCTGAACGGTTGGGTTTTCTACTCGCCCAACACCCGCGACACCGCCAACACTTACTATCTCGTGGACGACAACGCCACCAAGATCACCGGCAACCATACCTTGCAGTTCGGTGTGCACTTACGGAAGGACTACGTCAACAACCTTCCCGACCAGCAGCAGGTTTCCGGCACTCCCGTTCCGGCCACTTACGGGACCGCGCTGTATGATCCGTCCACATCCCGGACCAACCCGCTCTCCACGCCCTACACCGGCCACCAACTAGGGAGTCTTTACATCGGTTCGATGCAATACTCCAATCGTTTCATTCGCCGTTACTGGTACCTCCGCTACCAGGAGTATGCGCTGTATTTCCAGGATGATTTCAAGGTCACGCCGCGCCTAACCTTGAACCTCGGCTTGCGCTGGGACTACTGGCCGGCCTATGCCGAGAAGTTCAACACCTGGATCGGGTTTGACCGGGACAAGCGGGCCGCGGTGCTGGGCACCGATATCGAGACGTTCTACGCCCTGGGCCACACTTACCCCTCCATCGTGCGGAAGTTCCAGCAACTGGGCGGGAAACTGGTGAGCCACAAGGACGTAGGGCTGCCGCCCAACCTGATGTACGACAACAAGAAGAACCTCGGGCCGCGGTTCGGCTTCGCCTGGCGGAGTCCTTTCGGCGCCCGCCCGCTGGTTCTGCGCGGCGGCTACCGCATCTCGTACTTCGCCGTCCCGGCGCGAGTCGCCGCCGGCAACCAGAGGTCGAATTCGCCCGCCCATGCGTTCTTCTATTACGACCTGGACAATTCCGCCTATTCGCCGGATGCCTTGCCGGCCTATAACCTGCGCACCGTGCCGGCCGTGATTGCCGGCGTGAACAGCAAGGACGTGATCGACGTCCAGAAGGACCCGGCCATCGTGCGCGGCGAGCCGCAGTTCTCTTACATGCGCCCGCGCCAGCCGGACCCGCGCGCGCACGACTGGAACCTTACGCTGGAGAAAGAGGTCATGGCCGACACGGTGGCGCGCGTGGCCTACGTCGGAAACCACACCACCGGCCTCGACCAGTTCTACCGCTACAACGAGGCTACGCCGGCCTACATCTGGTACGTCACCACCGGCACGCCGCTGCCCACCGGCGAGTACTCGGGCGTGGCGCGGCGCCCCTATGACCAGGTGGTCTACGGCCGGCTGGAAGAGTACGCCAAGACCGGCTGGTCCAATTACAGCGGGATCCAGTTGGAGCTGGAGCGGCGCTACAGCAAGGGCTACGGCTACCAGATCTTCTACAACATGAACAACGCGCTGGCCGCCGGCGCGCTATTCACCGACTGGGGCTTCGAGATTCCCGAGTTGAACACGTACCTGCCCGGCCGCGTGCCCGCCGACATCAAGGAGCGCAACCGCTTTCTGAACTACCGGCGGGACACGACCACCCCGAAGCACCGCGTAAGGTGGAACTGGATTGTCGATCTGCCGATCGGCCAGGGCAAGTGGCTGGCCGGCGCTGGTTCCCGCTGGTTGGATAAGATTGTTGGCGGCTGGCAGGTGGCGGGAATGGGCTGGTTACGGAGCAACTACTTCGATCTGCCCACCGGCACTTACCCGACGGGAGAGAACGTCGAGATCTACGGCTACAAGTACCCCATTCAGGACTGCCGCGGCGGCGCCTGCCGCCCGGGCTACCTGTGGTGGAACGGCTACCTCCCGGCTAACCAGATCAACAGCGTGGACGCCAGGGGCAACCCCAACGGGGTGATGGGGGTCCCCGAGAATTACAAGCCGGCGACGCAGCCGCTGATTCCGTGGCCGAAGGTCCCCGACCCGCGGGATCCGATGTACTCTTACTACGGGTCCAACACCGTCTGGGTTCCCCTGAAGACCGGCATACAGCAACGAATCGCCTTCGACGACAACCTGCACCCCTGGCGGAACCAGTATCTGCCGGGCGTGCGGCAATGGGGCCTGGACGCGTCGCTGTTCAAGCGCGTCGCCATCACCGAAAGGGTTTCGGCCCGCATCAACGTGGACCTGTTCAACGTTTTCAACCACCCCAATAACCCCAACGATATCGGCGGAACGGGTATCCTGAGCACACGCTCCTCCGGCTCCGGCGCGCGGGAATTGCAGCTCACCGTCCGCCTGACTTGGTAAAACCGGGGACAGGCGGGACCGTCGCCCGGAACGCACCCAGCCAGGTGACCGGTAACCGCGTGCTGACGGCAGCGACCAGCCGCCGGTCCGCGGTAATCAGCGTCGCGTTCCTCTCGATGGCCAGCGCCAGATAAATGGCGTCGTAGACGCTGCAACTGTAACTCCGCGCGATTCGAGCGGCCTCCGCAAGCAGCGGCACGATCGGAGCGCTTTCCAGCCTGTGCGCCAGGATGGAACGCAACGCCCGGGTGCTCGTCCGGGAGTCGCAGCGGCCTTGCCGCTCCGCCTTCCAAAAGACATTGGCAAACTCGGCAAAGAACAGTTCCGGGACGATCAGCTCTGCCTCTCCGGACAGGTAGGCCTTCAGAACCGAATCCGCCTCGGCCAGCAGCGGCTCCGAGGATGAGATCAGGTACCACTTCACCGCAACACTGGCGTCCAGGACGTAGCGCGTCAACGGGAGCGGTCCTCTCGCAGCATCTCCTCGGTGGAAGGCCCGGCGCCGCGCCAAAGTCTCTTTCCCCGGATCCTGCGGACCTCGCGGTACAGCTCCGCCCTGCGCTTCAACTCAGCGGGCGTGGGAACGGATTGCTCGAGGATGTGAATCGTTTCCGCCGCGATGGAACGCCGGTTGTGGCGCGCCCGCTCGCGCAACGCCCCGTAAAGTTCATCGGGCACGTTTTCCACGTACAAGGTTGACATAGGGCTATACTAGCACTTCCCTAGGAGATGCTAGTACTCCCGTTCGGTCACCAGCTCCGCCAGCCCGTAGAGCGCGCGCTGGTAAGGCGAGTCGGGGAACGCGGCCATGATCGCCCGCGCCTCGTCGGTGAACCGCTGCGCCCGCTCTCGCGTGCGCTCGATGCCGCCGCGCTTGCGGATGAAGCTGAGGATGCCGGCGAACGGCACCCGCTCGTAGCTGCGGTCGGCCAGCACCGTCTCCACCAGCCGGCGCTCGTGAGGCCCGGCGCCTTCCAGCGCGTAGATCAGCGGCAGGGTCACCTTGCCTTCCCGCAGGTCGCCGCCCACTGGCTTGCCCAGGACCTCCTCGTCGGCGGTGAAGTCCAGCACGTCATCGACGAGCTGGAAGGCCATGCCCAGGTTGCGGGCGTATTCACCCAACTCGCGTTCCGTGCTCTGGTCGGCGCCGCCCACCGCCGCCCCCAGCCGTGCGCAGGCGGCGAACAGGCACGCGGTCTTGCGGTAGACCAGGTCCATGTACTCGGCTTCGCTGACGGCGATCGATCCCAGCCGCTCGAGCTGGATCAGCTCGCCTTCCACCATCATCTGCGTCACCACGATCAGCAGGTCCAGGATGTGGAAGTTCTCTTCGCGGAGAGCGATCTGGAACGCCTTCATGTACAGCCAGTCACCCGCCAGCACCGAAGTGTGGTTGCCCCACCGGGCGTTGGGGGAGGGCCGGCCCCGCCGCAGCTCGGCGCTGTCGATCACGTCATCGTGCACCAGCGTGGCGGTGTGGACCAGCTCGCCCACCGCCGCCAGCCGGATGGCGCTCTCGCCGCCGTTGCCGGCCAGCTTGGAGGAGAGCAGCACCAGCGCCGGACGCAGCCGCTTGCCGCCGCTCGCGTGCAGGTACTGGCCGATGGTGGTGATCGCCTCCACCGGGGCCACCGACTCCAGGCGGATCTCCTCCTCCACGCGCTCCAGCTCCTCCCGCACCAGGGCGAGAATCTCGGCGCCGTTGATCAGAGACCCGACTTTGCCGGAAGCCATGGAAACTCTCAGTCTACCACCGGCCGGCACAGCCGCCGGAAGTTGGCGGTGGTCGCCGCCGCCACCTGCTCGAACGTCTCGCCCCGCAACTCGGCCAGCTTGCGCGCGGTGTGCACCACAAACGCCGGCTCGTTGCGCTTGCCGCGCACCGGAACCGGGGCCAGGTACGGCGCATCGGTCTCCGCCAGCAGCCGTTCGAGCGGCGTCGCGCGCGCCGCCGCCTGCACCCGCAGCGCCTTGGGGAACGTCACCACTCCCGCAAAGCTCAGGTGTAACCCCAGCTCGAGGCACTCGCGCGCTTCCTCCGGCCCGCCGGAAAAGCAGTGCATGATTCCGGCCCGCGGCGCGTGCTCGCCGAGCAGCCGCAGCGTGTCTTCCCAGGCCTCGCGGGTGTGAATGATGACCGGCTTGGCGGCCTCGCGCGCCAGCCGGAGCTGCCGGATGAACACCTCGCGCTGCACCTCGCGCGGGGAAAAGTCGTAGTGGTAGTCCAGGCCGATCTCCCCGACCGCCGTCACCTTGGGATGCGCCAGCATCTCCTCCAGGCGCCGGTACGTCTCCGGGGTCGCTTTCGACGCGTCGTGGGGATGCACGCCCACGGTCGCATACACGGGCGCGTGCGCCTCGGCCAGGCGGATGGCCGCTTCCAGGTCCGGCGGCCCGTCGCCCGAGCCGATGGCCAGCATCAGCTCGACGCCGGCCGCCAGCGCCCGCTCGATCACCGCCTCGCGGTCGGCGTCGAACTGCCGGTCGTCGAGGTGGCAATGAGAATCGACCAGCCTCACGTAAGGCGCGCCCCGACCGGCACGTCCTCCACGAAACCCACCAGCACCGGTTGGCCGCCTTCCGTCGTCGCCGCCACGATCATCCCGTTCGACTCAATCCCGCGCACCTTCCGCGGTTGCAGGTTGGCGACCACGACGACCTTGCGCCCCACCAACTGCTCGGGCTTGTAAGCCTCGGCGATGCCGGCCACCAGGGTGCGCGGCCCGGGCTCGCCGACGTCCACCTTCAGCAGCAGCAGCTTGTTGGCGCCTTTCACCGCCTCGGCCGCCAGCACCCGGCCCACTCGCATATTGACCTTGGCGAACTCCTCGATGGTGATCATCGGCGCCAGCGGCGCCGGCGGTGCAGTGCTCACAGCAGTCCTCCCTTCCAACAGCGCTTTCTGCCGCGCCGTCTCTTCCACTTCGAGCGCGCGCATCTCCTCGATCGCACGCTCCGTCTCCAGCCGCGGGAACAACTGGCTCACCTCGCCGGTCTTCTGGCCAGGCTTCAACTGTCCCCAAGCCAGCTCGCCCAGCCGCAGCGATTCCAGCGGCTCCCTCATCCCGAGCTGCCGCCAGATGCGCGCCGCCGAGGCCGGCAGCGCCGGCGCCACCAGCGCGGTGGCGATACGCAGCACTTCGGCCGCGCTGTACAGCGCCGTCGCCAGCTTCTGGCGCGACTCCTCGTCGTCCTTCTTCGCCAGCGCCCACGGCGCCTGCTCGACGATGAACTTGTCCGCCGTCCCGAGCAGCCCCCAGATGGCCTCCAGCCCGCGCGAGAACTCGAAGTTCTCAAACGCGGCCACCGCGGTCGCGATGGTCTCGGCGGCCACCGGTCCCAGCGCCGCGTCGGCCTGTCCCGCCGGGATCAGGCCGCCGCAGTATTGCTGGATCATCGTCAGCGTGCGGCTCACCAGGTTGCCCAGCCCGTTGGCCAGATCGGAGTTGTAGCGCCCCACCAGCGCGTCATAGCTGAAGCTGCCGTCCTGGCCGAAGATCATCTCGCGCAGCAGGAAGTAGCGCAGCCCCTCGGTCCCCATCACCCGGCGGATCGGATCCGGCCGCACGATGTTGCCGCGCGACTTGCTCATCTTGTCCTTCTCGAACATGATCCAGCCGTGGGCGAAGACCTGCTTGGGCAGCGGCACGTCGCCGGCCATCAGGAACGCCGGCCAGTAGATGGCGTGGAAGCGCAGGATGTCCTTGCCGATCAGGTGCAGATCGGCCGGCCAGAGGCCTTCGCCCTCCACCGCGCTAAAGTAGGCGATCAGCGCGTCGAACCAGACGTAGAAGACGTGGTGGCCCTCCACCGGCGCCGGGATGCCCCACTGGATGTTGGTGCGCGTGATCGACAGGTCGTTCAGCCCCTGGCTGACAAAGGCGATCACCTCGTTGCGCCGGCTCTCCGGCAGGATGAACTCCGGGTGCTTCTGGTAATGCTCCAGCAGACGGTCCTTGAACGCCGAGAGCTTGAAGAAGTAATTCTCCTCGGTGACGGTCTCGGTGGGGCGGCGGCAGTCGGGGCAGGGCGCGCCCGCCTCGGCCTCGCCCACGTAAAGCTCGCACTTGAAGCAGTACTGGCCGCAGTAAGCGCCCTTGTAGATGTAGCCGTTCTTCAGGCAGCGCTCGAACAGCCACCGCACGGCGCGGTGATGCTTGGGGTCGGAGGTCCGCTCGAAACGGTCGATGTCCAGCCCCAGCGCGTCCCACTGGCGGCGGAACTCGGCCTGCACCAGCGTCGCGTAGTCCAGCGGCGCCACGCCGGCCGCCCGCGCCGCCCGCTCCACGCTCTGGCCGTGCTCGTCGGAGCCGGTCGTCAGCACCGCCTCGTAGCCCTGCATCCGCTTGAAGCTCCGGATGGTGTCGGCCGCGATCGTCGTATAGGCGGTGCCCAGGTGCGGCGCCGCGTTCACATAGTAGATTGGCGTGGTCAGGTAGTACTTCATTCCAGGCTCTCTCGGTAGGCGTGGGCCGCCTCCGTCATGATCTGTCTCAGCGGCGCGCCGGTCTGGTGCGCAAGCTTGCGGCAGTCCTCGTATTCCGGCGCATAGCTGCCGTCCTGCGCAACCTTGACGCGCACTTTGCCGTGGGGTGTTTCCACTTCGACGGTGCGCCGCGCCTGCACGCGCCGCTCGGCCGCGTAGATACGCAGGCCCAGTGTCGAAGTCTCGGCAAAGACGAGCGCCGCCAGCGCCTCCTGGTGCTCGGGGCGCGCGATCACCGTCAACAGCGTGCCCGGGCGGCCCTTTTTCATCAGTAGCGGCGCCAGCGTCACGTCCAGCGCGCCCGCTTCGAGCAACCGCTCCATCGCGTAGCCGAGCACCTCGGGGCTGGAGTCGTCGATATTGGCTTCCAGCACCGCGACCGTGGCCGCCTCCGTCGCTCCGCTCGCCTCGCCGACCAGCACCCGCAGCACGTTCGCCTGCCCGGGGAAATCGCGCTCGCCGGCGCCGTAGCCCGTCGAAGTGAGCTTCATCGGCGGCAGCGGCCCGAACGAGCGCGCCAGCGTGGTGGCGATCGCCGCCCCCGTAGGCGTGGTCAGCTCCACCGCCGGGCCGCGCGCGTACACCGGCTTGCCCTCCAACAGCGCCGCCGTAGCCGGCGCCGGCACCGGCAATACCCCGTGGTCCGTGCTGACCGTTCCGCTCCCCAGGTTCAGCGGCGAGCAGTGGATCTCCTCCACCCCCAGCAGCTCGAAACCCAGGCAGGCGCCAACTACGTCGGCGATCGAGTCCACCGCGCCCACCTCGTGGAAATGGACCTTCTCCAGCGGCGCCTGGTGAACGGCCGCCTCGACTTCCCCCAGCCGCCGAAACACATCCGCCGCGTTTTGTTTTACACGCGCCGGCAGGGCCGCCGCCTCGATCAGCCGCAGGATGTCGCTCAGGTGCCGGTGCCCGCGCTGGTCGCCGCCCTCGACACGGAACTTTGTGGCTGCGATCCCGCCGCGGGTCGTCTTCTCGAACGAGAACGCGGCCCCGGTGCCCAGCGCCGCGAGCGCCCCGATGAGGGACTGCGTGCTCGCGCCGGCATCGGCCAGCGCGCCCACCAGCATGTCGCCGCTGATCCCCGAGAATGCGTCCAGGTAGCAGATCTTCATGACACCACCAGCCGCGGCAGCAACTCACCAGCCGGCCCTCGCAACGAGCAGTCCAGCCCCGCCGAAAAGGGCGTTTCCTCCATGTTGATCTCGATCACCCGCGCGCCCGCGGCCTTGGCCAGGGGCACCAGCCCCGCCGCCGGATAAACCACCGCTGATGTTCCTACAACAAGGAACACCTCGGCGGACTGGGTCGCTTCCTCGGCCGCTTCCCAGGCCCGCGGCGGCAGCGCCTCGCCGAACCACACCACGCCCGGGCGCAGCAGCCCGCCGCAGGGGCAGCGCGGCGGCAGCTCCGCCAGCGGCACGCGCTCGTCCCGCGCCTCGCGCCCGCACCCCATGCACCGCACCAGCCAGATGTCGCCGTGCAGCTTGACCACGTTGCGGCTGCCGGCCCGGTCGTGCAGCCCGTCCACGTTCTGCGTGATCAGCGTGAAGCGCGGCTTCCGCCGCTCCAGCTCTACCAGCGCATAGTGACCCGCGTTCGGCTTGGCCGCCGCGATCACGCCGCGCCGCCAGTCATACCACTCCCAGACCAGCCGCGGATCGCGCCTGAAGGCCTCCGGCGTGGCCAGCTCCTCAGCGCGGAACTGCTTCCATAAGCCGCCGGCGCCACGGAACGTGGGAATGCCGCTCTCGGCCGAGATCCCGGCGCCGGTCAGGACCGCCACCGAGGCGGCGGCGCTCAGCCACTGGCGTGCCTGTTCTTCCAAGCCTTCATTATAGTGGGACCGGCATTCCTGTCGGTCTCCGCAGCCGGAAGGAAAATGGAAGCTTTTAGTAAGGACCGTTGACGCGTGTTCGCGGCGATAATCCCCACAGGAGGTGTGAAGCAATGCTTACTCGGAATCTGAGCTGCGCCCTGTTGGGGGCGATCATGGTGTGCTCCGCGCTCCCGGCGCAGGGCGAATGCGGGCTGCACAGTGTGCGCGGGACGTGGGCGATGACCGCCCTGGGGTGGGCAACTCCGTTGCAGACGCCTGAGGCCGGCCCGGTCCCCATCGTGATGATTGGCGTGGCAGTTATCGACCACACGGGAAGAATGACCGGACCCGGGACCGCCGTCTGGGGCGGACAGGTACTCGATTATGAACTGGTCGATGGAACCGTCCAGGTGAACGCAGACTGCACCGGCACTCTCAAGTACGGAGTCAAGCTTAAGGGGGCCCCGGCGCCCGTACCCGGTCAATACATCGAACGGATGATCATCATCCCCGAGAAGCACGAGATGGCGTCCGTCTCGGTCCAGAGCCCGCTATCGAAGCCAATGTGGCTCACTACCGCCAAGCGAATCAGCCCCGCTCCGGCGCCGGTGACATGGTGAGCACTTCCGCCGCCGAGTGGACCTCGCTCGCCAGCGGATCGCTGCGAACCTGGGGCAGCAGCGGATCCCGGAGCCGCCTCGCCTCCGCAAACCAGTGGAGGGCGCGCTCGGAATCGTGGAGAGCGAGGTAGAGGTAACCGATCAGGACCGGGGAAAAGCAGTCCTTGCCGAATGCTTCCAGCATTTGGCTCAGGATCGCCTCCGCCTCCGCCCTACGCCCGGCTCTCGCGTGGGCGAATCCGGCCCATAAAAGAGCGACGGGCAGGCCGATCGCGGCTTTTGTCGCATGCGCAACTGCCTGGTCGTATTCTCCGAGCGCGATCAGAGTTCGGCTGAGGTGAGCGTGCGCCAAAGTGTAGTCGGAATCCACCTCGAGTACCTGCCGGAATTGCCGGCAAGCCGGCTCGTACTGCTCCTGCTGGTACAGGAGCACGCCTCTGGTGGTGGCCAGGAGCGGCGAGAGCGGGTCGGATACATACGCCCGCTCCAGTGTGTCGGCGGCCCTCTCCGGCTGCCCCGCCCAGGAGAGGCACAACGCGTACCATGCGTATGCGGTGGAGTAATTCGGGTTGAGCGCCAAAGCCTGTTTGAAACAGGCTTCACTGGCCGGCCAGTCCCAGTCGTACAGGAAAGCGATAAAACCCAGCGCCGCCTGCGACTCCCCCAGGCCGGGATCGATCTCCAGCGCCCTGCCGGCCAGCCTTCGCGCTTCGGGGAAACACTTCCCCGCCGGGGCGAGGCCGTAAAAAGCGGCGATGCTGTATGAATTGGCCAGCGCCACGTAAGGCAGCGCATACCCGGGATCCTGTTGGATGGCCTGTTCGAAACACTGCCGGGACAGGCGCGTGCCCTCGCGGGTCCGCTGGTTCCAGTAGTAGAGGCCCTTCAGATACGAGGTGTGCGCCTCTACATCCTCGGTGTGTCTCTTGACTACACCGTTTCTTTCGTGCGCCAGTAACTCCACCCTCAACTTCTCAACGATGCCCAGGGCGATTTCGCCTTGCAGGTCCAGGATGCTGCCGGCTGTCCGATCGTAGCATTCGGACCACATGTAACATTCGCCGGCCACGTCGATCAGCTCCACCGTGATCCGAATCTGGTCCCCCGCCTTGCGCACACTGCCCTCCAGAACCAGATCGACGTTGACCAGCTTCTTTATTTCGCTCAGGTCGGCCGCTTCACGGCGAACCCGGAAGGCGGAACTGCGCGCGATGACTCGTAGTCCCCGCACGCGGGCCAGCGCATTGATGATCTGCTCGGCGAGGCCGTCGCAGAAATACTGCTGGTCTCCCTTTTCGCTCAAATCGCGGAAGGGTAGTACGAGTACCGACGGCTGCCTGGTCTTGACCAGCGCCGCGGTGGAATTGAGCACCGGAGCGACCAGGCGGTATCCCCGCTTGGGGATCGTCTCGATGAACACCGGGTGCTCGCGGTCGTCGTCCAGTGAGTCCCGGAGCTCGGCAATCGACCGGTGCAGCACGGTTTCGGCGACAAAGCGCCTTTTCCAGATCTCCTGTAGGATTTCCTCCCTGGAGACGACTCGGCCGGCCCGGTCTGCAAGCAGGACGAGCAGATCCATCAGTTGGCGCCGCAGACGGCGGCTCGCCCCCCGCCTGGAGATCTCGTTCAGCGAGGGCCGCACCAGCCATCCACCGACGACGAAGTCGGCTGGCGCAGCCGGTTCGCCGATCCGCGAAGGTCCCACAACCGGCGATTATATCCGGTCCGCAATCGCGCCCACGCCTCCACCCGGCGCACGGTCACCGGCCAGCCGCGGCGGGTAGCCGCTCAGAACGGGTCAGTTTCAATTGGGTGTGGCTACTTTAGGACGACGGCTAACCACATGTGGAATGAGCCG
>JBBTDS010000451.1:0-3619 GCA_038060875.1 Acidobacteriota bacterium | reverse complement strand
CAGTATAGGGGGAGGCGGAAAACCGGGGACAGACGGAACGTTCCCCGGTGTGCACTGTTCTTATCGGGGAAACATGCAGGCTGTCCCCGGTTTCCGGTTTGTCCCCGGTTTCCCGGTTTCGGTTTCCCGGTTTCGGTTTAAGGCGTTTCTTCACACTCCCTCTCGCGGGCGGCGTTGAACTCGCACCCCACCAGCGCGATCACTGCCAGCAGGTACATCCAGACCAGCAGGGCGATCGAGGCGGCGATGCCGCCGTACATGACGTTGTAGCCGGCCATGTTGCGCACGTACCAGGCGAATAGCGAAGTGGCGCCGAACCACAGGACAGTGGCCACGACCGCGCCCGGCCAGACGCCGCGCCAGCGCTGGCGGCGGTTCGGGCCGAAGTAGTAAAGGATCGAAGCGCCGAGGACGATGGCGGCCAGCGCCACCAGGTCGCGCGCGAGCGTGCCGAGGGCGCCGGCCGGCGCGAGCCCCACCCAGGCGCCGATCCAGCGCTCGGCACGGGACCCGGAGACGACTACCGCCGAAGCGCCGAGCACCAGCACCGCCGCGGTGCACACCAGCAGAACGGCCACCACTCGTTCGTGCACCAGAGAGCGCCCGCTGGCGATGCCGTATGCCCTTCGGAAGCCTTCCATCAGGCTGACGATAGCCCCGGAGGCGGCCAGCAGCGACAACAGCATCGCGCTCACCGGCAGCAGCACGGGCCGCCGTCCCTTGACCGCCAGGTAATCGATCACCAGGCTTTCGGTGCCCGGAGGCAGAATCTGCGAGAGGAACGCTGACACCGCGTTTAACACATACTCGGCCCTGGCCTGGACAACCAGCATGACGGTGGTGGCCAGCAGCGGAAAGAACGCCAGCAACGCCGAGTAGGCCACGCCCTTGGCGACCCCAAGTCCGCCGTGGCGGTAGGTTGCGACCAGCGTCCGGCGCAGCAACAACGAAAAGGTGTGCAGGTGACGCCCCACAAATTCAGGATAGCGCCGTGGTCCTGAGCACCGCCCCGATCTCGCGTTCGGTGCGGGCCGCGTCCCAGTCCAGCAGCCGCGCCATCTCATCGGCGTAGGGCGCCAGGCTTTCAGCGGACCAGCGGCGCTCGTAACCCCAGTAAGTGGAGACAAAGAACACGTCGGCCAGAGTCTGGGCCATCTCGTGCTCGATGGCGAAAGTGAGGCTGGGCCGCGGGCTGTCCTCCAGCGGCGTCTCCGCCGTGAGGTGCAAACGTGCCAGGGCCGGGGCCAGCTCGCGGCAAATCCTGTCGGCCGCCTCCTCACTCATCGCGCGGTAGGTGGTGTACTTACCGCCGGCAATGTGCAGGACACCGTCCGGAGAATTCCAAATGCGGTGCTCCCGGCTGGCCAGCGACGGGGCCTTCGATTCGCCGCGCACCAGCGCCCGCAGCGAGCTGAAGGCGCCCACCGGCGTCAGATCGGCTGAAGGGAAGAGCCTCCGGACTACGCGCAACAGATACCGTGTTTCCTCCGGCGAAATACGCACGTCCTCGGGTCCGGCCGAGTGGTCGATGTCGGTGGTGCCGACCAACGTCAGGTGTTTGGTCTCCCCCCAAGGTATGAAGAACACGATGCGGCCGTCGTCGTTGAACCAGGCCACCGCGTGCGCGCTCTTGTTCACCCGCGGCAGCACGATGTGGGAACCGCGCACCAGCCGCAGCGAGGTCCCCTGGCTCCACGCTCCGGTGGTATCGACGAGCTTGCGGGCACGCGCCTCGAAGCGCTCGTTGGTGAGCGCGTCCACCAGCTCGACGCGAAAGACGCCGGCCTCGCGCTGCCAGCGCTCCGCGCGCACGTAGTTGGCCGCCGCCACGCCGGTGCGGATGGCGTCGAGAACGTTGGCCAGCACGAAGCGGGCGGAGTGGACGCGGCAGTCGTGGAAGATCATGCCGCACACCAGGTCTTCGGCGGCCAGATCCGGCTCGATCCGCCTCACTTCTTCACGCGGCAGGACGCGGTGGCGGCCGAGGCGCCGGGAGCCGGCCAGCAGGTCGTAGAGCGCCAGTCCCGCACCGTAGTAGAGGCGACTAAATTGGCTGTAGAGGGGCATCAGGAACGGCAGCGGCTCCACCAGGTGCGGCGCCAGCCGGAGCAGTATCGCGCGCTCGCGCAGCGCCTCCCGCACCAATCCGAACTGGAGCCGCTTGAGATACCGCAGCCCGCCGTGGATCAGTTGGGAGTTCTTGCCGCTGGTACCGGAGGCGAAGTGGCGTTGCTCGACCAGGCCGATGCGCAGCGTTGCGCCGGCGTGGCGCGCCCGCAGCGACAGATCGCGCCCGACGCCGGCCCCGTTGATACCGCCGCCGAGGATGAGGACATCAAAGACCTCTGTCTTGAGCCGTGCGAGGATCTGGTGGCGCTGTCCCACCTGATTTCAGTGTAGCCCGGTGGCGCAGAACCAGCCCGGCTAGCGCGCCGAGCCACACCATCGCGCTCAGAATGGCCATGAAGCGCTGCTCCCAAGTGCCGCGATAGCGCAGTTCGATGCGCGCCTGCGAAGCGGGCTGCGGGCGCAGCAGCATGAAGCCCAGTTGATCCGGCTCGATTGGGATGCGGCGGCCGTCCTGGGTCGCCTGCCAGCCGGCGTCGTGGTTCACCTGCACCGACATCAGCATCCCGTTGGGAATGGGTCCTTCGATCTCGAGTTGGCTGCTGCCGTGCCAGACGGCTTTCAGCTTGGGGCGGGAGGTATCATCCAGTGCCGCCACGTAAGGCTGGAGGAATCGCCAGTAGCCGTGCAGCGGCGGGTGCATCGGCAGCTCAGCCGCCTCGACCAGGTGCGCCAGCGACACGAACGGCAGACGGTAAACGGCGTCGGCTTGCTCGCCGGTGGTGTACACCTTTTCGAGGAGGCCGTCGAACTTCCGCCAGTTCTTGAAATCGCGCCAGTGCTCCTTGGATTTTGGCCCGTGCATGACGAGGTATTCGACGCCCAGGGCCCTCAGTTGCAGGACGGCGTCGTGCCCTTCGCCCTCCGGGCGGCTGCCGATGCCGGTGCGGATCTGATAGGCGAGGTGCACCGGCATCCGATTGCCCAGCCCGGTCTCGAACGTGCCGCCCACCTGTTGGATGTCGAACCAGGAGTTCAGGCGGAAACGCAGCCCGCCGGTGGCGAAGACACGACCGGTGGGGCGTTGCTCCTCGAGCCAGTGCGCCAGTTGATATTCCACTGATGATTCTTTCGGTAACGGCCGCAGGTCACGGGAATGAACTACATAGCGGCCGGCGTCTACCACGGCCGGCCAGAGCGCCCAGCCCAGGGCTGCCGCTACCGGTAGGCTGAACGCCGGGTGGAGACGCCACAACAGCCGCAGCAACTCGCACAGCGCCAGCAGGAAGAACATCTCGAATTCCAGCGCGTAACGCCGGGACTCGGGAATGGTGTTCAGTCCCCACCAGTAGAAGACCATGGCCATGTAGCCGAACCCGAAGGTCGCCAGCGTCAGGAAACAGAAGTAGCGCTGGCGCGGGAGCAGGCAGAACAGAAGGCGCAGCAGGAGCAAGCCGGCGAGCAGGCCGCCGAGCAGGAGCAGTTGCTGCTGCCGCATCTTGTAAGCGAAGGCGTCCGTTGGCCAGTTGAAGGCGACGGTGCGAATGAAACT
>JBBTDS010000450.1:0-5569 GCA_038060875.1 Acidobacteriota bacterium | reverse complement strand
CTAGCGTGGCGGTGCGTGTGGCCTGAGAGAATGCACAGCCAGCCGCTATTAGCACAGCAAGCAGACTCTTGATCATATGTCCCCCTTGCGTGGGAGTATATCACGGGCGTGGCGTGGGGCAGACCATCGTTTTTTGTGGTCTGCCCGTGCTACAGCGCAGGCCGGATGCGCGCCAGCGCGGCATCAGCCGCCTGCGCGACCTCGTCGTCTCTGTCGCGCCGCAGCCTGGCTAGCGTGTTGAGGGCCTTGGCGTCTTTCCGGATCCCGACAGAGTTGATCACGCCCACCAGCAGCTTTCCCTGCACCTTCTCCAGCACGGCCCGCAGCGCCTCATCCACCGACGCATCGGGAAGCGGCTCCAGGCCGAAGCGGGCGTAAAGCGACAACTGCGGATGGGCCAGCAGCGCCGCCAGCGCCGGCACCGCCGTCCTGTCGCCAACCACGGCCAGTTGCTGGCAGGCCTTGGCCTTGGCGTACACCGACGCGCCCGGATCTTTGAGAATCGCGACCAGTCTGGCCGGTGGCAGCGCCATGATCTCCGCCGCACTCCCGTACTTCTCGTCCACCATCGGCGGGATTACCACCGGCTTTGGTTTCGCCGGCTCCGCCGGCCGTTGTTGTGCCTGTCGAGACATCTTCCGGATCTCCTTTCTAGAGCCGCCACGGCTCCCGCATCGCCCGCGATCGCATCCGGTTCGCTTCGTCGCTGCCGACAAAGGAATCAGTCGCCGGATCGAACGTAAGCTTCCGGCCGAGCTGAAACGCGATGTAGGCCGCGTGGCAGGTGATATGGGCCTGGGCCGCGGCCAGGGCGTTCGAGCGGGGCTGCTTTCTCGACTTGACGCAATCGACGAAATCCCGGACGTGGTTAGTCGTCGCGTTCGGCGCCTCCCCCGGCGGAATCTCCAGAGGCTCGCCTCGCAGGTTCTCGGACACCTCGATCTTCCCGCCGTCAGCCGTCTCCACCCAGCCGGCATCCCCTTCGAGGCGGAAGTGACAGCTTCCAAGGCCCATGAAGCCCTTGTCGCGTATCACGAGCCTGAGGCCGTTAGCATAGCGACAGTGAATGGAATAAGGGGTGATCCCTCCCATGCCTTGGGGCTCGAATTCGATGGGCGCAGTCTCATCGACATCGCCAGCCCAGTGGCAGAGGTCCACGGTGTGCGAACCCCATTCCAGTATCCCGCCGCCGTGGAAGTCGAAGTAGCCACGCCAGCGGCCCTGGATGTATTGGGGATTGTAAGGCCGCCAGGGAGCCGGCCCCAGCCAGCGGTCCCAGTCGCACACCTGCTTGGCCGGCTCGGGCTCGGCGGGCAGCCAGGCATGGCTCGTTAATGGGGCCCAGCGTTCTCCAGGGCCTGCCTCGGCATGCAGGGTCTGGAGCTTGCCCAGCTTCCCGCCGCGGGCCAGTTCGTAGGCGCGCACGAAGTTGGCGCCGTTGCGCCGCTGGGTGCCAGCCTGGTAGATTCGGCCCAGGCGTTGGAACGTGTCGGCCAGCGCCCGGCTTTCGGCAATGGTCATGGAGCAGGGCTTTTCGCAGTAGACGTCTTTGCCGGACTTGGCCGTCCCGATCGAAAGCAGGGTGTGCCAGCGGTCGCCGGTGGCGATGAGCACGGCGTCTATGTCCTTGCGCGCCCACAGCTCGTACTGATCGCTGTACATGGCGCAATCGCCGTTCCCGTACTTCTGGTCGGCCATGCTCTTGATGGCTTCGCGGCGATCGTTCCTGACATCGCAGATCGCCAGGAACTGAATGTCGGCCTGGCTCAGGAAGGACCGCAGCACGCTGGTTCCGCGGCCCCCGATCCCGAGGCCGGCCAGCGTCACCCGGTCGCTGGGCGGCACGGCCCCGCCTCGGCCCAACGCGCGTGCCGGCATAATCTGCGGGGCCGCGGCCAGGGCGCCGGCCTGCGCCGCAGCCTTCAGCAGACCTCGCCTGGAAACGAGTTCTTCCTTCTTCGGCATTCCGTAGTTTCCTCCTGTGTTCGGTGGCAGCTCTGAAGCCCACAGTATACATCCTCGGGCGTCGGCAGGGGTCCAGACCGTGCGGCGGAATCACGCCCCCAACCAGCTATGGCAAACTGACTGAGAGATGACAAGCAGGAAGGCGGTTCCGGATTCGCCGGGAACGGGACATCGGAGCGACGGATGAAACGAAGGCGCAGTGGGACGACAGACCCGCTCGAGCACCAGATCGAGCTGGCGCTGAGCCCCGGAATGTTCATCCGCGACCGAGCGTGCTCCTCGTTTGTGAGCGGCCTTGAGGAGGTCGCGGCCAGCATCGGGAAGCTCACCAGAACCGCCCCGGCGCGCGCCACCGCACTCTGCGAGACCTTCCTCGCGGGCTGCTATGAGAAGGCCGAAGAGCTCGACGACTCGAGCGGCAGCTTCGGGCAGTTCGCCGTAGACCTCATCTGCGCATGGATCAAAGCCAGGCAGGCGTCGGGCGCCGACCCTGACGAGACGGCTACCAGATTGCTTGCGTGGATGGACGATGACCCCTATGGGTTCTGCTACCACATCGAGAAGGATGGCGCCAAGGTGTTCGACAAGGCCGGGCTGGCCGCCTTCGAGAAGCGAATCAGAGTGCGCTTCGAGGTCGCGGCCGCGGCGAAGCCGGCGCCGGGCAAACCGTTGGGAGACCAGCCCGAGCATCTCCGCCGGCGTTGGAGCGAGGTCCTGCGCACGATCTACATCGCGCAGAAGAACATCGGGGCCTACGTCGCGCTGGCCGGGCAGACCGGGCTCACCGCGCAGGACTGCCACGCCCTCGCCACGCTGCTCGTCTCACGCCACAAGCCGGATGAGGCACTGGCTTGGGTCGAGCGCGGGATCGACCTCGACCGAAAGACCCCGTATGGGTCCCCGGCCGGCCACGACCTTGCCAAGCTCCAGCGCGAGCTGTTGACCAGGCTCGGTCGGGCGAACGAGGCTCTCGATGCCGCTTGGGGCGACTTTCGAGAGCATCCCGACAAGTACACCTACGACGAACTCATGAAGTTCGTGCCCAAAGCCGAGCGCTCGGCCTGGCACGAGAAGGCGATAGACGCGGCCAAGGACGCCGATCTCCACTCCCTCATTGAGTTGCTCCTTAATACCAGGGAGATAGAACGTCTCGCGAAATTGGTGGGCGGCACTGCCGACGAAGCCCTGGAGCAGGTGAGCCACTACGCCACCGAGCCGGCGGCGAAGAAGCTGGAGAAGACCCACCCGGGCCTTGCCGCTCGCCTCTGGCGCGCCCAAGGGATGCGCATCGTGGACTCAAAGAAGAGCAGGTACTACGACGCCGCGCTCTCAAACTTCGAACGCGCCAGACGCTGCTACGAGCGGGTGGGTCTCGCCGCCGAGTGGGAGGAGACCGTGCGCCGGGTGCGCGCCTGCCACCACCGTAAGACCGGCTTCATGTCCGGGTTTGAGGTTCTGGCCGCAGGCTCCGGTCGAGGCGACCAGCCGTCCTTTCTGGAGCGCGCCAAGGCGCGCTGGGGCGGGCGGCACGGGAGAGACGATTCATGAGGAAGAAGAACCGCGACGGCCTGGATATGGCCTCTCTGGACGAACTCATCGACGAGCTCACGGCCGAGGCAGGCGGCGAAGACGAGCGGATCCGAGCTTTTCAGCAGGCCTGCGAGGACAACGTTTCCATGCCTTGCGAGGCCTCCGTTATCGGCGAGCCGGTCTCGGTGATCGAGTTCGACTACGATGGAAACCAGCGGCGCGGGCTGACCGCAAGGTGCCGCCGGGTGGATGGTTCCGAATACGTCGTGGCGGCTTCCGAGGTGGTGATCTCTCCGCGCACGGAAGGTGCGCGCTACCTTGCCGCGTACCGCAAGTGGATGGGACTTGCACCCTACCCACCGGAAGCCACCCCCGCTCGAGGCAAGCCCCGCCGCCAGACCGATGCGGCCGACCTCGACCTGCGCGGTCCCGTCGAGTTGGCCGCCCTGTCGGTCAAGCAGACGGCCGCGCGCTGCCGGCTGCTCGGGAGCGAGCGGATCGTCACGCTCCGCGCCAGCCGCCTCTGGGCAGTCTTTCCCGGCGAAATCGTCGTGGTCAAACCGAGCAAGCAGTGGAGCTACGCCGGCCACCTCTATCTCTCCGGCGCAATCGAGTCCACGCGGCTCTCCGTGACCGCACTGGGTCTGGTCCCACTCAGGCTGGAGGACCGAGGCCCATGGGAGCCGCGCGACCACTACTGGGGCGAGGAGGGTGAGCCGATCGAGGAGTGGCCAGGCCGATCATCGCCCGCGGCCCGCGGCAGGAGTTCGAAATGGAGCAGGTGCTGCCTGGGGCGGACTCCGAGGATCCGTTTTCCGATCCGATCATCGAGTCCAACGACCGCAAGAACTCCGGCGACAGCGAGGGAGCGTACAAGATCCTGATGGACCTCTGTCAGGCCGATCTCCGCTGCCTGGACGCCCATGCCCACCTCGGCAACCTTGTTTTCGACGGGCGGCCCAAGGAGGCGATCCGGCACTACGAGGCGGGGTTTCGGATCGGCGAATTGTCCCTCGGTGAAGGCTTCGACGGGCTGCTGCCGTGGGGCTGGATCGACAACCGGCCGTTCCTTCGCTCGATGCACGGATTCGGGTTGTGCCTCTGGCGCCTCGGCCGGTTCGAGGAGGCCGAACACATCTTTGACCGCATGCTCTGGCTGAACCCCTCCGACAACCAGGGTGTGCGCTTCCTGATCGGCGAGGTTCACGCAATGGCGACATGGGAAGATAGCCGGGAGAAATAGAAGAAAGAAACCCGGCACATGGCCAGGCGGCAACGGCTTGGGAAGATGGAAGTTGCGTGTCCTCCGCCATTTCCTTCGTTGGATGTTCTGAACGCTGCCGCTGCTGGCTGCCGCTCTTTCGTCACTGCTGAAATCGCGAGCCTCTCTGCAACTGGAAAACCTGGCCCTTCGCCATCAGATCGGAGTGCTCCAGCGCTCAGCGAAGAAGCGACCGAGGTTGACCGCCGCAGACCGGTTCCTCCGGGGTTGGCTGTCCGGAGTCTGGGCCGACTGGCGGTCTGCCCTGGCGATCGTGAAGCTGGAGCCCGTGATTGCCTGGCATCGCAAGGGCTTCCGGCTGTTTTGGACTTGGAAGGTCCGGCGCGGACAACCCGGGCGACCGCCGGTCTCCAAGGAAACCCGGGAACTGATCCGCAAGATGACTCGGGAGAACCCTGCGTGGGGTGCACCCCGCATCCACGGCGAACTGCTTAAGCTCGGTATCGACGTCGGGGAGACGAGCGTGAGCAAGTACCTGGTGTTGGTCCACGACAGGCGGCGGATCCTCCATTTCAACGTGACCGGCCACCCGACTGCGGAGTGGACCGCGCAGCAACTCCGCGAGGAGTTTCCGTGGGATACCGCGCCGCGCTACCTTCTGCGCGATCGCGACCGGATCTTCGGCGGCGACTTCACCAAACAGGTCCAGGATATCGGCCTCAACGGAGTGCTGGGGGCGCCGCGGTCGCCCTGGCAACGGAACGACCAAAGTCGGTAAGGACAACCCGTTCCACATCTTGTAATTGATTTACGGCTTGCCCGGCGTCAGGGGGATGGCTGGTCTGGGTAGGG
>JBBTDS010000449.1:0-7112 GCA_038060875.1 Acidobacteriota bacterium | reverse complement strand
CTCCATGAGATCACAATTCCTTAACATGCGCAATTACTTATGACGCTGTGTTTAAGAAGCGAATTTCCTCGAATCAAACAAAATCGTGCGTCCACGTTTTGGCTGCCGGACCCCTCCGCCCCGCCCCTCGGATCACCATGCGAAAATTGGGACAGACTCTAGCTAGCGGCCTTCGAGATACACAGCGTAGGTTTCAGGGTCCTGACTGTATTGCCTGGTAACCCTGCCGCCGGCCCGGCGCACGCTGCCTTCGAGAATGGTTCGGACCCCGAGCCGCGCGCCAACGGTCCGGACGTCGCCGGTCTTACCTTTGAAGTGGAAGGCCGAGGTGCGGGCGACGACGTGCAGACCCTCCACCCGGGTAAGCGCGTTGATCAACTCCTCGGTGAGCCCGTCGCTCAGGATGTCGTTCTCCTCGTCCCGGTTCAGGTTCACGAACGGCAGAACGGCGGTGGACGGAGCCGCCGCCGGAGGCTCGTGGGATAGCCGTTGCAGGTCCGGGCGGCCGTGCCACCAGGCGTCAAGCTCCGATCGGTATGCGAAGACGGAGCTCAATGCCGCATGCTTGTGCCGCCGCGCTCGCAGGCCCTCGGTTCTCTCCCAGCGCTGGGCCGTCTGCACCGAGACATCTTGGAACGGTGCTTTGTGAGGGCGGTCAGACGGTGACCCAAGGTCCGCCGTATTGCAGCCCGGGCACGAAGAGGATCTTCATCTGGAACAGGGTCTCGGTAAACGAATACCAGGAAGTCACGGGCTCGGAGCTTGGCCCCCGCAGCCGCAAGGCTGAAGCGCTTCACTCGTAGCGCAGCGCCTGGGCCGGGTCGAGGCGCGAGGCGCGCAGGGCCGGGGCGAGGCCGCTGAGGAGACCCACCAGGATCAGGATGCCGGTGGAGAGGGCCGCGGTCGCCGGCGAGATGATCAGACGGATGTCGCCCTTGCCGGAGGTGTCCCGGAACAGCGGGCCGAGCAGCGGCAGCGTGCCGACGGCGGCGCTCAGCGCGTAGGCCAGGCCGATCCCCACCAGGCCGCCGGCCAGCGTGAGCACCAGCGCCTCGGCCAGGAACTGCGCCCGGATGTGGCGCCGGCGCGCGCCCAGCGCCCGCCGCAGGCCGATCTCACGCACGCGCTCATCCACGCTCACCAGCATGATGTTCATCAGGCCCACGCCGCCGATGCCCAGCGTCAGCGTGCCGATGAAGATCAGCAGCCCCTGGAGGCCGATGGTGATGCCGTCGATGATGGGCCGGAACTCCTGCCGGCCGAACATGGTGATGGCGCGCTTATCAGTGGGCGAGAAGCGCTGGCGCTTGGCGATGGCGGCCAGCACCTGCGCCTTGGCCTTGGCCTCGAACTGCGGGGCCAGCGAGGAGAAGACGAGCACGCTGGCGTAGCGGGCGTCCCAGAGGTCGGCGGCGGCGGAGTAGGGAATCCAGGCGCAGTGATCATCGTTGGTGAAGTAGGCGCTGAGTTGCAGCTTGCGGTCCATCGTTCCGATGACGGTGAACCGCACGCCGCGGATCAGCACCGTCTCCCCGACCGCCGGGCGGCCGCCGAAGAGCTGCTGGCGCAAGACGCCGCCGATGAACACCACCCGGCGCCGCTCCAGCATGTCGTCGTGGCTGAGCCAGCGGCCTTCGCTCGGCGCCTCGTTGCGGATCTCCCCGTACTCGGGGTAGACGCCGCGGATGGCCGTGTTGGCCATGCGCTCGCCGTAGGAGATGCCGAGCCACTGCACGGTCTCCAGGCTGAGTTCCTTCACCAGGGTGGCCTCGTAGCGCACCAGCTCCATGTCTTCCTTCTCGAAGCGCACCCGCTTGCCGGCCCGCTCGCCGCCGGCCTGCTCGCTGGTCTGTCCCGGCCAGCAGACCACGGCGCTCTTGCCGAAGGCATCGAAAGCGCGCACCAGCACGCCGCGGAAGCTGTCGCCATATGCGATCAGCACCGAGACGGCCACTACGCCCCATACGATGCCGAGCATGGTGAGGAAGCTGCGCAGCGGGCTGCGGCGCAGCGCTTGCCAGGACTGGCGGAGGATCTCGGTGAGCATGGCCCTCACCCTCCCCCCTCGTAGCGGAGCGCCTCGATCGGATCCACCGCGGCCGCGCGGCTGGCCGGGTAGAGCGCCGAGAGCACCGCCACCGTGCCCAGCAACGCGAACGACAGCACCCCCGACTGCCAGGTGGCCAGCAGCCCGGCGAAATACTGGGGCATCGGAAGCAGGTTCACCAGCGCGCACAGGCCGTAGGCGACGCTCATGCCGAGCCCGCCGCTCAGGAACACGACGATCAGCGTCTCAATGAAGAACTGCGAGATGACGGCCCGCCGGCTGGCGCCCACCGCCTTGCGCACTCCGATCTCGCGCGTCCGCTCCTGCACCGCCACCAGCATCACGTTCATCACCCCGATGCCGCCCAGGAACAGGCTGATCAGCCCGATCACGCCGAGGAAGTGCTTCATCCCGTCGGTCATCTGGAGGAAGGCCTTGGCGTTCTCGACCGTGTCCCAGATGTGGGCCGCCTCCTCGTCCAGCGGATCGAACTTGTGCACCCGGGCCAGCGCCCGGCGCACCTGCCACTTGCACTGCTCATGCTGCTCGAAGGACTTCGGCGTCACCAGCAGCCGGTCCACGCTGCGGGCTTTGGCCGGCGGCCGGTTGGGGAAGTCCCGCAGGGTCGCGCTGAACGGAACGAAGACCTTCGAGATGTCCTTGCCGTCGTAACTGGAGTCCTGCTCCTTCTCCAGCATCACGCCGATGACGGTGTAGGGGAACTCGCCGAGGTGGATGGTCTGGCCGACGGCGGCGCGGGTGGCGAACAGTTGCTTCTTGGCGTCGCTGCCCAGGAAGGCGACGCGGCGGGCCTGGGCCTCGTCCCCCCAACTGTAGAAGCGGCCTTCGGCCACCGGGATGGTGCGGATGTCGGCGAACGGCGGCAGCGCGCCGGTCACCAGCAGCGAGGCGCTGTTGTGAGGACTGTGGACCTTCTCCAGGTTGCCCAGTTCCGGCATCACCCACTGGCAGGCCGGGGCTTCGCGCTGGACGAACAGGTAGTCGGTGTCCTCCCAGCGGATCGCGCGGCCGGCCCGCGTGCCGCCGGCCTGCATGCTGGTGCGGCCGGCATTCACAATCATGATGTCCTTGCCGAAGTTCTCGGCCACCTTCTTCTGCCCCACCCGCAAGCCCTCGCCGGCGGCCACCATCAGCGTGATCGAGACGATGCCCCAGGCGATGCCGAACATGGTGAGGAAGGTGCGCAGCTTGTTGGCCCACAGCGTGCGCAGGGTGTCGAGCAGCAGATCGCGGAAGGTCACGGGGCGCCTCCGGGCCGTTATTGCAGGATGACCTTGTCGCCTTCCTTCAGGCCGGCGATCAGCTCGGTCTTGACGCCGTTGGAGATGCCGAGCCTGGCGGCGAGTTTGCGCCTGCCGGTCTCCGAAGCGGGCGCCGGCGCCTCCAGGAAGGTGTTGCGGGCCCGGTCGTAGATGACCGCGGCCTCGGGCACCAGCAGCACGCCCTTCTTCTCCTCGAGGATGATCTCGGCGTTGGCGCTCATGTTGGCCTTCAGCTCGCCGCCGGGGTTGTGGATGGAGACGCGGACCTCGAAGGTGGTGACGTTGTCCTTCTCGACGCCGAGCGGCGAGATCTTGGTGACCTTGCCGCTGAACTTGCGCTCCTTGAACGACTCGACGACGATGCGGGCGGGCTGGTTGAGATAGACGCGGCCGATGTCGGCCTCGTCCACCTTGCCGAGCACGTAGACGTCGCTGACGTCGCCCAGGGTCATGATCTTGGTGGCCTGCGAGCCGAGCACGAGAATGGAGCTGACGGCGTCGCCCACCTCGACGTCGCGCGAGAGCACGAGGCCGTCCATCGAGCTGACGATGGTGGAGTTGCTCAGGTCCTCCTCGGCGCGGTCGAGCATGGCCTGGGCCTGGGCGGCCTGGGCCTTGGCGCGGGCCACTTCGGCGCGGCTGACGGCCACGTTGCGGGTGGCGGTCATCTGCTTGTTGAGCGCGAGCTGGTAGAGCCTCTCCGTCTCTTCGCGCATGGCCGGAGCGATCAGGCCCTGGTTCTGGAGCTGCCGCGCCCGGTCCATGTTGGCCTTGAGGAAGGGCAGGTCGGGGCCCTCGGCTTCCACCTTGTTGCGCTCGAAGGCGGCTTCGGCGGCCTCGCCGGCGGCTTGCGCGGCCAGCAGCGCGGCGCGGGCTTCACGCACGCGGGCCTGCAACTCCTCCTTGTCCAGCTCCACCAGCACCTGGCCCCGCTTCACCCAGTCGCTGTAATGGACGAAGATCTGCTTGACGATGCCGCTGGCCTTGGACTTGACCTCGACCTTGGCCAGCGGCTCGATCTTGCCGGTGGCCACCACCGAGCGGGCGATGTCGCCGCGCTCGACCACGGCCAGCTTGGAGGGGTCGATGTCGTGGTTGGGGCTCAACGCCGCCCGGAGGCCGAGGAAGGCCCCGGCCAGCACGAGCAGGCCCAGGACGAGCCAGATCCAGCGCCGGCGTCGCCGTCCGTTCTTGTGGTTGTTCGCCATGCCTAATCCCCCATGCCAAGGCCCGCACCGTGGCCTATCGTTTACTTATACGTGCCCACAACCGGATTGTTCCGCACGAAGTTCAGGGCAGCGCCGGCTGGCTGCGCTTGGTCTACGATGAAAGCAGGAGGGAGGAGCCGCATGCGGGTCGCCGTCTTCAGCACCAAACCCTATGACCGGACGTTCCTGGAAGCCGCCAACGCCGCGCACCGGCACGAGCTGAGGTTCTTCGAGCCGCGGCTGAGCCGGGAGACCTGCCTGCTGGCGGCCGGGTTCCCGGCGGTGTGCGCCTTCGTCAACGACACACTGGATGCGGAGGTGCTGGCCGCGCTGGCCGCCGGCGGCGCCAGGCTGATCGCGCTGCGCTCGGCGGGTTTCAACCACGTGGACCTGGCCGCGGCGGCGCGACTGGGGCTGACGGTGGCGCGCGTGCCGGCCTACTCGCCCCACGCGGTGGCGGAACACACGGCCGGCCTGATCCTGACGCTGAACCGGAAGATCCACCGCGCGCACAACCGCGTGCGGGAGGGCAACTTCGCGCTCGAGGGCCTGCTCGGGTTCGAGCTGCACGGGCTGACCGCGGGCGTCGTCGGCACCGGCAAGATCGGCGCGGTGGTGGCGAGGATACTGGGCGGCTTCGGGTGCCGGCTGCTGGCGCACGACCCTTGCCCGAATCCGGAGGTGGAGCGGCTCGGAGCGGCCTACGTGCCGTTGGCCGAGCTGTACGCCGCCTCCGACATCGTGACGCTGCACTGCCCGCTGGCGCCGGAGACTTATCACCTGATCGATGACCGCGCGGTGGCGGCGATGAAACGCGGCGTGATGCTGATCAACACCAGCCGCGGCGCGCTGCTCGACACGCGCGCGGTGATCCGGGCGCTGAAGTCCGGCAAGATCGGCTACCTGGGGCTGGACGTCTACGAGGAGGAAGGCGACCTGTTCTTCGAGGACCTCTCGAACCAGGTGATCCAGGACGACGTGTTCGCGCGGCTGCTGACGTTCCCGAACGTGGTCATCACCGCGCACCAGGCGTTCTTCACCGAGACGGCGCTCGGCAACATCGCCGCGACGACGCTGGCCAACATCAGCGATTTCGAGCAGGGCCGCCCTTGCGCCAACGTGGTGACGCTGGAGCTGGCGCGGGGGGTGGGCGGGCAGGGTGATATCGCAAAGGGTTCAACATAGCCCGCCGGGCAGCCCATGGATAGAAGGAGGTGTTCTCCACCGTCCGGACGGATTTGACTCGGGTACTCCGACAAGGAAACTCCTAGCGTTTAGGGACGAGCTTATCCTTGAGCGTGATGACCCCTTCGGCGGGTCGCATGTTCCTGGCGACGATGCTGTATCGGATGGGCGTTTCGAGTTCGCGGGGCTCCAGCGGGAAGCGGATTTCAGGACGGACAAGCTGAAGTACTTGTGCGCTTCCCGGCGAAACACACGTCACCAGCGGCTCGGGTCTAGAGAATCGGTCCGGCTTCGGTTGCCGATTATTGCGGTACGAAACCTACGTCCACATTACGTTGTCGATACTGGTCTCACGAACTTCGAGAACGGCTGCGTCGATGGCGGGACGATAAGGGCTGTGGAGGATCGCTGATGGGATCAGAATCTTTACCTCCAGCGGTTCCACGTCCCGGTTCCCGTTGTTGACGATACGGAATTCGCAGTTCCATTTCGGGAAGTTGAGACTGGGCCGGAGTTCCAATGTCAACTTCTTGGCTGGAAGTCCGGCCTGAATGTGGTTGATCTCTTCAGATGCGGCATCAAGATCGACCTTGCTCATCGGGATGCGCATCCGTCTTGAAATCTCCTTCAGGATTTCCGACAACTGCTTAAGGTAGTAGCCCTGCAAGCCCTTTAGTGGGTATTGCACCGCATCGAACGACAGCCCTCGGAACAGAAGGGGAACGACGCGAGACTTCTGACCTCTCCCAAATCCGCCCTCAAAATTGATCCATGGCTCGTCTGCGGATTCGGGTGACAGCAACACTAGAACGATGCGGGCTTTGGCGAGGTTTTCAAGAATGTAGTGATACCACTCCTCGCCGCCGCCCAAACTGGTGGGGTCGCTCGAAACAAAGACCGGAAAGGCATTGGGGAAGGCGGCCTGGATAAGCGCCTGAAGCCTCAGAGCCACCCCCTTTTCTTCAGCGATGTGGCTGATGAATACCGTAGTCTTCGGCTCCTCCGCTTTATCCCAAACGCTTCGGCCCTCGTCGGTGATGCTGGCATTGAATTGACCTGTGAAGAAGAAGCACACATCATCGGTCTCGTTGCCCGAGTATTCGTATGCGTGCAGTCGCTGTGAATCCGGCTTAGTCAATCGAAGCACGCCCCGTTTCCAGAGCCGTTTGAATGCGGCGAGAAGAGCCGCGTCCACAAATTCCGGGACACGCTGTTGAATGGAGGTGCGCCACTCACCCCAATGGCTCTGATGTATCCCCTCGGACGGGTTCCTACAGACGATTTCAAGAATTGCGTATTCGAGTCGTTCGGATAGCGGAGCTTCGACCATGAGAGCGTCCGAAACAATTCTAGGCTCTATAGCAGGATTTGTGGGTGAGCGCGGTGGGG
>JBBTDS010000448.1:0-17677 GCA_038060875.1 Acidobacteriota bacterium | reverse complement strand
TAACTCGTGAAGATTCTGCTGGTTAGCTCAAATCAGATGGGGGAAGATCCGTCGGTTCTCGCACGTGGAGTTTCTATGCATGCGTGGGATCTTCGACTCCGCAGGGCCGCAGCACGCTCGCGCTGGCGCGTGCCACTGTGTTGCCTTCCGGACTGCGTGACGCCGTCGGCGCCCTGCATTCGCGATTTCGGAGCTCACAACTTCGGATACCCAGCCTGCATATACCCCTGTCCAACGCTTCAAGTGCGGCCTTACGGTCGCCCTCGCATGGCTCGGGGCCAGGATGGTTCGCTACTCCTTTCCTGTATGACTCTTTCATTCACAACTCCACGCCGGTTTATCCCGACGCTATCCACGCTGAAGCGTGCGCCACCGCCGATTGCAGGGGATTACATGGGACAGGACACTCGACGAGCGCGAGTGCCTGATCCGGTTCACCATCCAGGGCCGCGGCAAAGGCGAAGCCCGCTTCTGGACCTGCGACCTGACCGAAGGCTACGTCCGCATCAACGGCAGCTACCGCACCTGAGCCGGCCTGCCTTCGAGCAGGCGGTTCCCCCCGCTGCTCACCGGGCCGGAGGCTTCTGGAGACCGAGGCGCCGACACTCGATGAACTGGCCGCCAACATTCGCGAGGCGATCTCACTGCACCTGGAGGGCGAGGACCTGGCGGAACTCGGCCTCAGCACAGATCCCACCATCCTGGCTACCATGGAGCTCGAAGCGGTGGCCTGACAGGGCGTGGCAGGCCTTCAGCCTGCCGAGCCGCAGGCGAAACCGCCTGCGCCACGCGGCTCGATGAAGGCTTGCCTGAGCGTCTCGAAATTGCTCGGGGTGATGAAGTGGAAGCGGATCTCCAGTGGGGTGAATTTGCGCAGTTCATGCTGCATGGCCTCGGTCGGCGCCTCGGGTCCGGCCACGAACAGGTGGCCGGAAGCCACCCGATAGGGCAGCACCCTCCACTTGCGGATCACCGCCGCCGGCAGGGCGCGGGCCACCGGGCGGCGGATTGCCTCGGTGGCGAGGCTCTGGAAAGGGAGGTTCTGCTGGCGGCTGAGCGCCTGGTAGACGCTAATCTCCGTCAGCTTCCCGGAGCGAACCAGGTACTCGCCAAGGCGCATCCCGGCCGGCTTGGAACTCAGGGCCTGCTCGATCTGGGCCGGCGTCAGGCACCCGGCGTCAGCCAGCAACTCGCCGAGCAGCCGCCAGCGGGCGACCAAGGCGGCGCCGGCGGGATAGGTGTGCTCGGTCTTCAGCCAGACCGGCGGCTGGGCGCGCAGGCGGGCCGCCAAGTATCGCCCCAGCGCCGAAGCGGTAGCGAAGAAGTTGATCCAGTTGCCCCAGAAAATCCGCAGCGGCGTGCCGGCGGCGAACCTCCAGCCGTAGATGCGGGTCACGCAGCCGGCGCGAATGCCGGTGCGCAGCAGTTGGAGGCCGAGGGTGCCGGCCAGCGCCCAGGCAGCATAGTCCGCCCGGCCCAGCCCCCACGTCACGCCAGCCAGCCGGCTCCCCACCCAGGTGACCAGGCCGTACAGGAGGATCGCGTTGGCGAGGAAAGTGACCGGGTAGCCCAGCACGCCTTTGCGGTCCCGCCAGAACCAGTAGCGATCGAGCCAGCCGCCGGACCAGCCGTATTGCTCCCAGGTCTGCAACGCGATCCCAATCACCCAGCGGGCGCGTTGCCGGACCGCCGGGCCGACCTGCCGCGGAAAGTACTCGCGAGTGGCGACCGGCACGCCGTCCTGGAACCGGATCGGCACGAAGAGCTGGGTGCAGCCGAGCCGTTTGAGCCGCAGCCCGTTCAAGTAGTCCTCGGTCAGCGAGAGGGGATCGAAGATGCAGTTGGAATGGGCGGCGGCCAGTTTCTCCAGCCCGCGACGGGAGTAACCGGTGCCCACCCCGTTGGAGGGAATGAAGCCGCCGAGCAACTGGCGCACCGGCACGTCCTTGGTCTGGAATTCGGCGAACTCGTCGCAGTAGACGCCGTGGGTGAACTGGCGCCACCCTGTGGGCAGCGGCAGCACCGGGAGCTGGACCATGTCGTAGCGGTCCGCGTAATAGTTGATCCACCGCAGCGACTCGGGATGCATCAGGTCTTCGGCGTCTTGGGTCACGATGAGGTCAAAGCGCACGCCGCGCTGTTCTTCGTAAAGGAGCATCCGTTGCCAGGTCCAGTTGAGGCAGTCGGCCTTGGAGGTCGGACCATCGTGAGGACAGACGGAGACGTGGACCCTGCCTGCGCGCGCCGCGACCTCGCCTACGGCGTCCACCGTCGGCGCGTCGTTGGGGTAACAGCCGACAAAGAAATCGTAGTTCGTGTACCTGGTGGATGCGAGGTTGTGATCCAGCATGCGTCCGATCACCCGGTGCTCGCGCCACAGCGGCACCAGCACTGCGATTCGCTTCTCCGGGACTTGCGCCAATTCCGCCGCGGCCGGGACGGTGAAGGCGCCGGCGCGGGAGAACCGCTCGCGAATCCGGTGGGCCAGGTAAACAAGGTCCACGAACAGGTCGTCGGCGCCGCTGACGAGCAGCCAGATGGCGAGCGGAACCAGCCAGGCCGCAATGTAGGCGTCGACGGCGCTCATGGGCCGAACCCGGGCACACCACACCCTCAGGGAATTTAGTGGGATTGGCGGGGGAAAATTCGCAGGCCGATTAATCCAGCTTGCGCAATACCTCCAGCACCACCCGGCCGGCGGCCTCCAGGCTGGCGGGGCTGAGCTTGTCCATGGTGTCGCGCTCGGTGTGCCACCAGGAGTTGGCCGGGCCGTAATCGAAGTCGATCAGGTTGACGGCATTGACGCCGCGCCGGAGGAAGGGCACGTGGTCGTCCTCGACGGCCGCCTGCCAGCCGAGGAAGTGACGCCCGAGGCCAAGCTGCGCCGCCGCCTGCCACACCAGCGCGCGCAACGGGGCTGACGAGTTCATCTCCTGGAGAATGCCCAGGTCCTTGTCGCCGATCATGTCCACGTTGATAAGCGCCTTCAGCCGCGCCAGCGTCCCGTCGGCGGCCCACCGGGCGGCCAGGTGGCGGCTGCCGTAGATGCCGTCGGTCTCGGACCATTCGCCGAAGGCCTCCTCGCCGTCGAACCAGACCACCAGAACCTCGTTCTTGCGGGGGCGGCCGGCCACGACCCGCGCCAGCTCGAGCAGGAACCCGGCGGAGGCGCCGCCGTCGTTGGCGCCCACGAAGGAAATGCCCGGCATGGACTTGGTGTCGTAATGGCCGGTGACGGCCACCGCGCGGCCTGACGTACCGGGAATACGGGCGATGATGTTCTCCATCGCCACCGGGCCCAGCGGGGTCCGGGCGGTGAACGGGTCGCGGATCACCTGGCAGCCGCTCAGCTTGAGCTCGGAATGGATGTAAGCCCGCAGGCGCCCGAGGGCCTCCGAGCCGGCCGACCGCGGGCCGAACGAGACCGCCTTGCGGGTGTACTCGAGGGCCGAAGTCCCGCTGAATTGGCCCGTAGCTTGTGGCTCGTAGCCCGTGGCGGCACATCCCACAAGCCACAAGCCACAAGCCACAAGCCAAGTTACGGCTTTTGCGCAGTGCATACGTATCCCAGAGTGAAGTTCCGCGCCCGGTCGAGGCCGTCGAGCCACGGCAACACCAGCGCCGGTGGCGCCAGCAACAGCGCCGCCAACGGAAAAGCCAGGCCGGGGAAGAACTCAAGCCCGTTGAGCAGACGGCGCGCGAGCAGGCGGAAGTATCCGCCGACCGGCTCGATGCGGATGGCGGTGAAGCCCGCCGTCTCCAGCAGGTAGCTCAGGCCGTACCTGGTGAAGCGGAAGTAGTCGTGCGGCGCCTGGTGCACTTCCCACTCGTGCGGAACGACCACTAGCAGGCGTCCCCCCGGCTTCAGGACCCGCGCGATCTCCCGGAGCGCGCTGGCCGGCTCCCGCACGTGCTCCAGCGTGACTACGTTGAGGCAGGCGTCGAAGCACCCGGAACCGAAGGGCAAAGCCACCAGGTCCCCCAGCACATCCAGTCCCCGGTAGTTCCACCGCGGATCGCCGATGCCCAGATCCAGTCCCAGGTAGCGGCGCCCGGAAAAGAAGCGCGCATACTGGCCCTCGCCGGCGCCGGCGTCCAGCACCCGCGCGCCAGCGGGAAGCTCCGCGGCCAGGGCGGCGACCGCCTGCTCGATGGCCGCCTCGAAGTAGAGCACGCGCCGCCGCAGAAAGCGCGGCAGCCGCCGCTCGAGTGCGCGGCAGGTCATGACTTCTTCCGCGCCTCCACCATGATGGTCGAACCCGCGCGGCAAGCCGCTTCCACCAGCGTGAACGGCAAGGCGGCCACCACCAGCGCCACGTAAAGCAGGTTCTTGAAGAGCCGCCGCGCCGGAGTTTCCCCCAGGCCGCGGACGCGCCGCGCCATCGGGTCGAGCCAGGGCGCCAGGCTGGTGGCCAGGCCGGTCGGGTTGTCGCGCAGGGAAAAGTACTTGCGCTGCAGCACCTCAAAGCCGCAGCAGTCGAGCAGGCGCTCCAGGTCGCCGGCGCGATAGTCGATGAGGTGGCGCGGCACGTCCAGCCCGCTCCAGTTCTCGCCCAACAGGAGAAACTGCCAGCAGGCGGCATTGGGCGCCTGAACGATGAGCCGCCCCCGCGGCCGCAGCAGGGCGTGGGCCGATTCCAGGTGCCGCTGCGGGTCCGCCAGGTGCTCCAGCAGGTGGAACATGGTGACGGCGGCGCAGCTTCCAGGCGGCAGGGGAGCGGACTCGAGCGTCCCGCAGGCGGCGGGCACGCCGTTGCGCCTCCAGGCGATGGCCGCCGCCGCCGGCGATACGTCCAGGCCCATCACCGCCAGGCCGCGCTCCCGCAGCAGGCGCAGAAAGAGCCCGCCCCCGCAGCCGGCATCCAGCACCAGCCCGGCTTCTCCGGCGGCGCCGAGGGCGCGCCAGACAAACTCGACATGGTCGCACAGCACCAGGCGGCGCCAGGCTTCCTCCAGCCGGTCGGCCGCATTGCTCTCCGAGGCGAACCAGTAGCCGGCCGGATAATAGCGCCGCAGTTGTTCGGGCGAGGGCCACGGGTGGAGGCGAAGGAGCCCGCAGGAGCGGCATTCGACCACTTCGAACTTCTCGCGGGTGGTCCGGTAGAGGCGGTCGGAGGCGGTGAACAGGCTGCGGAACCCGGCATGATCGCAGGCGGGGCACTGGCTGGCTGTCACGCTGCCTGCTCCATCAGGATCTTCAGCGGGATGCGGTGGCGCAGGATCAGCCGGCGCACCTGGGCCGGGGTGAGCTTACGGAAGCGGCGCACCTCGCGCCGTTTCCGCAGCATTCGCGGCAGCATCCGCAGCGCCATCAGGTCGCCCCGCACCAGCGCCAGCGCCGCGCCGAGCTTGCCGCGCGCCCCGGGGAAGCGCGCGATCTCCCCGCGGTTGCGGGCGGCCGCCCACAAGCCGGCGCCGATCCGCGCCAGGTAATAGACGCCATTCAACCAGAGCAGGCTCCAGGGGAACAGCTTGGCCGCCAGCAGGACGCGGTTGCGCTCGATCAACTCCAGCCGCCGCGCCGATGAAATCCCCAGCGTCGCGCCGCGGCGGTGCCGCACCAGCGCCTCGGGCGCGTACAGGCATCGCCACCCGGCGATGCGGGCGCGGAGTCCCAGCTCGGCGTCGTCCCCGTAGGCGAAGAAATCTTCGTCAAAGCCGCCGATCTGGTCCAGCATCTCCCGGCGGTACATGGCCGCGCAGCCGTCCGGCCACAGCACTTCCTCGAGTTGGTCGTACTGTCCCCGGTCGGTCTCGCCCGAGCCCCGGCCGCGGTTCTGGCCGTCGGGGTAGATCAGGTGGCCCGCCTTGTCGATCTTGGTCGGCTCTTCCCAGACCACGATCTTGGAGGCGGCCATCCCCACTTCGGGCCGGCCCTCGAAAGCGCGCCGCAGCGCCGCCAGCCAGCCGGGATCGGCCTCGGCGTCGTTGTTCAGCAGGGCGATGAAGGCGCCCCGCGCGGCGGCGATCCCCTGGTTGTTGGCGGCGCAGAATCCCCGGTTCTCGCGGTTCTCGATAAGCCGCACCCGCAAGCGGGGCGGACCGGCGAACTCGCGCCGCACCATCGCCACCGAACCGTCCTCGGAGCCGTTGTCCACCACGATCGTCTCGAAGGCGGCGTCGCGCTGCCGCGCCAGGGAGGCCAGGCAGGCGCGCAGCATTTCGCGGCGGTTCCAGTTCGCCACGATGACGGAAACCTCGGGGGTCTCGAAGCCGGGCACTGTCTGTTGTATTATAGCGGTGAGCCCTTCCTTCGTTGCGAGATGATGTCCATCGGTGAGAGACTGCGCCAGGAACGTCTACGGCGGGGAGTGAGTCTCTCACAAGTCTCCGAGCAAATCAAGATCCGCGCCGGCTTGCTGGCGGCGATCGAGGCCGACGATTTCGACCAGTTGCCGGGCGAGTTCTTCGCCCGCGCCTTCGTGCGGCAATACGGCCGGCTGCTGGGAGTGGAGGAGAGCGAAATCGAGACGATGCTGGCGCAGCGGTTTGGCGCGCCGCCGGCCGTGGAGGAGGCGCCTCCCGCGCGGCTGGCCGGAGAAGCCGGGCAGCCGCCCCTGCCCTGGGCGGGCGATTTGCTGCGCAACGTCGTGATCGGGGCTGCCGGCTTCGCGGTAGTGGCGCTGGCGGGCGTAGCGGTCTACTTCTGGTGGCAAAGCGCGCGAAGGCCGGTGGAAATCAGGCCGGCGCCGGTGGCCGTGCCGGCGCCCGCGCCGACGACTCCTGCCGCCAGTCCGGCCCAGACGCTGCCCCCGGAGGCCGCTCCTGCGGAGCCCACACCGCAGCCGCCGCCGGCCACCGAGGCAGCCCTGGTGGTGGACGTTACCGCCACGCGATCCGCCTGGATTCGCGTCACCTCCGACGGCGTCGTAGTTTACGAGGCCACTCTCCAGCCGGGGGCGGGCCGCACTTTTCAGGCGAGCCAGTCGGTGCGGGTGTATACCGGCAACGCCGGCGGGCTGGAGATCCGGCTCAACGGCAAGCCGATTGGACCGGTGGGGCCCGAGGGGCAGGTGCGCGCGGTGGAGCTGACGGCCGCCGGGCCGGTGATCACCGTTCCCAAGCCGCGAACGGCGAAACCGGGCACGCCGTAGGGCATTCGGGCAGACCACGGAAAACGATGGTCTGCCCCACCTCTGCCCCACCGTGATCAAAGCGCGGCGCGGCGGCGCCGCTCACGCTCGCTCCGCAGCAGCTCCCGGCGCCGGCGCAGCTTGATGCCGATGTCCACCTTGCGCCAGAACTTGCGGAAGTAGTCGGCCGCCGACACCAGCGCGAACAGCACCACGCCCAGCATCCAGGCGTTGGCCCAGACCATCAGGTGCGGCCAGCGCATGGCCAGCAGGTAGAGCGAGACCGCCACCACCTGGGCGATCATCTTGGTCTTGCCCAGCTCGCTGGCTTCGATGGTATAGCCGGCGGCGGCGGCGATGCTGCGCAGTCCGGTGACGGCGAACTCACGCCCGACCACCAGGATGACGATCCAGGCCCCCACCACGTGTACCTGAACCAGGGCGATCAGCGCCGCCGAGATCAGCAGCTTGTCGGCGATCGGGTCCAGCAGCGTGCCCACCGTCGTTATCTGCCCCCAGCGGCGCGCCAGCCAGCCGTCCAGCAGGTCGGTGGCCGCCGCCGCCAGGAAGATGATCAGCGCCAGCAGCTCGTTGGTGATGGTCAGGTTGTCGAGCTCGATGCGCATGTTCTTCTGGACCAGGGCGGCAACCAGCAGGGGCACGAAAAAGATGCGCAGCAGCGTCAGCAGGTTGGGGATGTTCATAGGCTACCCCGCCGGCGCCAGGTATGCGGCCAGCCGGTTCTTCAGCGACTGGGAAACCTCGGCCTCCACCTCGCAGTAGTCCTCGCCATAGCGCCTGGCGGTGACGCGGCCGAGCTGGTGGACGAGGTGGAGCCGGGCGCCATCGCCGAGCGCGAACCGGAAAGTTGCGCGGGTCAGCGGATCGAAGGGCAAGACCTCGTCGATCAGGGCCAGCAGCCGGTCCACGCCGGCGCCGGTGCGGGCTGAAATGCCGACCGCCCGCGTCTGGGCGGCGCCGTTGCCGCTGGCGGCAACCCCGCTGTTCCAGGCCGCCGCATCGCCATCGCCTTCCGGCAGCAGGTCCACTTTGTTCAGCGCGAGCACCTGAGGGATCTGGCCGGCGCCGATCTCGGCCAGCACCTTGTGGATGTGGGCTACCTGCTGAGCGGCGTGCGGCGAGGAGGCGTCAGCCACGTGCAGGATGAGAGTGGCTTCGGTCACCTCTTCCAGTGTGGCGCGGAAGGCTTTCACCAGCGTCACCGGCAGGTTGCGGATGAAACCCACGGTGTCGCCCAGCAGGATGCGGCGGTTCGAAGGCAGAGTGATAGCGCGGACGGTGGGGTCCAGGGTGGCGAACATGCGGGCATCGGCCGCCACCGCGGCGCCGGTGAGCCGGTTGAACAGGGTTGATTTGCCGGCGTTGGTGTAACCGACCACGGCGGCGGTGGCCAGCGGCAGCGCCTGGCGCTGGCGCCGCTGCACCGCGCGGCCGGCCCGCACCGCTTCCAGGTGTTCCTCGAGCTTCCGTATGCGCCGGAAAATGCGGCGCCGGTCGGTCTCAAGCTGCGTCTCGCCCGGCCCCCGCGTTCCGATTCCGCCGCCCAGGCGCGACATCTCGACGCCCCGGCCGGCCAGCCGCGGCAGCAGGTAGTTCAGTTGCGCCAGCTCCACCTGAAGCTGCCCTTCACGGCTGCGGGCGCGGCGGGCGAAAATGTCCAGGATAAGCTGGGTGCGATCAATGACCCTGCGCGCCAGCAGGCGCTCGAGGTTGCGCTGCTGGGTGGGGGTGAGGTTCTGATCGAAGATGACGAGATCGGCGCCCTCGGCTTCGGCCAGCCGCGCCAACTCCTCCACTTTGCCGGCGCCGATCAAGGTGGCGGCCTCCGGACTGGGGCGGGTCTGGAGCAGGCGGCCGGTGACCTCCGCCCCGGCGCTGGCGGCCAGAATGGCCAGCTCTTCCAGCGACTCCTCGGCGGAATAGTCGGTCCCCTCCCACGCGAGTGAGCGCCCGGCGCCGGGCTGTTTCAGCCCCAGCCCCACCAGGATGGCGCATTCCCGCGGCACGTTGGGCAGGTGATCTAGCTGTCCGGCGGCTCCGCATCGCTGGGGCCGGCTGCCGGCGGGATGTCCGTCCCCCCCGCCGGAGCGGCGGCGTGGGAAGCCGCGGCAAACGCATGGCTGGGCCTGCTGAGGACCACCGTCGAAATGGCGTGCTTGAAGATGAGCTGCTCCTGGTTGTTGGCCTCCAGGATCAGCGAGTACTTGTCGAAGCTCCTTATGCGGCCGGAGAGCTTTACCCCGCTCATCAGGTAGATGGTCAGCAGCGTCTTCTCCTTGCGCGCATTGTTCAGAAAGGCTTCCTGGATGTTCTGCGCTGGCTTCTCCATTCTTCTTCCTCCGGCCCTTTCCTGGGGCGATCTTGCCACGCTGGCGCCGCCCCGCGTGAGTCGATTGTAACACCAAATGGCTGGCGGGCGGTGGCGGGTGGTCTCAGCTCCTCGCGCTGGCCGCGGCCAGCCGCTCCTGGCAGGGCACGCAGAATGCGGCCCAGGGAAGGGCGTCGAGGCGCTTGCCGTCGATCGGCTCGCCGCACTGCTGGCAGACCCCGTAGACGCCGCCGTCGAGCCGCTCCAACGCCGCGCGGATCTCGCGCAGCAGGGCCACTTCCAGCCGGTTCTCGTTCAGGAACAACCACTCCTGGAGGCTCTTCTGGCACCAGTCGCCGAAATCGAGCGGCCCCTCGGGGCGCTGCACCATCTCGGCGGCCCGCGTAGTGGAGAGCCGCTGCCGCACCTCTTCCCACTTCCGCTCCAGCAGGCGGCGGTAGCAGTCAAACTTGACGACCTTGCTCATGCAATCATGGCCCGGCGCCCGCAAGGGCCGGGATCAGATTAAAATAACACGAATTTGGGGAAAAGCAATAAGGATTTTTGCCGGAAAGTAACCCCTCGCTCCTGGAGGCGGTTATCGGCCCTCCCCGCCAGAGTTGCCCTGCCTCACCAGTGCAGCTTGCCGCGGACCTGGACGCCGCGCTGCTCGGTGGCGACCGGTCGCTGGGGCGATCGGCACTCAGTAGGCTTCGCCGCGGTTGTCGATCTGATAGGCGATGATCTGGGGCCCTTCTGGGAGCAAGCACACTCGCCACTTGCCGACCCGAAGCCGGTACGAGCCGGCGAACTCTCCTTTCAGCGGATGAACGTCGCCCTCCCCGGTTCGAGCGAAGCGCTCAAGCGCGGAGAGAACGCGCGCGCGGCTCTCCGCGTCGAGCCGTTTCAAATCCTTGACAATCCTGCCCTCGTAACGGAGGGCGCGCTTCATGCGAGACCCAGCTCGCGCTTCAGTTCTTCATGGCTGATCGTTTCACCGCGTTCAGCCAAGGCAGCGCGAAGCTCTGTCGCGGTCTGCTCGTCGGCCTCGATCGGCGGCGCAGAATTGATCTTGCGCAGGAACTCCTCGTCAGAGACGAAGTCGGCCATCTGCTCCGCGACAGTGAGGAGCGCATGGACCTTCGCTGAAGGCAACACCCGTGCGATCTCGATGAGGCGTTCCAGGTCGCTCATGCTTTCTGGTTCCATTCTACTCAGCGGCGCGCACACCGGCAAGCAGCGGGCCTCATCGGGATCCCAAGCCGCTTACCGCCCTGCCTTACCAGTGCAGCTTGCCGCCGACCTGGATGCGGCGCTGCTCGGTGCCGACGATGGAGTTGACCTGGCCGAACAGGGTGTTGGCCGGGGCGGCGTTGGGGGCGGCGAACATGGCGTGGTTGAGCGCGTCCTGCGCCTCGACGCGCGCAGGCGGGCGAGGCGCAGCGGGAAGGGAGCGGCTCATAGTCCCTTGAAGCGAAGCTCGAAGCGAAGCTGCTCGGAGAGATCCGGGTCCGATTGCTCGGGTTCAGTAGTGACGGCTACCGCTAAGTGGTCCAGCCCGGGGTAATCAGCAGGGTCCAGGACCTGATCCTGTCCTGAAAGGAAAAGAGTGGGCCCGACACGCTTGTAGTCGCTGTTCACTGCAAGCACTGCGGCGCGGACTCGCTCTTCCTGGGTCTGAACTGCGACCGAGAACCGCTGGCTTCCCGTTTGGGTCACGATGGCGAAATACCGGCACCCGAAATTTCGGACCTTGCCTTTGAAGACCGTTTCGCTGCGGGAAGCAAGCGCCGCCAGGGTATACTCCCGCCCTCGTGGCCCGAAGCGCGCAAAGAGATCCGGGGCGGACTCATTCAGCGCGTAGGCGTCCAGGCAGAAGTCCAGAAACAAGTTACTGGCGCCGGTCAGCGGCTTGATAACGCTCCAAGGCTCATTATCAGGACTCGCCTGGCGCCAGATAGCTCCCAACACGTCCAGGCTGTACCGCCGAACCAGGTAGTCCACGAACATGGCCGCCGTGTACCAGTCAGGCTCCTGATTGAGGGACAGCTCAGGATAATCGACCCAATCCAGCAAAAACTCAAAGGTCGCCACGTTGTTCGGGTCGGTCTGGCGCAGCCGATAGAGGCACAGCCATTCGGCGGTGCCTTCCGCAAACCAGGCCCAGGGGAACGAAATTGCCGAGCCGAAAGCAGCTTGACCGAAGCAGACCACGTGTGCGACCTCGTGCACGGCCGCCGCCCGAAGATAGGCCCGCTCGGACTCGGGGTTTGGCACGGGTGTGCGGCTCGGCAGAACGACGGATAGGAGCGTCTTGCGATCGCCGACCAATCGCGGGACCGTCTGTGGCGAGGAATCGCCGTCCTCCTCTGCGGGCTCAAAAACGTAGACCTCAACGGGCAGCACGGCCGGCTGAATCAGACTCAGCGTTTGCGTCAGGAAGTCGAAAGCCCACAGTAGTTCCTCTTTGTAAGTCTCGAGCACGGCGGGGTCCCGGATCCCCAGTGCGCCGTAACCAGGCCTGTCTTTTTCGTTCCGGGACGTCCAGTGGATGAGGAACGCACCCCCAGCCGGTTCCGGCTTGTCGAGAGCCTTCTGGATCTCGGTGAAATTACGCCGGGTCCGTACCACTTATGCCCCCCAGTCCGACGTAGACTTTGTCTTGTTCCACCTGCACATCGAAGTTCTTCCTGATCCGGTCCTGCAAATGCGGTTCGAGGTGTTTCCAGTAGCGGCTGATGTCGTCTGCCAGCGAGGCGATCCGGTAGGTAGCGCTGCTCCGGCCGGCCCAGCCTCGGGCTGACCGGCGCCGGAAGCCGGGAGCGGTGTCGAAGGCCTCGTCCAACTTGCGCTCAACCCGGTAGTTCATGAGCTTGCGAAGGAGGTCGTCCTCCCAGTTCTGCTCGGTTTTGTCCACGGTGAAGCCAGCCTTGTGCGCTTTTTTCACGTGGAGATCAACGAGGTGGTCGTTTACGTCTTTGTCGCGGAAATAGGCAGTTATGTGACCTACCACCGCGCGGGGTTGCAGCCGTGCGACCAGGTCGCAGAGATCACTCACCACGGCGGTGCCGCCCTCTGTGCGGGGTAGTTTCAGGTCCAGAACCGCCGCGTCCAGCTCTATTCGGTCGTCTTCCCATTCCTTTAGGATTGCTCCTGCGGCTGCCTCGTTGGCAACGCCCTTGACTTCCGCATCGGGGAAGTACTTCCGCAAGAGCCGGAGCAGAGTCTCCCTTGTCAGCTCCTGGTCTTCCACCAGCAGGATTCGATACATCGCTTACCCCACCGCCGTCTCGTTCGAAACGTCCGTGAACCTGGGCATCTCGATCTCGAACCGGGCGCCTTGCCCGGGCTCCCCGGTCTCCCGCACCCGGCCGCCGTGCGCGGCGACAACCTGCCGCACGAGCGCCAAGCCGAGGCCGGTACCCGGCTCTCGTCCCGGCCGGTTGGTGAAGAACTCTCTGAAAATCTGCTCCTTAAGCTCTCTGGGAACGCCCGGACCGTTGTCCTCAATCACCAGGCGAAACCACTCCGTTCCTTCCCGTTGGAAAGCCCTCAGTGTCACCTTCAGTTTGAGTTCGCCCGCAAAGTCCATCGCGTTCTTGACGATCTCCTTCAGGGCGCTCTGGAACTGGAGCGCGTCGATGTCCGCAGGCACGGGCCCGGACGTTGGGAAGAGCCACTGTCCCTTGGAAAGCAGTTCACCCAAAGTTGATTGGACGAGTTGGTCCAAGTCAGTCGGGGTGCGCTTGAGTGGCGCGGTTGAGAATACTTCTTTCGCACGCTCCAGGACAGCGCGGATGCCCTCGTAGCCCTGCCGAAAGAGCCGGTTTAAGTCCTCCAAGTCACCCAGCTTGGGCTCGAGGTCCTCGTAGAGGCGGATGAGCGGGGAGATCCCCGCCGTGCGAGTTGCGAGGTTGTGAGAAATCACCCCGAGCGTCCTCCGGGCCACGTGATCGCTCTCCATTTCGAGCAACTTCGATTGAGCCCTTTCGTGTTCCATATGCACTCCCAGAAGGGTCGCAACGAGGGCAAAGAACACTTCGTAAAAGCCGAATTGCTCGGGCAGAAGATGCTTCTCGGATTGGAGCGTTATCTTCCCGAGCGTTTTGTTTCCGGCGACCAATGGTCCGTCGATCCAGTACTCCCCCTGCTTCTTCGTGAGCGGGCCGCGGCACGGCTTGCTGGTTCCCTGAACCTCCAGACCATTCCTGGTTCGGAATTGCTTGTTGTCACCGGTATAGCAGAAGACCATGGCCTTGTTTTCATCCACGCACGTCCAGGAATGCTCGCCGCCCTCGTGATCGGCCCGGTCCAGGACGACCTCTCCGCTTTCAAACTGCCGGGCCGCCTCCGAACCTGGTTCGAAGCCGAACTGCAAATGGCCTTTCAGTCGGGTGGGGCATTGTTCATCGAGGAGGTACAGCCTCGCCCATCTATGGCCCAGTATCTTCGTAGCTTCCACGATGGCGCGCAGGGCTGAGGGCCGGTCGTGGGCCTTGGCAACACAATTAAGCGCTTCAATCACCCGACTGGGGAAAGTGAGGTCCTCTACGTTAACGAAGGCGCCTGAGGTTTGTCCCCTCCAGTTTTCGATCCTCCCTGCGACCAGAGAACCCACGAAGTCGTCCGCAAGCTGAATCCTCCGGCCCGCACGACTAATGTCAAGGGCGGAGGCGACATCCAGCGAGATCGGAGCCAGCCGCTCCTCCTCCTCTTTGGATGGAACGTCCGAGCGCCACCCTCGCTGCACAGGCAGCAGTTCCGAAGCCCTCTGGTTGGCGTAGCGGGGCCGTTGCAGGGCGTCGAAAATGATGAGCGGGTCCGGGATCTTGTCAAGAGCGGTCTGGAGCAGGTTCAGCCGCTCGCCGTGTTCGATCAGGGCCGCGAGTTGGGTGCCGAACGAAAGGAAGTCCTCAATCTCGTCGTCAGACGGCACCACGTGGTCGTCCCGCTCGAGGTGGATGGTCCCGATCGCGCGCCCGTCGAATGTGAGCAGCGGAACCACCGCAAAGGCGACGATGCCGCCTGTTTTCACAGCCTCCTTCCGTGTGAGGGGGTGATTCCGGGCGTCGGGAATCTTCAGCGGCTTCTTGGATTCGATGACAAACGGGTGGACACCGGAGCCCGGCTGCTTGAGGGGCCAGGGTGGGAATTGGGACAGATCTACGTCGGCATCGTCAAGAACGCACTTGATCTCTTCACGTACCGGGTCAACCAGGGCAAAGGCGATCCGCCGGTACCCGAGCTTCCGAAGATGCGCGGCCGCCCTCTTCAACATGGCGCCCACGTCCAGGATGTCTCGGCCGAGGCCATCCAGGATTTCGGTGACGATTTGGTCCTGTGTCCTGCGGAACTTGAGCCGCAGGTCCTGCTGCTCCACGGAAACCGCGTGCTCGTGCGCGGCCAGAAACGCCGTTGCCAGCTCGCGAAACAGGTCTTCACGATCCTTGCACACGGGTTGGCGGGCCGCGAAATCGCCCACAAAAGCAGCGATATCCCTGCCTCGGAGGGGTCCGCGGAGCTTGAAGGCAAATGCAGCGCCGACCCAAGGCTGCGGCACGACCATTTCTCCAACGGCGGCTTCATCAGCCAGTTGCAGGGTTTCGCCGACAGCTTTTTTGCCGTCCAGCGATGTAGAGGCGCCCCCTTCGGGAACGTGGACCCAATCGTTCCTTTTCTCCCAGAAGAAGACCTCCGGAAAGCCCAGCACGAGCCGGCAGGCGCGAGCAAAAAAACGACGCACCGGAGACGAGCCCTCGACTGCAAGGTGATGGAGCATAGATCCGGCCGCCCGGATCGTGTTTTTCGCGGGTCGCCGATCAGCCCGATTCACCGGCCGCAGCCTCTGCTCGCAGGTGAGATTCTCATAGAAGCGGACCGCCTCATCCCAGCGTCCCGCTTGGGCATACAAATCCCCAAAGTAGCGATCGCCAAGAAAGCGCTTGGCGATGCGAACCATTAAGGGCGAAGAGAGGTGGAGCGCTCCCTCCCGGCGAACCGCGATGCCGGAAAGCGTCAGCGGGCCGGGAGTCCCGGCGGGCCGCTGCAACGGAGCGGGTTCCCCTCTTAGCAGCTTCTGGAGATTGGTCCAGACCTTCGGATCCAAGGGGAGGAGGTGCAGAGCATGCCGCAGAATAAAGCTGTCAGAGACGCCAAGGGCAGCCGACCGCGCGATCAACTCATTGACGCTGTCGGGAGCAAGGAACTCATCCAACGACTCGCCACGTCGAGCGTGTTTCTCCATCGCCAGCCCCAGAATCGTGAGCAGCAGGTCGGCGTTCCCGCCGGTCAACTCCCAAAGCTGGTGTCCCACCCCCGGTTCGGGGGGCCGCAGGCCCACCGCGTGCAGATAGCTGTTGAGAAACTCGGCAAAACAAGCCTCCCCCAAGCCCTGTATGACGTACTGGCGGGCGATATTGAACTCGGAGGCCGGCCCGTGGACCAGTTCGCCCAGATCGTATTCCCCGGAAACCAGCGCCACAAGCCGGCCTTCGGAAACGCGCGCGCGCGCTTCCCGCAGGAGCCGGCGCGCAACGTGGTGGGCTAGGGCATCCACGTTGGCTGCGAACAGGATCGGCGTCTTCTCGAATCCGTCCAATGCTCCGAGCACGCTCCCGTCGCCCTTTTCCGGGGTCCCGCCAGCGGCGGAAACCGCGTCTGCAATCGCTTTCCGCGCGGCCACGTCGGAGAGCACCGGCTCTGCGGTAAGGAAATTCACGTTTACCACCGGGCTCCGGCCGGCGGCGGCCAGCCCCTCCCGGAGTTTGCGGCGCAGCAAGCCCTTACCGGCGCGTGGGTATCCGAGGGTGACGACGCTGACGCCCTGTTCCAGATGCGTGAGGATCTCCTCGATCAGCGACTGATCGACACAGACGTAATGAAACGGCTGAGTCATGGCTAATCGGCCGCGGTCGCCTTTTGCAAGCAGGTGCGAGCTTCTCTCATCGCTGCACTGAAAAAGCCCTGTGTATGCGAGTAGTAGGCCAGGGACTCGTTGGCGATTTGAAATCGTTCGTTGTTCCAGGCAAGAACGTTTTGAACCACCAGCTCGTTGACGATCTCCCACAGCTCGTCCAGGGGCAACACTAAACCGTGATTGTGGACCACCCCTTGAATCTGTGGAAGATTCAACAGGCGGCCTCCGGTGCCAAGAAGCGAGAGCGCGACGAGCCGGGTCTTCGGATTCTTGACCTCAAAAATCGGGTCGGCGAAGATCTTTGCTGTGTCGTATTCGTCCCGGACCCGGATTACGAGGGGATCATTCACCACGTCGGATGCCCCATCCGCCAGGATCTCGGCCAGACGGCGGCCGTAATGCTGCACAAGATGGGGGAGCTTCCCGGTGAGGCGCGCCACGTGGTCCAGGACCCGTTGCCGGTCGATGATGGGATAGCCGAGGTCTTCGAAGGGGCGCAAGAGAAGCATCCCGGCTTCTGTGTCGGTGAGGGGCTCCAAACGCAGAAGCTCAATTCGGTGGTGCAGGGGTGAGTCCTTACCGAGCACCGTATTAAGGAGATTGCCCCGGCCCCCGAGCACAACCCGGCAGAGCCCTTTTCGCGCCGCGCTGCCGAGATACCTGAACGTCTCCAGACCCACGAAGTCATCAGTTTCGTCCAGCAGCAGATCCACCGGCCTCGCGAAGTGTTCCTTCCAATAGAGGAGGAACGGTTCGAGGCGGTCGCAGGTCAGGCGGGAGACCTTCCTGCTGCTTTCAATCTGCATGGCCAGGAACCGCGCAAGCCCGTCCGCAGTACGATCGGCACAACGCATGAGATCGATGTAGAACTTCGAGGCACGGCTGGAATCCTTGCGCTGGAGCACCAGGTTCAAATAGCGCTTCATCAGAGAGGTCTTGCCGATCCGTCCGGGACCGGCGATGGCGTAACTGACGTTCTCCTCCTCGAGAAGCCGGTTCAGGAACTTCGTCCGGCCGCAGAACATGTGGTGTTCGACGGGGTGCTCGGTATCGAAGGGAATCAGGCGCCGGAGCGACACCTGCCGCCGGATGGCCTCCTTTATGACTGGCAGTGGATCGCTGGATTCGAGGAGGGTCGCAACGGCATCGCGGTCCAGCAGCGTCGCTCGTCCAGGCGGCAGCGCGCTCTTGGCGGCCTCCTCCGCTTCTCGGCTTAAGGCGATGACAATCACCGCCCGTCCCGGCGTGTTCACCTTTCGCCAGAAGTCACCAACGACCTCGCCCGCGGATTCCCGAGATCCGGTCACGAGCAGGCAGGCGCAGTCGTGCATGCCGGCGAACCGGATGGCGCCGAGGTCC
>JBBTDS010000447.1:0-7781 GCA_038060875.1 Acidobacteriota bacterium | reverse complement strand
CGCCCACCCGAGTTCTTCGGCGACAAGGAGCTGGTGCTCATCTACATCGCCAAGCGGCTGCGCGAGGCGCTAAAGCTGGAAGCGGCGCTCACCGAGGCGGGCTTCGACTACGCGGTCGAGGCCGATCATTACATGGGCGGCGTCATCTTCCGGCGCCAGCGCGCAGGCGCCTTCTTCTACGTGCTCCCGGAGGCCGAACAGGCGGCCCGCCATTTGCTCGAACAGCACGGCTACCAATAACCGGGGACAGCCTGCGTGTTTCCCGGTTCTCGAAACAGGAAACACGCAGGCTGTCCCCCCTTCCTACCGGTAAGTGATCCACATCGGCGAGACCCAGACGATCTCGCCATCTTCTTGCTCGCCGCGCACGTAGTAGTAACTGGTCTTGCCCCGTTGAGGGGCGCTGTCGCGCCAGGTGAAGGCGACCTCACGCTCCTTGGGCTCGATGGAGTAGACGTACTTGTTGTCCTTGATCACGTGCACCTTGGCGAACGGCGCCGTGCCGGTGAGCTTGACGCGCAGCTCGGGCGGCTGGGCGGTCGAGAAGGCGTCGCCCATCATGTGGCCGCCGCTGGTCATCACCGCAAGGATGTTATCGGTGGCCCCATAGACGTGCCGCTTCTTGAAGGCGTCCATCAGCGCCTCGCGGGTGGCGGCGGTCGCGTAGACATTGCAGTAACTCATGTGGGTGGAGACGTGGTCGGAGCTGGACTGGAAGGCCATCTTGTAGCCCATCTCCAGCGCCAGGTTGATGAAGCCCTTGGGGCGCCAGCCGCCGATGGAATCCGCGGCGGTGTTGGCGCGCGGCGCGCCGGGCATTTCGTAGTTCTGCCGGATGCCCTGGTAGATCTCGACCACCGGCTCGAGATTGGGGTCGTTGTCGCGCCAGTCGGTGCCCATGTTTGTGCCGCTGGTATGCATGGCGACTATGCCGTCGAAGGCGCGGAGGTAAGCGTAGAACATCTGCGTGTCAGGCGCTGGGCCCGGCGTCTCCTCCTTCACCCGTGGCAGCCGCGGCAGCGGGCGGACGCCGCGCTGGGCCATGACCACGTTGCGGTGGCCCTCCGGATAGGGCACGCTGCGCTCGTAGCTGAACAGCGGCACGAACTTCCCCGGCGTGTAGAAGATGTCGGTCAGCTTCTGGGTGATCCACCAGGAGTACTCGCGCCCGCCGCCGTTGTCGTGGTCGCAGCAACCGACCCAGTCCATGGCGCCCGGATCGAACATGTATCGCCACTGGTCCAGAATGGTCCCGTCGTTGCCGCCGTCCATAGAGATCTCGCTGTGGCGGTGGAACTCGCCGCGGATCAGGCGCAGGTTGCCGGAGCGCGTCTTGAGCCGGAAGTTGCGCAGCGCGGCGGCGGCGGATGGCCCGGCGGGATCGAGGGCCGGCGCGGGGGCTCCCGGCGCCGCGCCTGATCGCACCGCGAACTGCCCGCTGGCCGGCGGCAGCGACACCAGGTTGGCGTAGAGGTCGTTCTGGTAAGGATCGGGCACCGTCTCGGCGCCCCGGCGCACCTGCGGCTTGGCGAACTTCTCGCTGAGGTGAAACTGGCGCCGCCAGTCGGAGGACCCGATCACCAGCAACTCGCCGGCGCGGGTCGAGACCAGCGCGGGCCGGTTGTCCAGCAGATTGTCCGTGTGGGCGAGGAAGATGGGGCCGGTCCACTGGGCGCCGTCGCAGGAAGCCACGTATTCGGTCCACACGGTGCCGATGGGGTTCCACCAGATTGGATGCATGCTGCGGAAGGCCAGCCACAGCCGTCCCGAGGCATCCACCCCGAGCCGGGGCAGGGTGTTCTTCGGGCTGCGCACGTTGACGGCCGTCCGGCTGGGTCCCCGTTTGCGGGCGTTGTCCGGATCGGGCGTGATCCAATCGGTAACGCCGTTCTGCCGCCCCGCCGAGTCCACGCGCTGTTCGGGGACGCCCGGCAGCACCGCGCCCAGGTCGCCGGCGGTATTGACCGGCCGGCCGCCGCGGTCGAAGCCGATGAGGCGCACCGCACGACCCTGGTAGAGTGCGAGGCCGGTCGTCTCTTGCGCACCGAAGTCCTTTCCCCAACCTTCCCCGCCCTCCTCGTAGGCGACCCAGAGCCGGCCCTCGCGATCATAAGCCGCCGAGGGGTAGGCCTCGTAGCGCGCCGAGACGGCCACCCGGAACTCCTTGTCCCAGCGGCCCGGTGCGGTCGCCGTGCGCGCGTAGATGTCGTAGTTGCCGTGGCGATAAGAGTCCCAGGCCACGGTGACGCGCCCGCCGTCATCGGCGGCGATGGCCGGGTTCCATTCGTTGGCGGTGGAAGAGGAGGCGGTCGCCGGGCGCGAGAAGGCGTTGCCCTGCTGGTTAGCGGCGAGTATGATCGCGCGGCCGTCGCGCCAGCCTTGCCAGGCGACCCAGACGTTGCCCTTGGCATCGGTCGTGGCGGCGGGATCGATGTCGGATCCCGGCGCGTTGCTAAGCCGCAGGGTGCGGCCCGGCTGGCCGTTTTCGATGGCCCGCGCCCAGAGGTCGAAGTTGCCTTTCTCGTTGGCCGGCCAGAAGACCCACGGGCGGCCCGTGCCGTCCACGGCGATGGCGGGCCGGTAGAGATCGCCGCCCGGCGGGGTGATGGCCAGCGGCTCGCTCCAGGCGCCCTGCGAATACTTGCGCACCAGGATCTGGTCGCCGCCCGGCGCCGCCTTGTAGTCGGAGAAGTCCTTGGGCGCCTCACGCAGGTTGGCGCGAATGCGGTCGTGATCGGGGTGGTGTTTGAACTCCAGGTAGGCCAGCCAGACGTTGCCGCTCTTGTCGGCGGCGGCGGCCGGGTAATCCTGCTCGTCCGGCGTGCTGGTGATCCGCATGGCCGGCGGGATGCGGTCGGCCATCACGCGCCCATCGAGCGCGTGCTCGATCCTGCCGTAGGCGATGTCGCGCAGGCGCACGGTGAAGTTGCCCTGCGCGGTAGTCACCCTCAGTTCCGCGTTTTCGTCTTCGCCGGCCAGCCACACGATGACGCCGTTGGCAACCACCGGACGCTGGGCCGCCTGTTGCCCGCCGAACAGGCGGATGGGGTGCGTGGAGAGCCGCCAGGAGCTGCCGTTCAGGACGGCGTCAGCGCCCTCGAAGCGCCAGGGATCGATGGCGGTGATGCGCGCGCGGTCGGCGGCCACGGAGCCGTCCCAGCGCGTCTCGGTCTTGTCGGTTAAGCCGAGGATGAGCCGCACGCCCACAAGCAGCACACACAGTGTCATACCAGGGATTATACCCGGGGACAGCCTGCGTGTTTCCCTGTTTTCGAAACAGGAAACACGCAGGCTGTCCCCCCTTAGCGGCGCGGGCCCACCTTGCTCAGGTCGATCGGCTGGAAGCCGAGCTTGCGGGCCGGGGACTCCGGGCGCAGCGCGAAGTTGAAGCTGCCGGCATCGACGAACAGCGGATCGGCGATGAGCGATTCGCGGTCCTGGCCCCGCTCCTGCCACTCGGCGAACGACCAGCCGCTGAAGCGCATTTCGCCGCCGCGCGCGTCGTAGTAAATGTTGCGGTCGAGCTGGTACTGGTCGCCGGTCCAGTTACTGCCCAGCAGCCGGCCGGAGTCGAAATAGACGATGTTGCCCTCGAAGACGAACGAGCGGTGGGTCTCGACGCGTGTCCGCATCATCTGGTACTCGCGGTTGAAGGCGAATATGTTGTTGCGCACCATGTTGTCGCGGCCGTAGTGCTGGTGGAAGCCGGCGCTCTTCGAGTTGTAGACGACGTTGTTCTCGATCAGCATCTCCGAGGAGCCTTCGTCGGGGTAGATTCCCCAGCCGCCGTAAGTGAACGAGGCTATGTCGTGGATCAGGTTGTTGCGGATGACGGTGCCGGGCTGGACGCCGAGCGTGTAGATGCCGCCCATGTCGGAGAGCATCTCCTTACCGATGTGGTGCAGGTGGTTGTACTCGATGGTGTGGCCTTTGGACTGGTTGGCGCCGTAGCCCCAGGTCCAGCCCACCGAAATGGCCGTGTAGTAGAGGTCGTGAACGTGGTTGTGGGCGATCCGGTTCCGGTTGCTCTGCGCGACCCAGATGCCCACCGCGGCCGGATAGACCAGTCCCAGGTGATGGATCTGGTTGTCGGTGACGGCGTTCTCGTAGTTCTGCTCGGCCTCGTTGGCGCGCTGCGTGGTTTCGCCGAGCTTGATGCCGCCGGCGCCCATGTCGAATATCTCGCAGCCGGCGACGCGGTTGCGCTTCGAGCCGCGGCCGAACCAGACGGCGTAGCCGCCGTGCTGGGTGAACACGCAGCGCTCGATGGCGCAGTCCTCGGCCCCCACGGCTTCAAAGGCGGAGCCGGCCTGGGTGGCCGCCTGGGCGTCGGCATAGCCTTTCGGCTCCATGGTCCAGTCGGTGTGGCGGAAGTCGAGACCGCGAAAAGTGACGTGGCGCACGAACTGTCCCTGCTGCGGTTTGCCTTCCAGGCGGATAAGTTGGGTGATCGCCGGGGCGATCACCTCCTCGCGGGCCATATCCTCGCCACCCAGCGGCCTATAAGAGACCGTGCTGCCGGCGCGGTCGAGGTACCATTCGCCGGCCGTGTCCAGCGCGTCGGGCGCGTTCTCGATGAAGTAGCGAGCGTCGGCCTCGCGGTTGGAGGGGCGCGGATCTGTCCCCAGCACTGCGATGCGCCCGCTCTCCTCCACCGAGACGATCGGCATGCGAATCTCCGACCAGGCCAGCAGGGCGATCACTTCCACGTCCCCGCGCTCGGCCCAGGCGGGGCGGATGTCGCTGCCGCGGTACTTCAGCCGGAACGGCTTGTCCTGCGAGCTGGGACCGTCGATGCGGAAGAAACCGAAGTTCGGCGTGCGGGCGCGCTGGGCGCGGCGGCCGCTGACAAAAAGCTGGCGAAAGTGCCAGGGGGCTTGCGCCGACCACGCCGCCCCCGTGCCCTTCCGCCAGCCCTCGATTCTCCGCCCGCCGCTGATGATCGGGCGCTCGCCCTGGTAAGCGGCGTAGAGGACCGGCGCGCCGGCGGCGCCAGAGTCTTCCGGCGTGAGCACGAAGGGCTCCTCCAGGAAGTAGATGCCGCCGCGGACCAGCACCGTCATGGCATCGCTGATGCCGGCGTTGCGAAGCGCGCGGATGGTGTCGCGGGCCGCCTCGAGCGTCGGCAGCGGCCCGTCGGTCGCTTGCTCGTTGGCGGCGGGCAGGCGGCCCGACCAGTCGATCCGGCCCTGGGTTGAGACGTAGAGCGTGTCGGCCCAGGCGAGCGAGGTCAACAGCAACAGGAGTGCGGCGCGGAGGGGCATTGCTAGATTATGGCGCGGTACCAGGGGCTAGCGGGAGTTTACTGCGGGCGCCAGCAGCTCCGGGATCGGTAGTGCCGTAAACATCTGATTCCGAATCACCTTCGCGCCACTGGGTTGCGGACCGTGTGTATTACCCCATTTGAGACATTTACACATCCCCCTGGCGGCGACCGCCCTCGACTTCGGACTGCCCGCCGCCCTTTGGCTCGCCGCCCAGCAGTCCGGCGCCTTCGAGGTGCTCCAATCCCACTGGCCCCAACCGCGCTCGGGCCCGTCCGCCGCGCATTACCTGCTGCTGGCCGCCATCCATCGCGTCTGCCGGCCCGGCCCGAAGACCGAGGTCGCCGACTGGTACGACCGCACCGTGCTTCACTCGCTGTGGGGCTTCACCCCATAAGCGCTAAGGTAAGGAAACAGCCTGCAACTTTCGCTTCCGTGACCCCTCTGCTAAGCCTAGACTGATCTTCGGCCATTCTCTGATGACCTCCGCCAATTCAAGCGGGGCTCGATAGCCTGCTGTACTTGATGAAATGCAAAGGCGAACTCCCGCCATTCACTGCGCCAGCGGCACTGGGGCCAACAAGTATCCCCAGGGGGAAATATCGCGCCCCAGGCGGATAAGCTTCTGGGTGAGCAGGGCGACGAAGAGCTTCCCGTAAAGCCACGCCCGGCAACTGCGCTCGTCGTACTTGGGAAGATGGCCCATCTGAGCCAGGGACTTCAAGCGCTTGAAGGCCAACTCCACTTGCCAGCGCACGCGATAACATTCCAACACCTGCCCGGCGGGCGGCTCACGCCAAGTGGTGAAAACCATGACATACTTGGCAAATTCCCAGGTCTCCGGTAGCGTCTGCGTCTGCCGCTGGCTAGCCTTGCGCGCCAACCGCCGATGTGCCTGCTCAATGGCGAGGTCGCTCTTGCGCAGGGCGCAGAGCCTGCCCGTCACTGTGCCCGTAGGACTGTTCAAGCACACCGGCATCTCTCCCACCTGCCCGGCCACTTCCAACTTCTGCAGCCAGGGCAGCAACGGGATGGGAGTGCCGCTCCGGCCCAAGGCCGGAAAATTGCGCGGGTTCACACGCACCAGCGCGTCACCGCCACGCGCCACCAGCGAAGCGATACCCGGACTGGAGCAATAGCCCGCGTCGGCTAGTACCAGATCCCCCGCTGCGACGGGCACGCGGGTCAAGCTCTCCCCATTGCCCTTGCCTTGCGCCGATGTCAATTCGAAAAAGTCGCACCACAAATCCGGCAACCGCACGCTGTACAAGATCCGCCATTCACTGCCCGTCTTGCCAGGCTCTTTGACGATCGTCCCATCCACCAGGCGAACCTTCCTGGACCCCGGCAATCCTGCCATCGAAACACCGCTCTCCGCCAACAACTGCACGCACAGCCAATGCAGCCAGGGCTCGCACTGGCGCAAGCGATTCAACAGGGTCACATCAGAAGTCGAAACCAAGTTGCTCGACTTCGCCCGAACACTGGTCTCCCGCAGCGAATACCCGCGCGCAACGTGCAGCAAGATCACCCGCAGCAACACCTCGGTCGAGGGGAGTCCGCGCAGCCGTTCCACCGCTCCACAAGTCCGCGCCTGTTCCTGCCAACCGCTCGGGAACAACGACATCAAGACGCCCCAATCCTCCTGCCCGGCATTTTCCATTGGTAGATTATGGCGCGGTACCAACGCTCAGCGCTGGCCCGTTTCCATGAACCCCCTTTCAAACCGTACGTGCGGTTTTCCCGCATACGGCTTAACGATGATCTTCTTGATGTGGCGTGCGTGACGTCCTATCCCGCACGCGATCCGGCCTTTCACCGGGGCGTCACTCCGGTTGTCACTACCTTCGCCGAATCCCGCGGGGGTGGGGCGCACTTGGCACACACCGATAGCCGGACAGCAGAGTTGTCGCGTTTTTACATCGAGGTTGTTGGCCGTTTCCGGCATGCCCTCACGCTTACCTCCTCGCCGGCGTGACCAAAGCTAGGGTCCCTTCCCTCCAGCGCGTTTTGTTGCACGCCTTCACAGGTAGTACGGACCCCTCGGACTCCCTCCTGGCTCCGCGCGACTTCAGCCGTCCGGCCTTATACGCCCGGTCTTTGCCCGACTTGGCTGCCAGGTAGGGCCTCTCCTGTTCCGCGCTGCTCTTTCCCAACGTGCCGCCGCCTGAGACCCCGGAGAGGTCCAGCACCCGTTCCGTTCCAGGATGCTGTCTGTTGCCTTCGCCGCGACATGACCGGCTCGGCCCTCTCAAACACCTTTCGGCTGATAATATGACGTGGCTGCAGCGTTCACTGATTGTTGCGGCCCGCTGGTTTGCTCCCCTCTCTTTCAAGGGCTTTTGACACTCCGCTCGGCCCAGACGGATTTCTCCCCTCGGCTGGAGTCTGCTACCGGGCGCTCCGGCGCTTACCCGGGCAGGACTTGCACCTGCTAGAACAACGCGTCTTTCAGGACGCACCATGTGACCCAGTATACGACGAGGGCCGCGCGGGCCGTCTACTGCTCGCCGTGAA
>JBBTDS010000446.1:0-1932 GCA_038060875.1 Acidobacteriota bacterium | reverse complement strand
GGAGGTGTATGATCTGTTATGGCCGGTTCTGAAATCCCGGCTGGAGGAGGACGCGAGATGGATGCAGCACATCCGAAAAGGAAGCACGGCGGGTTGAAGTGGCTGGCTGGCGCGGTGGGCCTGGCGTCGCTGGCGTGGTTTTTTCTGCGTGTGATCCCAAATCCCTCCAGAGCGGCCTATCCGTGCCAGCGCGCAGCCGCGCCGCTGGCCAGCGGCTTCGTGCTCTGGATCGTTGGCTCCCTGGCTACGGCCTCAGTGTGGCGCCGGGCACGAGAGCTGTGGGGACGGTGGCAGTGGAGGCTGGCCTGCGCCTGCCTCCTGGCCGCGGGGACCTTGGCCATCGGCGCCCTGGTGGCCCAGCGCGAGCCGCTCCAGCTCGCCAGCGCCCACGCGCCGAACCAGCCCGTCGGCGTGGCCAAGGGCGTTCATCCCGGCCGCGTCGTCTGGGTGCACGACCCGAACGCGACCAACTGGGACGGGCCGGGACAGGGACATTGGTGGGAAGCCGATCATACAACCCAGGCGGCGGTCGATCGCATGATGTCCGGGGCGATTCGCCGGTTGAGCGGCAGCGGCAGCGATGCCAAAGCGTGGGACGCCTTCTTCAAACACTTCAATCGAAGTCACGGCAGCGGGAATGCCGGATACAGGAAGGGTGAGAAGGTCACTATCAAGGTGAACTTCGTCGGCTGCATCGCCGGCGGAAAGAGCGTTGACCCGAAGACCTATGACCTTGTGCGCCAGGTGGACTACATGAACACCTCGCCTCAGATGATCCTGGCCCTGCTGCGGCAGCTCGTCCGCGAGGCCGGCGTGAATCAGGAGGACATCTCGGTAGGCGATCCGCTCTGCCTGTTCCCCAACCAGTACTACGACATCTGCCACCGCGAATTCCCGAACGTCCGCTACCTGGACCACGACGGAGGAAACGCCGACCATCCCCGGACGCGAGTGCAGCCCTCCCCCGTGCCGTTCTATTGGAGTTCCCGGCCCACCGGCAAGACCCAGGACTACGTGCCCGCGCCCTATGCGGAAGCCAAGTACTTCATCAACATGGCCAATCTGAAGAGTCACACCATGGCGGGCGTCACGCTCTGCGCCAAGAACCACTACGGCTCGATGATCAGAAGGCCGCCGGAAAAGGGTTATTACGACATGCATGAAAGCCTCCCGCGGCTGGCGCCTGGCCCGGGGCATTACAGGGCCCTGGTGGACCTGATGGGACACGCGCACACCGGCGGCAAGGCTCTAATCTACTTCATCGATGGCCTGTACCCGGGAGTGCATCCGATCGAACAATCGCCCCGGAAGTTCTCCACCGCGCCCTTCAACGGGGATTGGGCTTCCAGCCTTCTTGCCTCCCAGGACCCGGTCGCCATCGATTCGGTGGCCTTCGATTTCCTCTGGGCCGAGTGGAACGATCACCCCCACATGTCCGGGGCCGACGACTACCTGCACGAGGCGGCGCTGGCGCACAATCCGCCCTCGGGCACGTTCTATGACCCGGACCACGCCACCAACACCACTCGCCTGGCGAGCCTGGGGGTTCACGAGCACTGGAACAACCCGGCCGACAGGAAGTATTCCCGCAACCTTGGAAAGAAGGAAGGCATCGAGTTGGTGAGGTGGCGGGTCTCGCCATAAAACCGGGGGAGCCAGGATGCCGGTTTCGGCTGGCGCACACTTCAGTGTGCCAGGGTGCCCTCTGGGTCGGACAGGTCGACGATTGGACCCTTCCCCTGTTGGGCAATTATCTCGTCGAAGGACGGGTCGGCGTCGAAGTTGTGGCGGGGATCATTGGACTTGTCCATCTGGCGCCTCCGCACTTCGAGTATACCAGTCCGGTCAATCTGCCGAGAACTCAACGAGATGAGCGACAGCGATTCCGCTTCCAGCCCGGAAGAGCACAAGAAAGTTGTTGAGAGGACGGCT
>JBBTDS010000445.1:0-2539 GCA_038060875.1 Acidobacteriota bacterium | reverse complement strand
TAGGTTGGGTCGCGTTCCTCGCGGGTTCCTGGATGCTGGTCTCGCCGCAGGCGCTTATGGGGTTGAACCAGCTCAGGTGGATGCACCAGTACGCCTTCAGCGGCGAGGTGCTCGTGGGCATCCCCCTCCTGGCGATCGCTTACTACCTGCTGGACCTCAAGCCGAGGAAGAACTCGCGGCGCTGACAGGCCGCCACCATCGTTGCGCCGGCCCGCCAAATCCCGCGGCGCTGATACACCGCCACCATCGTTGCGCCGGCCCGGCAAATCAGGTAGTTTAGAGGAGAGGTGAGGTGCGAGAGTGGTTGAATCGGGCGGTCTCGAAAACCGTTGAGGGGGTGACTCCTCCGTGGGTTCGAATCCCACCCTCACCGCCAGCTTTCATCGAGTTACGTCAGATCGATCGTCATGGCGGCCCTGCCGCCCGCGCTCAGCATGCCCCGCGGAAGCGATTAACCACCAGCCACAGGCCACAAGCAACGAGCTACCAGCTACCCCGCCCCACCCGCTTCACCATCGGCGACACCCGGTAGCCCGCCAAGTGGTGATCCAGCGACGCGCAGCCTCGCGAAAGGACGAGCGGGCAGGCAGTGGGGTTGGAGTCTCGGTAGCGGAGCAGGCCCCTGCGTGGTACAGTGGTTTCGATCATGGCAGCCCAGACTTCCACGGGACAGTGCGAGTTCTGCGGCGCGACCTTCGCCGCAAACGTCATGACCCGGCACCTCACCGCGTGCGGCAAGGCGGCCGCTCAAGGCAAGAAGACCTCTTCGTGCTTTCATCTCGTCGTCGAGGGGCGTTACGCGTCCGCCTACTGGCTCCACCTGGCGGCCTCGCCCCGAGCCACGTTGAGCCAGTTGGATCAATTCCTGCGAGGCATTTGGCTGGAGTGCTGCGGCCACCTGAGCGCGTTCACCATCGGCGGCATCCGCTACGCGATCCAGCCGTTAAAACCTGGAGACTTCCCGTTTGGCGGTACGCCCGAACGGGGCATGGCCGTGCCTCTCGCCCGCGTCCTCCAGCCGCGCGTCAAGTTCGGATACGAATACGACTATGGCTCGACGACCGATCTCACCCTGAGGGTCGTGGGCATGCCCGAATGGCCGGCCGCGGGCCCCGCCATCCGCGTCGTCGCCAGGAACCATCAGCCGGAGGTGAAGTGCGCCCAGTGCGGGTCCGCACCCGCCCGTACCATCTGCACGGAATGCGCCTGGTCGGACAAGGGCTGGCTCTGCGAGGCCTGCGCCGCCGCGCATGAATGCGACGAGGACATGTTTCTCCCTGTCGTGAACTCCCCCCGCGTCGGGGTCTGCGGCTATACGGGATGAGCCGTACGCCGCGGCTCACTCCCCGCCTCCCGCTAGCCCACACCCTCCACCGAAGGCACTCCCTGTTAGACTGATAGCGAGAGGTCATTGGAATGCGAGCGAGCCCGGTCAGGAAGCAACCGAAGCGGAAATCCATTCTGGTCGGGAACCCTGGCCCGGCTACCGCCGAGGGTTTAAGTCGCTGGACACAGCACACTCCTGAGGAAGCCGCGGAGTTCCTGAGAATCCTCAAACACTGGCGGAGGGACCGCCACCGCCGCTGCGACAAGCCGTGAGCTTCCTCGTCGTTGATACCAACGTCGTTTCCATTCTCCTCAAACGGCACTCGTCAGCCCAGGCATATATCGCGATGATGACCGGCAAGCACCTCATCCTCTCGTTTTGGCGGCTCATCTGCAAAACTACAGCGTCTCCTTCTGCGACGAAGACCTGTGCCAGATCTCGGCAGACGCTCGCGAAGCCGCCGAACGCAACGGCAAGCCGATTGATGTCGCCGACGCCTGGATCGCCGCCACTGCAATCTACCACGGTGCTCCTCTCCTCACGAACAATCCACGCCACTTCGCCGGCGTAGACGGGCTGGAGATCCTTACGCGCCCCTGACTCCGCGCCTGGGCGCGGCCTCGCTGGCCCTGACACCAAAGAGGCTTCCGAGCCTCTCCGCTGTCCGCGACCAAAAGCCACGCGCCACAGACCACGAGCTACAAGCCACCAGCTACTCCTCCCCCACCCTCAGCACCGCCAGAAACGCCTCCTGCGGAATCTCAACCCGCCCCACCCGTTTCATCCGCCGCTTGCCCGCCTTCTGCTTCTAAAGGTCTGGGCCATGCCGCCGATGCTCGCCTCGGCGGCATGCGCGCCTGGTCCTTAGGTGTTCCCGCGATATGATGAAACCTCCGGAACGTCGCGTACAGAATCTCGTATGCAGAGGGTGTCGCGGACGATCTCAGGCGCCTGCCCGCGAACCGGCGTGCCTGGCTCCTGGATCGGATCGAAGTACAATTGAGATATGAGACGAGCCGGCAGACCCGGAATCGGAAGATCCTTGTGGGTCTGGTTCCGCCGTGGCACCATGTGGATCCGGTTTGGGAGCTGCGGGTCGGGGAGTATCGAGTTTTCTATGATGTGGACGAGGCCGAATCGGCCGTGATCATCCGCGCGATTAAACACAGCGACTTAAGTAATTGCGCATAATCGCCGGAGAGTTTCGTTGCG
>JBBTDS010000444.1:0-13633 GCA_038060875.1 Acidobacteriota bacterium | reverse complement strand
CTGAATGTATGATGCCATGCAGATGAAAGTCGAACCCAAGGGTCCGGAGGCCTCGTGCCTGCGCCAGCGCCGAACTGTTGGTGCTCTGGCGCAAGCAGCAAGCGCAGCGCAAACCGAAAGCTCGATGAAGGGGCCCAGCGCGCAGGGGATGCAAAACTACGCCTGCCATTGCCTGGGCCTGAAGTCCTACCTCGAACGCCCCGGCGACGGCGAGTACTCAGCCGGCAAGCGGTTATTGAGGCGAACGGTCAGCCACCTGGGGCCGCGGTTTGCCGACTATGTCGTGGCCGATGGGGAGTTCGCCACCGCTGCCTTGTTGCACGAGGCTGACAAGTTGGAGCTGCCCGTCGTGGCGCGCCTGAAAGACAACCTCCCCGAAGTGCGCGCGGCGGTCGAGGCGCGGGAAGTGTTCGAGGCCGACTGGCTGACCAACTTTCCCAAACGCAAGCTCAACAGCCCGGGCCTTTATCGAATCGGGAAGAGCCGTTGGGAGATCGAGAATCAGGGCTTCAACGACGGCGCGGGCGACGCGGTCCTCTCGAATTCCTCAACGCCGAGCCCGCCGCCCCCTGCCCCGCCAGACTTCCGAAACTGCTGCGGCGGCCGGATAGCCACTTGCATTCCACGGCCAACAGGAGTAGCATGCTTGAACGGAGAACGGATTCAGATGAAACTGTCTGGTTTGGTGCTGCTGCTGGTCGCACTCATCCCGCCCGCTTCTCTGTACGCCCAGGCAGCCATGCCCCGTATGACGGCTGTCGAGCCGGGCAACGGCAAGGTCGGCGACATCCTCGCGGTGGCGGGCGAGAACCTTGACAAGGCGAACGTGGCCGAGCTGTTCCTGACTGACGGCAAGAACGACTTGAAAGTTCCGATCACTGAGCAGGCGGCCACGGCGATCAAGTTCAAGATTCCGCTGAACGCCAAGCCCGGGCGGTTCGCCCTGATGGTGCTCACCAGGGGGAAGGATCCGAAGTACATCGAGCAGCCGGTGAAGGTGACCGTCGACGCGGCGGGCGCGCCGGCCGAGACGCCTCCTCCCAAGCCTTGATCCCGCTGGTCACCGGGTGGCGGCCAGCAAGCGTTGGAGATCCGCTTTCAAAGAGTCCAGCACCTTCTTTGCCCCAGTCTCCCCAATGAGGTTCTTCATCTCGTAGGCATCGCCGGCGAGGTCGTAGAGTTCGTCGGCGCCGGCCAGTTCCGTGTAGTGGATGTACTTCCACTTCTCGGTGCGGACCGCCTGCCAGCTCGGGATGCGGGGGTACTGCTGCTCGGCGAAATACTCGGCGAGGAAAGAGCGGCGCCAGTTGCGAGCCTGGCCGCGCAGCAGCGGCACGAGCGAGCGGCCGTGCACCTCCGCCGGGATGCGCAGGCCGGCCAGCTCGAGCATCGTCGGAGCGATATCGACATTCAGCGCGGCTTGCTCGATCAGGGTGCCGGCGCGGACCAGCCTGGGGTAGCGCACCAGCAGCGGGATGCGGATCGACTCCTCGTAGGCGGCGCGCTTGTCGCCGAGGCCGTGCTCGCCCCAGAAGTAGCCGTTGTCGCTGGAAAAGACGACCACGGTGTTGTCGAGCTGCCTGGCCGCTTCGAGCGCCTCCAGTACGCGTCCGACTCCTTCGTCCACCGCCGCCAGCGTGCGGATCTGGTTGAGGATGGTTTCGTCGTTGGGGCCGCGCAGCGGATTGCCGGTGGCGGGCTGCTGGAGGGCGGGCTTGCCTTCCAGCGTATCGCCGGCGCTCGGCGCGCGCCGGATGGCCTGGCCGGCGAAGAGGTCCTTGTGGCGCGCGGCCGGGGTGAACGGGCCGTGCGCGGCCTTGTGACCGAGGTACAGCGCGAACGGCTTGGAATGGGGACGGCGGATGAACGCCACCGCGTGCTCGGTGAGCAGGTCGGTCATGTAGCCGGCCACACGCTCCGCCTTGCCGTCAATGTTCAGCGCGGGATCGACATAGGCGCCCTGGCCGCGGAAACTGACCCAGCGGTCGAAGCCCGGCCGCGGCGTGTCGTCATTGCCCATGTGCCACTTGCCGACGTAGGCCGTTTCATAGCCGCCGTCGTGCGACAGGCGCGGCCAGGTGACCAACTGGTGACTGAGCGCGTTGTTGTCGCCGTTGCCGGTGACGCCGTGCGCGTGCACGTAGCGACCGGTCAGGAAGCTGGCCCGGCTGGGCGAGCACAACGGCGTGGTCACGAAGGCGTTGCCGAACCGCGCCCCTTCGCGGGCGATGCGGTCGAGGTTGGGCGTCTTCAAAAACGGATGCCCGGCGCAGCTCATAGCGTCCCAGCGCTGGTCGTCGGTGTAAATGAAGACTATGTTGGGGCGGGCGGCGGGCGCGGCGGCGGCCGCCAGCGTCCCGAGGAACTCTCTTCTTCGCATAGCTACCGAGTGTATAATTGTCGCTCGCCAAATGCCATTCGCCTTGATGCTCCTCACGTTGCTGCCGGCGCGCCTTGTCGCCGGCGCCCCCATCCACGTTTGGGAAAAGCAGGAGATCACGCTGACCGCGCGCAACTCCTACCGAAACCCTTACACCGAGGTCGAGGTCTGGGTGGACCTGAAGGGCCCGGGCTTCGAGAAGCGCGTCTACGGTTTCTGGGACGGCGGCAGCGTGTTTCGAGTCCGCCTGCTGGCGACCGCGCCGGGCCGGTGGACGTGGCGCAGCGGCTCCCGGCCTCATGATCCCGGCCTGGCCGCGAAGGAAGGCCGCTTCACCGCCGCCGCGTGGAGGGAGGCCGACAAGCAACAGAACTTCTGCCGCCGCGGCTTCATCCGGCCGACGCGCAACGGGCACGCGTTCGAGCTGGCCGACGGCACGCCCTTCTTTCTGCTCGGCGACACCTGGTGGGCGACGCCGACGTTCCGCTATCGCTGGCACGACGACGAGACGGTCCGGCCGCTCGGCCCCGAGATGGGGTTCAAAGATATGGTCCGCTTCCGCAAGGCGCAGGGCTTCAACTCGATCGCCATGATCGCGGCTTTCCCCGCCTGGGCCAACGACGGCCGGCCGCCGGCGATCCGGCTCGACGACCCCGAGAAGACCGGCGTGCGCAGCGCCTGGCAGCAGTCCGGCACCCAGAGCGCCAAGGACATGCACAACGAGGGCGGACGCCCGTTCCTGTTCCCCGGGCGCGTGCCCGGTTACGAGGACGTGTTCCCCGACGTGGACCGCATCAATCCCGCTTACTTCCAGCACATGGACAAGAAGATCGACTACCTGAACGCGCAGGGCTTCGTCCCGTTCATCGAGGTGACGCGGCGCGACATCAGCCAGGCCTGGAAGAAGTTCTACACATGGCCCGCCTCTTATGCGCGCCACATCCAGTACGTCTGGAGCCGCTACCAGGCCGACAACTGCCTGTTCAGCCCGATCCACTTCGACTCGCCCAGCCTATCGATTCCCTCGCGCGAGTACAACGCGCCGGCCAACCTGGTGATCGAGAAGTACGGGCCGCCGCCGTTCGGGACGCTGGCATCGACCAACGCGGCCGGCTCGACGCTGGTGAACTTCGGCGGGCCGGAGGAGGCCCGGTGGCTGACGTTCCACCAGATCGGCAACCAGCGCGAGCACGTCAACTACCGTTTGCTCACGGACATCTTCTTCCAGCCCCGGCCGCTGCCGGCGCTCAACGGCGAGCCCTACTACCCGGGCTGGAACTGGTTCACCAAGCGGCCCGGCGCGCCGCTGCCGGGGAGCGAGGACGACGATCTCTACGCCCGCTCGGGGATGTACGGCAGCGTGCTGTCGGGCGGTTTGGCCGGCCACATCTACGGCGCGCAGGGCATCTGGGGCGCGGACATCGAGGAGGCCGCGCCGGTGAAGATGTGGGAGGCGTTGCCGTTCAAATCGGCCGCCCAGATGCAGCACCTGGGCGCGTTCGTCACGTCGGAGGGCCGGCGCTATCAGGAGCTGGTCCCGCGCGCCGGGCTGGTTTCGCCCAACCAGAGCGGCGAGCCGAAAGGCTACCGCGGCTGGGCCTACTGCGCGCGCACCGAGGACAAGGGTCTCTTCCTGCTCTATTTCGAGAAGGATTGCCCGCGGGCGACGCTCGGCGGCGCGATGGCCGGAGGCAGTTACCGCGCGCGATGGTTCGATCCGCGCTCCGGGGCGTGGAGCGAGGCGCCCCGCCTGGCCGCCAACCCCAGCGGCGCCATCGCGCTGCCGGCGTTCCCCTCCGACAACGACTGGGCGCTGAGCCTGGCGCTAAGATAGAAGTATGGTTCCCGCCACACTGGTCTCCGTTGAAGAGTACCTCAACACCAGTTTCCAGGACGGCGACCGCGAGTACATCGACGGCCGGATCGTGGAGCGCAACGTGGGAGAAGTGGATCACAGCGACTTGCAGGGCGCCATCACGGCGTATCTTAGGACTCGCTACAAGGGCCGGGTGTGGGTGGGTCCTGAAGTCCGCGTGCAGGTTACGTCCACCCGATTCCGGGTACCCGACATCTCCGTAGTGGCAGGTCCCAGGCCCGAGGGCCGGATCATCGTTGAGCCGCCGTTGCTCGTCATTGAAGTGCTCTCCCCGGACGACCGCGCCGATGAGCTGCAAGAGAAGATCGATGATTACCTCGGCTTCGGCATACCCTTCGTGTGGGTGGCGAATCCGCGCACGCGGCGCGGCTACGTGCACACGGCCGCCGGCACTCATGAGGCCAAGGACGGCGTGCTGCGGACGCAGGATCCGGCGATCGAGCTTCCGCTGGCCGAGATGTTCGAGTAAGGCGTTCAGCCTTTGACGCCCGCGCGGCGGTAGGGCCGGGAGAGGTAGCGCTGCGACTCCCGGGCGGCGTCGGATTCCGGCGCCATCGCTATGGCCCGCCGGTAGGCCGCCAGCGCCGGTTGGCGCTGGCCCTTCAGGTCGTAGATCTGGCCCAGCCGCATCCAGGCCATCACCGCGGTGTTGAGGTCCAGCTCATCGGCGCGGGCGGCGACCTTCTTCATGTTCTCCAGCGCCTCGTCGAAATCGCGGTACCAGAACTGGACGGTGCCGCGGGCATAGCAGACCTTCTCCGGCGGCAGGCGGGTGAAGCCTCCGGCCTTCGAACTCCTCAGCCGCTCCAGCTCATCCAGCGCGCCCAGCGCCTGCTGTTTGTCCCCCAGCTCGCTGTACATTTGCGAAAGCTCGAAGTAAAGCAGGTAGTTGCGCGGGAAGCGCGCGATCAGGTCCTTCACCAGCGGCAAGGCGAGCCCCGGCTTCCTTTCGCGCCGGTAGACGGCGCAAAGCAGAACCTTGGCGTCAAAGTTGTTGATGCGGCCCTTCTCCGCGACCGTGCTAAGGAGGCGGATGCCCTCGTCCTTGTTGCCGCGGAAGCCGACCAGGAATCCGAGCAACCGCCACTGCCAGGGGAGGCTGCCGACCACGTACTCGTGTGCGCCCTGGACGAGGCGGGCGTCGGCGAAGGCCGGGTCGAGGTCGGTTGCTTTGTTGTGGAGCTTGCGCGCGGCGGTGGCGTCGCGCAGCGCGTCGCGCCAGGCCTTGCGCACCAGGAAGTTGTAGTTGGCGCGCAGGCCGTGGGCGACGCCGAGCGCGTAAAGGGCGCGCGTGTCCCGGGCGTCCTCCTTCAGGCGGGCCTGGGAAAGCTTAATCGAGCGCGCTATCGCTTCGTCGAACTGCCGCTGGTCCTCGGGGCTGGGGTTCATCTTGGGGCGGCGCAGAAAGGGATTGTTGCCGCTGACCAGTTCGGTCTCGAGCGCCCCGGAGCGGAGCATTTCGCGATACAGGATCGCCTGGGCAAGGTGGTTGTAAGCGGCCGGCTCCTTGGGCCGGCGAACGGTGGACTCCCGGAAATCGGCTATCGCCTGGTCGTATTCGAGATTGTAGAAGTGCTCGAACCCCCTGGCTATCAGGGAATCGTCGGACTGGGGCGCCGGCGCGGCCCCGAGCGGGAGCGTGACAGCCAGCGCGGCGATGGTCGCGGTCCGCATAGCGCGTCTGATTCCAGCCTACCGCTCCGGGCCGCTCGGCGGAGCCGGCAAGCTGTTCCCCATCGCGACCGAGACGTTGCGGAGGAAGCCGGCGTAACCGGCCCGCCGCACAGGGGTGGCGTGGAACATCTCGTCGAACTCCCGCTCGGTGAGGGCCGCCAGCTTCTCGATCAGCGGCGCGTAGTGCCTGGCGGCAAAGGCCGGTTCGGCGGTGACCGGCGCGCGGCGGTTCCACGGGCAGACGTCCTGGCAGATGTCGCAGCCGAAGACGTGGTGGCCGATGGCGGCGCGGTGTTCCTCCGGGATGGGGCCGCGGAGCTCGATGGTGAAATAGGAAATGCAGCGCCGCGCGTCCAGCGCCCAGGCGGGGCCGCCTGGCTTTCCTGTCGGGACAAGGGCGCGGGTGGGGCAAGCCTCGATGCAGCGGGTGCAGGAGCCGCAGCGGTCCGGCGGCGGCGCATCCGGCTCGATCTCCAGCGAGACCAGCAGCTCGCCGAGGAAGAACCACGAGCCGCCGGGCTGGTTGATGAGACAGGTGTTTTTGCCGATCCAGCCCAGGCCGGCGCGCCGCGCGCAGGCGCGTTCGACGAGCGGCGAGGTATCGACGCAGATTCTCCACTCGAAGGCGCGCGAGCTGGCGGCCGCCAGTTTCTCGACGAGGCGCTCCAGGCCGGCGCGCAGCACCGCGTGGTAATCCTCGCCCCAGGCGTAGCGCGAGATCCAGGCGCGCTCGTGGTCCTTCTGGCGGATGGAGTAAGGCTGCGGGCCGTTGTACAGCTTGCCCACGCAGACGATCGAGCGGGCCGAGGGCAGCAGCGATCGCGGATCGGCGCGCAGCTCGCCGCGGCGGCCCGCGAGGTAGGACATCTCGCCGGCCATGCCCGCTCGGACCCATTCGCGGTAGTATTCCGCCTCGGGCATCGGCCCGGCCCGGGCGACGCCCGCCAGCTCGAAGCCGCACTCGCGGGCCAGGCGCTTGACGGTCTCGGCGCGCATCCTGCTACTATTCTGCGACGGGCGCGGCCTCGGGGTATCATCGCCTCTTATGTGGCTTTCCCGCTGGACACCAACCGGCACGATGCTGCTGGTCTCGCTGATCAGCTACATCGACCGGAACACGCTGGCGCTGCTGGCGCCCACGATCCTGCGGGAGACCCAGCTTTCGGGGACGCAATACGGCTTCATCGTTTCGGCCTTCTCGGTTGCCTACATGATCGGCAACCCCACGTGGGGGCGGGCGCTCGACCGCTTCGGCCTGCGGCCCGGCATGATGGCGGCCGTGGCGCTGTGGACGCTGGCCTCGGCCTCGCATGCCCTGGCGGCGGGGTTCCTGGGCTTCGCGGCCGCCCGCGCGGCGCTCGGCTTTGGCGAGGGCGCCACCTTCCCCGGCGGGCTGCGCACGGTGATGCAGACGTTACAGCCCTCGCAGTATGCGCGCGGCATCGCGGTGGCCTACAGCGGCGGTTCGCTGGGCGCCATCATCACGCCGATCCTGATTACGCCGATCGCGCTCTGGTGGGGCTGGCGGGCGGCGTTCCTGTTCACCGGCCTGATCGGCGCGGCCTGGATTACGCTGTGGCTGTTCGTCAGCCGGCGGCCGGATGTCAGGGCGCAACGGCCGGCGCACGCCGAGGCGGACAAGGCGCGGCCGCACTTCCGCGACCCGCGCCTGTGGAGCTTCATGCTGGCCTATGCTCTGTGCGCGCTGCCGATCGGCTTCGTTATTTACGGCGCGGCTATCTTCCTCGACCAGGAGCTGGGCAAGTCGCAGGCCGAGATCGGCAAAGTGCTCTGGCTGCCGCCGCTGGGCTGGGAGATCGGCTACTTCTTCTGGGGCGCGCTCGCGGACCGGATGTGCCGCGCCGCGCGGGATCCGCTCCGCCCCTTGCGCCGGCTGATGACCGCGGCCACGCTGCTCAGCCTGCCGCTGGCGCTGACGCCGCGCCTGGAGAGCTTCCCGCTGGTGATGCTGGAGCTGTTCCTGGCCATGTTCGTGGCCGGCGGTTTCATCATCCTGGCGATGGCCTACGCCACGCACGTTTATCCGTCCAGCCACGCCGGGCTGATCGCCGGCCTGGGCGCCGGCGCCTGGAGCGCGGGGGTAGCGGTCAGCATGCCGGTGTTCGGGCGGCTGTTCGACCTGGGCCGCTGGGACGCCGCCTTCCTGCTGGCGGCGGCGCTGCCGGTGGCGGGTTACGCCATCTGGTTGGGGATCAACCGCGGCTCAGCGCGGGGCGGGGACTTCCCTCGTTCTTGAAAATGGCGATGGCTTCGATCTCCACTAACAGGTCGGGGCGGCAGAGCTTGGCCTGGATGCCGGTGGAGGCGGGCAGCGGGTCCAACTCCTGCTCGCTGTAGAAGGTGGTGCGCTCCTCGTTGAAGCCGGCGTAGTCGCGGTCGATGTCCCGCAGATAACAGGTGGTGCGGACCACGTCTTTCCAGGTGGCGCCTTCGGAGGCCAGCAGCGCGGTGATGTTCTCGTAAGTGCGCCGCGTCTGGGCGCGGAGATCGCCCACGTGAATCGTCTGGCCCTGCTCGTCCACGCTGGCGGTGCCGGAGATCAGCAGGATGGTGACCCCGCCGATGTCGAGCCGCAGGCCGCGCGAGAAGGAACTGGGGCGCGGGCTATAGTCGTAAGCCTCGCAGAGCACCCGCGGGGCGCTGATGGCCTTCTTGCTGATCGTAGTTGCGCCGGCCAGTTCCTGAATGGCTTCGTCGATTTTCACTAGGAAGTCTCCACAGACAAGGATATACCGAATGGCCGGCGTGGTGTGGGGGGGGAGCCTTCTGAAGCGGGGATCGACAGGCCGGGAGGCCTATCCCACTCAGCTCAGCCGGGCGCGGACCTTGTCGCTGAGCAGCTTGCCATCGACGCGCTTGCCGGCGAGCCGGGCTTGGACGGCCTTCATCACCACGCCCATTTGCTTGAGCGACGTCACGCCGGTCTCGGCCAGCGCGGCGGCGATGGCGGCCTCCGTCTCCTCTTCGCTGGGCGCGGCGGGCATATAGGCTTCAATCAGCTTCAGCTCGGCCTCTTCCTTTTCGGCCAGCTCGGGCCGGGCGCCCTTGCGGAAAGCCTCGGCCGCTTCCTTGCGCTGCTTGATGAGGGTGTTGAGAACCTGGATCTCGGCCCGCTCGTCGAGCGGGTGGCTGGAATCCACGCGGTGTTTGACCAGGGCGGTCTTGATGAGGCGGAGCGCGCTCAGGCGCGCCTCATCCCGAGCCTTCATCGCCGCGGTCATGTCCTTCTGCACCTGGTCGAGTAGCGTCATATTGTTTGTTATTCTAGTGAACTACTCCCCCACCACGCATATGCCCGGGGGCGAGGACTACCGAGGCCCGCCGGGGGCAAGGATGGATTCATGCATATCAAGAAACAGCGACTTCTGACGCCGGGGCCGACGCCGCTGTACCCGCGGGCCCTTCAGGCGATGATGGGCTCGGACATACATCACCGGACCGAGGACTTTCGCAAGCTCTACCCGGTGGTCCTCAACGACCTCAAGCAGGTAATGGGCACTTCCCACGACGTGCTGATCTTCAGCTCCTCGGGAACGGGCGCGATGGAAGCGGCGGTCTCCAACCTGTTCTCCCGCGGCGACAAGGTCATCGCCATCTCGGCCGGCAAGTTCGGCGAGCGCTGGGTGGAACTCGGCTCGGCATTCGGGCTGAACACGGTGGTGCTGAAGGCCGAATACGGCAAGGCGGTTTCGGCGCGCGAGGTGGAAGCGGCGCTGGCCGCCAACTCGGACGCGCGCGGCGTGTTCGTGCAGGCTTCGGAGACCTCGACCGGCGCCGCCCACGACGTGCGCGCGATGGGCGAGGCGGTCGCGAAGACCCAGGCCATCTTCATCGTGGACGCGATCACCGGCCTGGGAACCCAGCCGATTGCGATCGACGAATGGGGTGTGGACGTGCTGATCGGCGGGTCGCAGAAGGCGTTCATGATCCCGCCGGGGCTGGCCTTCATGGCCGTCAGCCCCAAGGCCTGGCGCTTCGCTGAGACGGCCAACCTGCCGCGCTACTATTTCGACATGAAGAAAGAGAAGAAGAACGCCGACAAGGGCGAGTCGAGCTACACGCCCTCGGTGAGCCTGGTGCTGGCGCTGGCGGCGGCGCTGGAATACATCAAGCAGGTCGGCATGGACAAGCTGATCGAGAACGCGCAGTTGCTGGCGCGGGCCACGCGGGCGGCCGTCACCGCGCTGGGGCTGGAGCTGTTCGCGCCCGACGTGCCGGCGGCATCGGTCACCGCCGTCAAGGCGCCGGCCGGCTGGGACTCCGGCTTGATCGTCAAGGAATTCCGCACCCGCTTCGGCGCGGTCATCGCCAACGGGCAGGGCTCGATGAAGGGCAAGATCTTCCGCATCGCCCACCTGGGCTACTTCGATTTCGCCGACGTGTTCGCCACTATCGCCGGGCTGGAGATCATCCTCAACGCCAACGGCTTCCCGGTGCAGTACGGCTCGGGGGTGGCGGCGGCGCAGAAGGTCTATGCGGAGGCGGCCGGACTATGAACATCCTGATTGCCGAATCCATCTCGCCGGCGGCCATCGATCTGCTCCAGGCCCAGCCGGGCTGGAACGTGGTTGTCTCGAATCCGAAGGAGTACCTGGCGCACCTGGCCGAGGCCGACGCGTTGATCGTGCGCAGCGCGGTCAAGGTGACGCGCGAGGTGCTGGAGAAGGCGGCCAAGCTGCGGGTGATCGGCCGCGCCGGCGTCGGCGTGGACAACGTCGATCTCGCGGCGGCCACCGCCGCCGGCGTGCTGGTGATGAACACGCCGGGGGGCAACGCCGTCTCGGTGGCCGAGCACACCATCGCGCTGATGCTGGCGATGGCCCGCTCGGTTCCCCAGGCCAGCGCCTCGACGCGGGCCGGCAAGTGGGAAAAGAAGAAGTTCATGGGCAACGAGCTGCGCGGCAAGACGCTGGGCATCCTGGGCCTGGGCAGCATCGGGCGCGAGGTGGTGCGGCGGGCGCGCGCCTTCGAGATGCGGCTGCTGGCCAGCGATCCTTACGTGAGCGCGCAGATGGCCGCCGACCTGGACATCGAGCTGGTGGACGCGGCGCGGCTCTACGCCGAAAGCGATTACATCACGCTGCACGTGGCGCTGACCCCCGAGACGCGGGGCATGCTCTCGCGCGAGGCCTTTGCGCGAATGAAGCCGGGCGTGCGGCTGGTCAACTGCGCCCGCGGGGAGCTGATCGACCACGAGGCCCTAAGAGAAGCGATCGAGGCCGGCAAGGTGGCCGGCGCGGCGCTGGACGTCTTCCTGCCCGAACCGCCGCCGCCCGGCTACCCGCTGCTCGGACTGGAGGCGGTGGTCGCCACTCCGCACATCGCCGGCTCGACCGAGGAAGCGCAGGAGATCGTGGGCGTGCGCATCGCCGAGCAGATCCTGGAGTACCTGCGCAGCGGCGTGGCCGTCAACGCGGTCAACATGCCGGCGCTCTCGCCGGAGGAATACCGCGCGCTGGGTCCCTACATCGCGCTGGCCGAGCGGCTGGGCGCCTTCGCCGCCCAGATCGCCGCCGGCAATCCGCGCGCCGTGCGCCTGGTCTACTCCGGGCGGATCGCCGACACCAGCACGCACCTGGTGCGCAACGCCGGCCTGGTGGGGCTGCTGAACCGCTGGCTGTCGCAGAAGGCGACGCTGGTGAACGCCATGCAGATCGCCGCCCAGCGCAACCTCGCCGTGGCCGAGCGGCACGAGAAGCGGGCCGGCCACACCGACTCGGTCCGGCTGGAGCTGGAGACCGAGGCGGGCGTCACCACGGTGGAAGGCGCGGTGGTGCTGGAGCGGCCGCGGCTGATCCAGGTGGATGGCATCTACTGCGAGGCGCCGCTCGCGGGCCACCTGATCTTCATGAAGAACCAGGACGTGCCGGGGGTGATCGGCCATGTGGGCACCGTGCTGGGCCGCAACAGCATCAACATCGCCAGCTTCTCGCTGGGCCGCCGCGAGGGCCCGCGGCCCGACGGCCCGCTGGACGCGCTGGCGGTGGTCGAGACCGACGCGGTGGCGCCCGACAGCGTGCTGGCCCAGTTGCGCGAGAATCCGGCCGTCAAGCTGGCCCGGACGGTGGACTTCTAACCGCCCACCGCTGACCGCGCGGCCACGTGCCGCGTGATGGTTCACCCGGCGTCGGGGCGTGCCGCAGTCTTGCAGCGCACCTGCCTTGGGCGCAGGGGGTGGGAGGTTCGGATCTGGCCGCCACGCGCGCCGGTTGGCTGGCTATTTGGTCCAGTTCGCCGGGTCTATCCCACTCCCCTCGATGATCGCTCTCATCGTGCCCAGCGGCAGGATTCGCCCCCGGTGATCGAGATCACCTGGTCGGCCGTCAAGCGCGGCGTTTCGCGGTCACCCAACCGTTACCTCGACCAGCTTCGCGGTCGGCGACAACTCGATCTCGGCGGGCAAGAGGTAGAGTTGAATCGCCTCCTCGATATTGCGCCTCGCTTCTTCTTCCGTGTCGCCGGCGGAAGCGCACCTTGGTAACTCTGGACATACTGCGGAATAGCTGTCAGCTTCCGGGTCATACTCCAAGACCACGCGAAACCTCATGACCGCAGTACAGCGCCGATCTACCGGCCCGGGCCAATCAGCGGCCGACTGTTGCTGCGACTAAGGTCAACCGCCTTTCCCCCACGCCCGCCGGCAAAAGGCAACGGCTTTGTTAGGGGTGTGCGGGGACGCAAGAGCTCCTTGCTGAACCAGGCGGAGCAGCTCCGGTTTGCACGGCTCGCGCGGCTCCACCGTCCCCGCCTCAATCCCCAGTTCGATGCGGCGCGCATCCACGATCAGGGCGTCCGCGAAGACAGGGTCGGGATCGGTGATCAGGAACCACAGGTGCGGTATCGTGGGCCCGCCAGGGGCGGGGATCAGAACCGCGTCGCCACAGCGCATCGGACCGTCAGGCGGGGCGGAGCAGAGAATCCGCCGCCATCAGGCTCTCCAACTCCTCCACCACCGCGGCCGTCTCCAGCGGGCTCTTTCCGCCGGCGGCCAGGATGTCCGCGTAGGTGATCGGAATGGCGCTCCCGTTCGGATCCTGCCATTCGGGAAGCGCATGCACCAGTTCGACCATGTCCCAGCGGCTCTTGCCCCCGTGCTGGCGGAAGACTTCCGCAATCAGATCTTCTTCAGCGCGCGACAGCTCATCGGAGGGCGCCGCCTTGAGTAGCACCACTTCGTATCCCTGTGGTTCGGAAATGTACTCCGTCCATGCGCCCGTACTGGCGGGCCGGTGCCCCTCGTTTATGAGATTGAGAATGGTGCTGAGGACCGGACCTTGGTCCATTGACACGTAGCGGTCAGTGGTGACGGGCCGCCCCCACCGCAGTAATGCCTCCCGGTCCACCAGGTAGAGGAGCTTGATGAGCTTCATGTGGCTCATCCGTCCCCCCCTCAACTTCAGCAGGCGCCCCGCTGCCTGGGTTGCCTTGGCCTCGTTGAACTGCCGGCGCATCACCCTCATTATAGACCTTCGCCTGAGAACTTTCCTTCCAACACTTCGAACAGAGGTGGCCACCGGTCGGGGTGTGGTGTTGCCCGGCAGCGCGCCTGCCTTCGGCCCCTCAGGCCGTCGAGTGCCGGCGCCGCCGTCCCGCCGGCGCCGATGGTGTATACTTGCTCCCAGTTTGAGGAGGCGGCCATGCCCTATCCTGCATTGATCGAGGAACTCCGCACCGAAGGCGAG
>JBBTDS010000443.1:0-9421 GCA_038060875.1 Acidobacteriota bacterium | reverse complement strand
GCGTACTCCAGGCAGAGGAAGATGTCGCGGTGCGTGGCTTCCAGCAAGCCAACGAACGTCGCGTAGTCGAGCCGGCCCTTGCCGGCGGCGACCCACTCGACGCTGCCCTCCGCGTTCAGCCGCACGTCCTTGGCGTGCGCTCCCACCACGTGCGCGCCGAAGGTCGCGTACATCCGCATCAGCAGCTCTTGCATGCGGTGGATCAGCGTCTCGTCGAAGAAATTGGCCGCGTCCCAGAGGATCTTCAGGTGCGGGGAGGCGACCTCGTCGAGCATCCGGCCCACCGCCTCGACGCTGCCCACGAAGGTCGCCACCGACGGCTCCATCGCCAGGATCGAGCCGGACGACTCGGCCGTCTTCGCGAGATCGCGCACCGTGCCGATGAACTGCTTCCAGCCTGCGACCGGATCGGCTGGCTGCGGCCGCCGCCGCGCGGTGGGGTTGAACGTGCCGGCCTCGGTGACCACGATGTTGGTTCCGAACTCGCGGGCGTGCTCCAGCACCGCCGCCAGGCCGCGCACGTTGCGCTCCCGCACGGCCGCATCCGGGTGGCACAGGTTGGTGTAGCCGTCCACGGCCACGAGGCGCAGCCCGGCCCCGCCGAACACGTCGCGCGCGCGCCGCGCGTAGCTCCAGTCCGGCGCCGCCGGGTCCAGCCGCGCGTCGGCGAATTCGAGCGAGACCTGCACGTCCTCGAAGCCCGCGTCCCGGATCAGCCGGGCCGCCTCCGCCATCGGAAGCTCGCGATAACTGCGGGTCGAGATTCCCAGGCGCAGCATACTGTGTAGCATAGAATGTCCAGCCTGCCGCTGACAACCGGCGGCTACGCGCCGTCGGCGGGCCGGGATGGGTCTATCATGGGAGTGAAGGGGTTGTCATGACCGATGAACCCACCGTCTTGACGCTGCCAGCCGAGCTTCTGGCAGCCGTGGACAGATTGGTCGGAGCGGGCAGGGCCCGCAGCAGGGATGAGCTGATCGAGCGGGCGCTTCGTCGCGAACTAGCCGACGCGGGGCGATCCGCCGTGGATGCCGAATTCGGCCATATGGCGAACGACACCGAATACCAACGAGAAGCCCGCCAGATCCTCGCCGAGTTCGACCAGTCCGACTGGGAAACGCTTAACCAGGACCCACACCCGGACACCGGGCGTTGACGGAGTAGTGATCGTCAGCCGTGACGCGATCAACGCCTCCAGCCCGATCGTGAATGCCGTACCGTGCACGACCTACCGCGAAGGGCGCCGCGTTTACCCAAGCCAAGTTCTTGTCAGGGCGCCGGAAGGTGGCCTTGACGCCGACTCGGTAATCTTGGCAGAGCAGGTACGGGTCCTGGATAAGCGGCGTCTGATGCGCCGGCGTGGCGAACTTGCCGCGACAACGTTGGCGCGGCTGAGTCAAGCTCTTCGGATCGCGCTCGATCTCGACTGAACGAGCGAGGATTCTCGGCCCCGCCGCCGCGCTAACAATGTCCCCCGCGCAGTGTGCTATCATTCCGTGACGCGGGCCTCCTGGCCTGCGCGGGAGAACCTTAGAATGCAACAATTGGCAATCAACGGCGGCCCGAAGGCCGTCGCCAACAAGCTCATCGGCTGGCCTCGCTTCGACGAGAAGGCCATCGAGGCGGTCGTCGAGGTCTTGCGGTCCGGCCGCGTCAACTACTGGACCGGTCCCAAGGGCATGGAGTTCGAGCGCCGCTACGCCGCCTGGCAGGGCAGCAAATACGCCATCAGCGTGGCCACCGGAACGGCGGCCCTCCACGTGGCGCTGAGCGCGCTCGGCGTCGGGCCGGGCGACGAAGTCATCGTGCCCAGCTACACCTTCATCGCCACCAGCTTCTCGGTGGTTCAGGCCGGCGCCATCCCCAGGTTCGCCGACGTCAACCTGGAGGACCACTGCATCAGCGTCGCCTCGGCCGAGCGACTGGTCAACGCGCGCACCCGCGCCATCATCCCCGTCCACCTCTACGGCAACGTCTGCGACATGGACAAGATCCTGGCGTTCGCCCGCAAGCACAACCTCTTCGTCATTGAGGACAACGCCGAGGCCTTCGGCGGTGTTTACAGGGGCAAGAAGACCGGCACGCTCGGCGACATCGCCGCCTGCTCCTTCTGCCAGAACAAGACTTTCACCACCGGCGGCGAGGGCGGCATGGTCACCACCGACGACGAGGAGGTGGCTTGGCGCGCCCGCAGCTTCCGCGACCACGGCTACGACGTGAAGGAGCGCCTCAACCTGCTCGAGCTGGAGCAGAAGCTGCCCTACATCCACAACATGGTCGGCTGGAACTACCGCATGACCGAGATGCAGTCGGCCATAGGCCTGGCCGAACTGGACCGCATGGACACCTGGAACATGCCCGCCCGCCGGCGAAACGCCCGCATCCTCGTGGATGCGCTCAAGGACCGGCCCGAGGTGAAGTACTGCCCCATAGACACGCCGGAGCGGCAGAACGGCTGGTACGCGATGGCTTTTTCGCTTGACATCGAGAACATGAACTGCACCATCAAGCAGTTCGTCGATGCGGCCGGGGCCGAGGGCGTGCCCTGCTGGAAGGTCTTCTGGCCGCAGTGTCACACCGAGCGCGCCTTCCAGGAGCACAACGCCTTCGGGAGGTCGAAGTTCCCCTTCCGCTCTGCCGAGTACGCCAGCCCGGCGAGCGTCGATTACTCCGGGGTCGAAGTACCCAACGCGCTCTGGCACGAAACCCACACCTTCACCTGCTTCGCGTACCCGACCTTCACCGGGGAAGACATGCACCAGATCGCCGCCGGGCTCGTAAAGGTGATTGAGGCTTATGCCAGGAAGAGTTAGCTGGGGAGTGATCGGCTCGGGCGGGATCGCGCTGCGGCGCACCATCCCCGAAGGCATCGTGCCCGCCTCGAACGCCGTGCTGCGCGCGGTCCATGACATTAACCCAACGGCTAACGCGGACGCCGCCCGCCGGTTCGGCGCCCAGGCAGTCGCGAGCATCGATGAGCTGCTCGCCTCCGGCATCGACGCCGTCTACATCGCCACGCCGGCCGCCGCGCACCGCGAGCAGGTGCTCGCCTGCGTCCGGGCCGGCAAGCACGTGCTCTGCGAGAAGCCGCTGGGGATGAACGTCGCCGAAGCGGAGGAGATGCTGGCGGCCTGCCGCTCCGCCGGCGTCGAGATCGGCACCGCGTTCATGATGCGCTTCCTCGCCCAGCACCAGGCGGCGCTGAAGCTCATCGAGGACGGCCGGCTCGGCAAGCCGGTCTACGCGCGGGCGCAGCTCTCCTGCTGGTACCCGCCGATCGAGGGCGCCTGGCGCCAGGACCCGGCCCGCGGCGGCGGCGGCTCGCTCATCGACATGGGCGGACATTGCATCGATCTGCTGGAGATGTTCTTCGGCCCCGTCGCCAAGGTGAGCTGCTTCATCAACAACACCGTGCACGGCTACCGCTCCGAGGACAGCGCGGTGGCCATGCTCTCGTTCGCCAACGGCGCCATTGGCACGGTGGACACTTTCTTCTGCATCCCCGACGAGGCCAGCGACAACGTGCTGGAGCTGTATGGCTCGCTCGGCTGCATCCTGGCCAAAGGCACCATCGGCCAGGGCAGCCAGGGCACGATGGCGGCGCGGTTAAAGCAGGCCGAGGGCGCTTACGACGCCCAACAGCAGCGCGATGCGGCCGGCGGCGTCGAGATCGCGCCCGAGCCGGTGAACACCTACCTTGCCGAGATCGAGGACTTCAGCCAGGCGCTGCGGGAAGGCCGCTCGACGCGCGCCAGCGCCGAGGCTGGCTTGCGCAGCCAGCAGGTGCTGGCCGCCTGCTACGAATCGGCGCGGACGGGCCGCGCCATTCCCGTCCCCTGACCCGGCGGCACGGGCTGGGGTCGCTGTGAGGCAAACACTATGAACATTGACCTGCAAAGCACGCTGAAAGGATCGCTGCTGGAGAACTTCTTCCCGGCCGGTTGGGACCTGGCCCGGATCGACGCCTGCTGCGCGCATCCGCCGGAGTCGGTGCTCGATCGGCAGCCTTGGTGGCACGCGGGTTTCCAGCCGGCGCCGTGCGCGACGCTGGCCGACTTCGACACCGTGCTCGGCCACGAGATCGCCCTCCAGATCCGGCGCACGCGCGAGGCCGGGCGCAAGCTGGCGCTCATCCTGCCGGTCGGCCCGATGGGCATGTACCGCTGGGCGGTCTACTTCCTCAAGGAGTGGGGCGTCGGCTGCGACCACGTCTACGGTTTCAACATGGACGAGTGGAGCGATGCCGAGGGCAACACGCTGCCGGCGGATAACCCCGGCGCCTTCACCTTTGCCATGGAGGACGCCTTCTACGGGCCGCTGGGCGCGGCGACGGTGCCGGCGGCGCAGCGGCACTTCGCCACCCGCGACGTGCTGCCCACTTACGCCGAGCGCATCGCGGCGCTGCGGCGCGAGGGCGCCGAGCTCCAGGTGATCTTCGGCATCGGCCGCGTCTGCCACATCGCCTTCTGGGAGCCGCACTTCGCCGCCGAGTTCGCGACTGACGAGGAGTGGCGCCGCCAGACGCACCGCCTGGGGGCGATGCTGCACCCGCTGACCGTCGAGCAGAACGCCATCACCAGCTTCAAGAGCCGCACCACGCTGGTGCCGACCCGCGCCAACACCATCGGCCCCGGTCTGTTCCTCGGCGCCGACCGCATCATCGGCGGCGCCGACGGCGCGCTGGGCCGCGGCATGATGTGGCAGGGCGCGAGCCTCTGGATGACGCTGCGCTACGGCCCCGACCGCTGGGTGCCATCGAGCTGGATGCCCACCCTGCCCGGCCGCCTCTTCTTCCTCAAGGAACTCGCCGGCCCGCTGGTGGCCGAGTGCAACTGAGGGGACGCCGCCGCCCAATCAGCCTGCCCGCTTTGCCACCGCCCGGCGCAGCAGGTTCTGGGTGATGCGCTGGACGCGCGGGTCGGGGCCGTGCGGGCGGACCCAGTGCGACCACGGAAGCACGTGGCCGGGCGGCGAGGCCAGGCCCTGCGCCCACCAGATGGTCGAGGCGTTGAAGACGAAGTTTCCCTTCGGCCCGGGATATATCGTGGCCGTCCAGTGAGAGGGCCGCACGCCGCCGCTCAGGGCATCGCCCTCGGCCACCACCTCCAGGCCGGGGATGTTGGCAGGCCCGCCGTGGAACTCCCAGCCAACCAGGCCGGGAATAGAGTCGCCCTTCTGCATGCCCGTGCCGGCGAAAATCCAGTGCTCCGGCTTAACCACGATCCAGTCGCCGCCCCCGTTGAAAGGGTACGGACTGGCCGCGCCCATCAAGAGCGCCTCGTCGGGCGCGGTCACCGGGAAGGGAATCTTGAAGAACTCCTCCTCCGCCTTGGAGACGCCGCCATAAACCCCCTCGCGGCGGATGACGCGGTTGGCCCGGCCGTCGCTCGCGGGCAGAAACGGCGAGATGCCGAAGACCGAGTTGCCCGAGAGGTATAACTCGGTTACTCCGGCTTTGACCGCCGCCAGGGCGTTGTCGTATTGCCGCCGGTCCCAGTACTCATCGTGTCCCACGCTGATGAAGACCTTGGCCCGCAGCGCCTCCTCCGGCCGCACCATGTCCAGGTTGCCGCCGTAAGTGACATCGTAACCGTGCATTTCCAGCCAGTAACACAGGGGATACTCCCACCACAGAAATTCTCCCGAGCCCAGTGACTGGGGATTCTCGGAGATCTGCGGATACAGGCCGTAGGGACGGTCGAAGCTGACGGCGACGCCCGGCGCCCACGGATGACGCGGGTCGGTGTAGAGGGAGTAAGTGTCGGGCCACTTATTGTAAGCCTGCCAGGTGTTATCGCTGCACTGAAACAGTACGTCCGCCGGGCGCCGGTCCCTGACGATGAAGATGATGTAACTCTGCCAGCCGTGGACGGTAGCGCTCTCCGGGATGCGGCTAAGCCGGCCGAGATAGACGCCGCTGGGCCAGTCGGCCGGTATGGCGAGCTCGGCGCTGGGTTCCCAGCGGCACTCGCGCAGCCGTTCGGGGCCGACCGCGGGGTCGGGCTGCGGCTTCGCTTCGAGCGGCCCGAGCGTCTGCATGAGCCGCGCGCCGCGGCCGCCGTAGTAACCCATGCGGAATATCTCGATGCGGAACCGGCCGGGCGGGTTGGCGCTGGCCATGATGCGAAGCTTCTCGCCGGCCTCGATGCTCTGGTGGGAGCAGTAGCCCTCGATCCAGGGCGAGCGGGCGCCGCCGCGCTTGTCGAGCCGGACCTTGGTGAGTTGCCAGTCAGGGGCGCCGGGCTTGCGGTTCTCGCGGCGGATGAGGCCGGGGTCGCGGCGCCCAGCCAGCGGGGCCGCCGCGGCTGCCGCGAGGAACTGCCTGCGGGTGGGATTGGAGGTAGTCATTTCGGTTGGAGCTCCTTGAGCAGGCGAAGGGCCGCGTCCACCAGCATCTCGCCAGAGCCGGCGGCGCCGCGCGCGCTCACTACTTCGTAAGCGCCCTCGGGATAGGCCTTGCGGTTCGGCACGTAGCCGACCGAGCCGTTGGACAGCGAGGCGACGACGGTGTATGGGAACGGCGAGGCCTGCTTGATCGCCTGTCCCAGTTCGACGAAGATCTCGCCGGCCAGGCCGACCCAGGCGAGTTGGTTGCCCAGCGCGATCGCCTGGACCTCGGCCTCGATCGGCTGGCCCTCGCGCCGGGCGACATCCTGCACCTTGAACGCCCAGACCAGGTCCATGAATGGGGCGGCGTTCGGCTCGCCGAACTTAGAGGCGAGGGCGCGCGCCTTCTCCATGTCGCCCGGCTGAAAAGCGGCCAGCGGCAGCTTGACGATTTCGCTGCGGGCCGCGGGCGCGGCGGTGGCGAGCGGTTCCAGGCGCGTGTACGTCTTGAGCACCTCGCCGGCCAGCACCGTGCCGATGCGGGCGGCCTCCTCGTGGCCCTTCTGCCGGTCGCGGGTCTTGACGTTGAGGTGGTTCACGTTGCCTGACGTGCCCATGGTGAACACCGTCAGCATCTCGGGGCTCTTCAGCTTGCCGAGCAGTGTCGCGAGCGTGTACGGGTAATCGGCCGAGAACTGCTCGCCGCCGACGGTGTCCAGGTGCATGGCGTAGTTGACGTAGGTGGCCAGCGGCTTTCCCTCCGGTGTGTCGATGTAAACCACCGGCACGGCGGGATCGATGGGGCCGGCAGGCTTGACGATGTTGGGGTTGAGCTTGCCGGGATTCCAGCCCACGCTGCCGTCCTTCATGAAGTAGCGGCGGTTGAAGGCCAGCGACTCCTCGCGGCCGACGGCAGCCGAGATGCGGGCCGGCGCCAGAGCGGCATCGGCCCGCCGGACGCTGTCGGCGATCTTGAGCGGCAGGTCGGCCACGTACTGCTGCGCGATGCCGAGGGTGGCCGCCACCTTATCGTCGCGCGAGGTGCGGCCGGGAAATGAGGGTCCAGTGTGGGTGTGGGTGGCGCTGATCATGACGCGACCGGCGGCGATGCCGGTCGAGGTCTCGATGATGCGGCGCGCCTCCTCGACGACGCTGCGGGGAACGCTGGCCAGGTCGCAGGCCACCAGGGCGGCCTTGGCGCCGTCCTGCTCAAAGACCAGCGCCTTGGCGTGGAGGTCGTCGTGGACGCCGGCGGCGGCGCGGTTGTAATAGTAGCCGGCCATGGGCATGCCTTGCGGCGGGGTGATCTTCACCGCCGCCGCGCCCACGCGCAGCTCGCCGGCCGCCAGGGGGGCGGCGACCAAAAGGACCGCAGCGAAGCGGGCGAAGGTGCTTGCCATGATCGATCATTATGGCACGCGGGCCGCGGGTGGCTGCGGCGAGCGTTCGGACCGGGGTTCGCCGCGCTTGATCTGGGCGCGGCGGCGGCCCTTGGCGAGGTTGGCGGCCGCCTTCTCCCTGGCCTTCTCGCTGATCTCGATCTTGTTGACGACCTGGCGGGCGCCGGACGCCCTGGCGAGGCGGGTGGCGGTGCCCTTGTGCTGGATGACGTCGGTGCGGCCTTCCAGCGTGGCCACGCCGCCCTGGACGCGGACGGTAAAGTTGTTGACGGCGATCTTGGAGCGGGCGAAGCGGTCGCGGATGGCGCGCTCCAGTTCGGCGTCGGTTGAAGAAGGCTTGGGCGTCTGCGCCGCCAGGATGGCGGCGGCGATAGCGGCGGCAACCGCCAGGCAGCGGGTCTTCGGCATCGCGCTCCTCTATAAGAAGTGGGACGGCGCGGTATAATTTCGCACATGATTTCACGGGTTTTGGGCGCCAACGACAGGATCGGCCTGGGTGTGATCGGCTGCGGCGAGCGCGGGCGTCACGACATGGACCAGTTCCAGAAGAACGCGGACGTGGAGGTGGTCGCCGTCTGCGACGTTTACGGCGAGATGATCGACCGCGCGCAGCAGAAGGCGCCCAACGCCCGCAGCTTCACCGACCACCGCAAGCTGCTGGAGGTGAAGGAGGTCGCCGCCGTCCTGATCGCCACCCCGGACCACTGGCACGCGCAGACGGCGATCGACGCGCTGAACGCGGGCAAGGACGTCTACGTCGAGAAGCCGCTGACGCTGAAGATCGCCGAGGGGCCGGAGATCGTCAAGGCGGCGCGGGTCAACGAGCGGATATGCCAGGTCGGGATGCAGCAGCGCTCGGGGAAACACTACCTCCAGGCCAAGCGGGAATACATCGACACCGGCCGGCTGGGGAAGGTGACGCTGGCGCGCACCTGGTGGCACGGCAACACTTATCACCTGCGGCGGGCGCCGGAGAGCCTGCGGGAGAAGCCATCGAACCTGGAATGGGCGCGGTTCCTCGGACCGCTGAAGTGGCGGGACTGGGACCCGCAGCAATACTGGAACTGGCGGGCCTACCTGGATTTCGGCGGCGGGCAGGTGACCGACCTGTTCACCCACTGGGTGGACGTGGTGCACATGTTCCTGGGCCAGGACATCCCCGTCTCGGCGGTGGCGGCGGGCGGTGTGTACGCGTACAAGGACGGGCGCACGGCCCCGGACACGATCAACGTGCTGCTGGAGTACGCCGGCGACCTGACGGTGACGTTCGAGGCCACGCTGGCGCCGGGCATCCGCGGCGAGGCGGTGGAGTTGTGCGGCGCCAAGGGCCGGCTCTGGATCGACCGCCGCCGGTTCGAGTACCAGGAGGCCGTGAAGGGCGCGCAGCCGGTGGTGGTGCAGGCTGAGACGGGGGACATGACGCTGGACCACGTCAACAACTTCCTGGAGTGCGTGCGGACGCGGAAGCTGCCCGCGGGCGACGTGCTGATCGGGCACCGCTCGGCGCAGGCATCGCACCTGGGCAACATCGCCTATGTCGAGAAGCGGCGGCTGGCGTTCGATGCGGTGCGGGAAGAGATACTGCCGTTGTAGGGCGGGCGTTCCCGCCTGTCACTGGAGTTTCTACATTTCGTGGGGCGAACCTCCAGGTTTGCGAGCCGGTTTTCGAACCGGCTTGTGGCAGGGCCAGAGAA
>JBBTDS010000442.1:0-15795 GCA_038060875.1 Acidobacteriota bacterium | reverse complement strand
CCGTAGCGCTCATCGATGTACCGCAGGCCCTTCAGGAAGTAGCTCCGCACCATCAGTGCCGCCATGCTCGGGAACGGAACCGGCACGCTGTCACCCTCCAACTCCCGCTGGCCGCTTTCGAGCCAGGCACCGCGCCGCGCCAGCGAGGCAACCGCATCCGGCGTAGGCAATTGAAACAGCCGCGGCCGCGGCTGGTCCTCCGGCGTCACCACCAGCGGGCACACCGCCACCGCTTCCGGCGCCCCGGCGAGCCGCGCCGCGAGGGCCGGCACGGTGTCCGCCAGCACCTCCGCCTCGACGGCCAGGAACAGGAAGAACTCGCCCTTGGCCGTGCGCATCCCGATGTTCAGCGCCTTCACCAGCCCGAAATGCCGCGGCAGGCGCAGGAAGGTCGCGCTGGGGAACTCGGTGTCAAGCTGCGGGCTCTCGTCGCGCGAGGCGTTGTCGATCACCAGCACTTCGAACTTCTCGCGCTCGCCGGATCGCTCCAGCGCCGCCAGAGACCGCCTTAGCGCGGCGGCGCTGTTATGCGACACAATCAGGACCGACACCTGAGGGGGGACTTGACTCTCTTCCATCTGAAAAGAAATGATACCTGAGATGAGACCCGCGGTTCTGGCGCTGCTGGCAGCCCTCGCCCTCGAGGCGCAGCAATACCGCGCCTTCTGGGCGGACTCTTTCCACGCCGGCTACAAGAACCCCACCGAAATCGACCAGATGGTGGAGAACCTGGCGCTGGCCAAGGCGAACACCATCATCGTCCAGGTGCGCCGCCGCGCCGACTCCTATTACCTGAACTCGCTGGAGCCGCCGGCGCAGGATGCCACTTACGCTCCCGGCTTCGACGTGCTGGAGTACCTGATAGGCAAGGCGAGGCCGCTGGGCATCGAGGTCCACGCCTGGTTCAACGTCGGGCCGATGTGGCCCACCACCCTGGCCCCGCCGCGCGACCCGCGCCACATATGGCACAGCCACGGCCCCAACGCCAGCGGCGACGATATGTGGATGAGCATCGACTCGACCGGCCGGCTGGTTTCCAGCTCGCTCGACCTCGGGCATCCCGACGCCGCGCGATACCTCGCCGACGTCATCCTGGAGCCGGTCAAACACTACGAGCTCGACGGCATCCACCTCGACTACGTCCGCTATCCCGAGGACGCCAACTACGGCTGGAACCCCAAAGCGGTCGAGCGCTTCCAGCGGCTGGCCAACCGCACCGGCCGGCCGGCGGCCAACGACCCGGCCTGGAGCGAGTTCCGCCGCCGCCAGGTCACCGGCCTGGTGCGCCAGATCTACCTGCGCGCCTACGCCATCCGCCCCTCGACCAAGGTCAGCGCCGCGCTCATCACCTGGGGCAACGGTCCCCTCAGCGACGCCGAGTTCCGCGCCAAGGACGCCTACAGCCGCGTCTTCCAGGACTGGCGGGGCTGGATGGAAGAGGGCATCCTCGACCTCGGCATCCCGATGAACTACTTCGCCGAGTCCCGCTACGCCGCCTGGATCGACCGCTGGCTCGAATACGAAAAGGACCGGCAGTTCGGCCGCGCCATTATGCCGGGCCTTGGCATCTACCTGAACTCGATCCCCGATTCCATCGCCCAGGCGGGCCGCGTGCTCAGGCCTTCGGCCGCGGGCGCGAGCCCCATCGGCATCAACTTCTACAGCTTCGCCAGCACCAACACGCTCAACACCGCCGGCCTGCCCATAACGCCCAACGCCGAGTTCTACCGCGCCGCCGGCGAATTGTTCGGCGAGAGCGTCCCGCCGCCGGCGCTGCCCTGGAAGGCGAAGCCCGAGCGCGGCCACGTCTACGGCTGGCTCGCGGTGGACGGCGGCCCCGGCTGGCTCAAGGACGGCGCCACGGTGTGGATCGAGCCGGATACCGGCGGGCGCGCGCTCAAGACCTCCACCGATGGCGGCGGTTTCTTCGGCGCCGTGGATCTCGTGCCCGACCGCTACCGCGTGCGCATCGAGCGCGCCGGAAAACAGATCTACCGCACCATTGCTCAGGATGTGCGAGCCGGCACGGCGGTCCGCTTCGACGTAAACGTCAAGGCCGAGGATTTCGCATCCGCCATTCCGCGCATCCGCGGCGCATCCCAGGGCGTTGCCGCGCCCGGCGACCTGGTGAGCCTGTCGGTCGCCAACCTCGCCCCGGAGTACGCCGGCGCTCCGGCTGTCCCGCTGCCTTTGGAACTGCTGGGCGTGCAGGTGGTGGTGAACGGAACGGCGGCCCCGCTGTACTCGGTGACGCCGGAGCGCATCGATCTCCAGTTGCCCTACGAGAGCGCCGAGAGCTGGAACATCATGCTGCGGCGCGACGGGCTGGAGTCGGCGCCCTTCCGGCTGAACGCCGCCGTGGCCGCGCCGGTGGTGCTCGGCGTGCGCCGCGCCGGCGAATACGTGGAGATCTACGCCAAGGGCCTCGGCCTCACGGACCCGCCGATCGCCGCCGGCCACGGCGCGCCCGGCGAGGGGCCCTACCACCGCGTCGCCCAGCCGGTCACTGTCCGCGTCCGCGCCGCCGGGCGCGACTTCACAGTTGAGCCCCTCTACGCAGGCCTGACCCCCTGGATCCCCGGCTACTACCAGGTCAACGCGCGCCTGCCGGAGGGGGTGACCTCAGGCGAGCTGCGCCTCCAGGTGGGCGACGCGGTCTCGGCGGCCTTCCTCTGGTAATTTCGATGGTATGATTTTGGTATGGAGACTACCATTGACCGGGCGGGGCGAGTGGTAATCCCGAAGGCAGTTCGGGAGCAGGCGGGGCTGTGCCCGGGACAGCCACTCCGCGTCGAGTGGCGCGACGGCAAGGTCGGCCTCGAGCCGGTGCGCCAAGAACCGAAGCTGGTGCGCCGCGGCAAGCGGTACGTGCTGGCGGCGCCCCCAGGCACGCCGCCCCTTGGCGAGGACACCGTGCGGCGGGTGATCGAGGAAATCCGTGAAGAGCGAATCCGGCGCATCTCGAGCAATCCACGCTAAGTTTGGACTCGACTCGAACTGCCTGGTGGCGCTGCTGGCTGACTGGCACCCGCGCCATCGGGCCACCGTGAACGGCTATGAGCGCCGCCTGGCCGCCGGCCAGCGGCCCGTCATCGCCTGTCATGCGTTGCTGGAATGTTTTTCGGTGCTGACGCGCCTGCCGGGTCCGGTGAGGGTTCCCCCGCAGACCGCCGGCCACGCTCTCCGGATGGCGATTGGGGATCAGGCCGCGGTGTGCGGCCTGGAGCCCGAAGACTGCTGGGGCATCCTCAGCGACCTCGCCGGTGCTGGCCGCGGCGGCGGCCTGGTGTACGACGCGGCCATTGCGCTGGCCTGCCACCGCGCCGGGGCACGCGTTCTGTTGACCTGGGACGTAACGCACATGCAGGCAGTCGCGCCCGCCGGCCTGGAGGTCGTCGAGCCTTAGCCGCTCCGCGGCGTACGCCGCCCTCAGCGTGCCGCGTCGGCGACGGCTGGTTCCGTCGCCCGAATCCGCATCATCGGCTGCCGCCTGCCGTACGTTGCCGATCTCCAGAGCCACTCGGCCGGACCATACTGGAACTTCCCCAACCACCAGCGGCTCAGCACGATCTGCACCGCGAACACGCCCATGGCAAGCAGCAGGCCTGACAGGAAGCCCAACTTGAGTTGAAGACCCAGCCCGTACCCGTAATAGAGCAGTGTTCCCGCCACCGACTGCAACAGGTAGTTGGTCAGTGGCATTCTGCCTACCGCACCAAGCGGCGCCAGCCTGGGGATCCAATGCGACCGCAGAGCCAGCACGGTCAGGATCGCCGAGATATAGAACAGCGACCCGGCCGGCGCATGAACGATCCAGGCCACTGCAGTCACCTTCCAATGAATCTTGAAATAGAGCGAGCCCAACAACTGCGGACCATACGTGTTCAGAATGCCCAACCCGAGAAATATGGGCAGGGCAATCCACATCACGCGCCGCACCAGCACAGCCCGCGCCAGCGGCCAGCGAAGCAAACCCGAGCGCCCCGCATACATCCCGATCAGAAACATGGCAAAACTCGAGACCCATATATTGCGGAACAAGTATCGATTACTGAGTCTCCAGACATTGAACCGGGCAACCACGGCGTCAACGTAGGTCCCCGACCTCGTGGCCGCCCGCAATTGCCGGCCGGCCTCCCTGTTCTCGTCATAGACAAGGAACTTCTGGACCTCTGCTTCCTGCTCCAGCTCCGGATGGACAATGCGCGGGACCACATCCCGAACAAGGAAAGTCCTCTCGGTGGTCCAAAGATAGTACTCCCCGGCCAGCACAAGCAGGACCGCGGGAAGCAGCACCCTGGCCGAGCGCTTCCGAAACGGAATCAGGAAGAGGCCCATGAAGGCGTAGACCATGAGAACATCTCCCGGCCAGATCAGAACGGCGTGGGCGAGTCCAATCAGGAAAAGCGCCGCCATCCGTCTGAGGTAAACCGGAACCACGCGCTGTCCCCTGGCTTGCGCCCTGAGAAACTGGATGGCGAAGCCGAGCCCGAAGAGGAAGGAAAAGGTGGTGTAGAACTTGCCCGAGACAAGCAGCGAGAGCAGTTTTCTGACCGCATCGTCAGCGGCCCCGCTGCGGGCGGCTTCGGAGCCGGGGAAGTTCACCAGCAGGATTCCGAATACGGCGAATCCCCGAAGAATGTCGATGACGGGATTCCGCTCCCCCAAGGGCGTCGGGCTGGCCAGAGTGCGTGGAGCGTCGTCACGGTTGGCATCGGGCATGGTGGTGAACCTCATCGCTTTTCCGCGGGCTGGGTCACATCGCGCCGCAGGATTGTCGCGTTCCAACCGGCCGCAAACAACGGCGTGCCAGGCCGGCAAAAGAGGCTCCGCAGGTGATTCAGGGTGGGCTTTGGCTCCGGCGTCCAGGACCTGCCGCTGTCCTTCGTGTACAGCAGGATTCCGGAGTCGCCGGCGGCGAATCCCTCGCGGTCGTTAATGTACGCTACGCCGGTCAGCCTTTGATCGGCGCCGCTGGGAGTGACGGCCCAGGTCTGGCCGCCATCCGCCGTTGCGACCATGATGCCCTTGTCCCCCACCGCGGTAGCGTGCTGCGAGTCACTCCAGGCGACCGACAGGAGGTGCTGAGTTGAGCCGCTCCGGCGATAAGTCCAGGTCTGACCGCCGTCAGAACTCGTCAGGATAACTCCGAGGGCTCCGACAATGGCTGCCACCGACTTGTTGGCGTACGCTGCATCGAGAAAGGCCGTGTCTCCCACGCCGGCAGGGATGGCTCTTCGCTCCCAGGTATTCCCGCCATCGGCGGTTGCCAGAATCGTGGAATAGCCCACGGCCAGCCCGGAACGCTCATCGGCGAAGTCCACGGCTCGAAGCGACAGGTCCGTTCCCGATGCGACTGTTTTCCACGACGCCCCTCCGTCAGTGCTCCGAAGCACCAGGCCTGCTCCGCCTACCGCCACCGCCGCCGTGGGACTGACCATGGAGACTCCCTGGAGGCCCGCCTTGAAGCCGCTCTTGGAAACCTGCCATTGGCGCCCGCCGTCCGCCGTGTACAGAATCCGTCCCTCGTCTCCGACGGCCACGCCGTGGGCCGCGTCGTAAAAGGAGATGGCATTCAGTTCTTTCTGCTTCTCGGAGAAATTGGCGTTCCAGCTCTTTCCACCGTCGGTGCTGGTGGCCACGGTCCCAAAGCTGCCTACTGCCAGGACCTGTTCTGGTGAGTGAATCACCGCGGCCAGCAAGTGTTTGGTCGGGCTCCTGGCTTTGGCCCACGCGGAATCGCGGCTGGATTTCTGCATAAGCGTCCCTGACTCGCCGCAGGCAATGGCCGTCATGTCCGCCCCGATCGAAACGCCATAAAGGACAGGGCCGGACTCGTCCAATTCGACCTTCCAGTTATCACCACGGTCAGTGGAGCGGAAGATCACCCGCCGGTTTCTGAAATAACCCGCCTCTCCCCCGGCGGCGATGAGGTGATCACCGCGAGCGACGACCGAATAGAGGTTGGCGGCGACTTTGTGTTGGCTCCAGTTCATCCCGGCGTCGCCCGTCTTCAGGATCACGCCGGCCTCGCCGGCAATCACAGCTTCGTGCGGGCTTAAGAAGGCGACGGCGCGGAGAGTGGAACTGACCCCGGCCCCGCGCCGGGTCCAGGATTGGCCTCCGTTCTGCGTAAGGAGTATCGTCCCGCTGGAACCCACAGCGATGCCGAGGTCCGGTCCGCCGAAAGCCAGGCCATAGAGGTTGTCTTTGGTCCCGCTTTCCAGGCGAGTCCAGTTCAACCCCGAGTCTGTGCTGCGGAGGATCGTTCCTTCCATGCCCACCGCGACCCAGGTTGTGCCGGAAACAAAGGCGATCGCCCTGAGGTGGCTTTCGACCGGGCTGGCGGCATGCTGCCATTGACGGGTTTTCCTGTCGAGGCGGACGATCGTTCCGTAGTCTCCCGCGGCGATCACCAGGTCTTGACCCTGGGCCGCCGCCCTAAGCGTGTTACCGGCCGGAACCGGATGTTGCCAGTGCCAGTCGCTGGAGTAGACAGATGGAGCCAGCAGCAACCCCAGCGAGAATGCGGCCACAATGTTCCACTTCATCCGGGCCTCCATGAGAAGGTCTTGGCGTCAGGCCGGCAAGGTTGTCCACCTTGCCGGCCTGGCTTGGGGAATTATACACCTGACTGTACGACGACCGTTGACGTTCCGGACACATCTGTTACGATACTGAAGCCGTGAAGGCTGGGGAGCTCGTCACGCGCGTGAAGAAACCGCTGGCCCGAAAGAACCGTATCCGCTGCCGCTTCGTTGCCGCGCACGGCAAAGGCAGCCACGGCACGCTGTACTTTGCCGGAAGACTCACCGACATCCGATAGGGAAGGGCTATGTACGACTTTGTGTATCCTGCCGCGTTTCTTCCCGAGAAGCGCGGAGCGTTCACGGTGCGATTCCCCGATCTTCCTGAAGCCATCACCAGCGGCAAGAACATCGCCGACGCCGTCAGCGAGGCAGCCGATTGCCTGCAAGAGGCGCTGGCTGGACGGATTGCCCGCAAGGAGCGAATCCCAAGACCATCAGCGCCAACGCGTGATCAACGGATGATTCCGGTGGCGCTCTATCTGGCCCCGAAGCTGGCCCTCTACGTGACCATGTGCGAGGCCGGCATCAACAACAGCCAGCTCGCCCGCCGGCTGGGGTGCACCGAACTCGTGGTGCGCCGCATGCTGAATCCCAAGCACGGCACCAGGCCTGAGAGACTCGCCGCCGCACTGGGGGCTTTGGGGAAGCGCGTGGTGGTTGCACTGGAAGAGGCGGCCTGACCCTCTGCTCGTCCGCCGCGGGGCAGCTCGCCCACTGGCTACCGCCTCAGCACCGCGTTGCCCGGGTCCAGCGACACCTTGGTCGCCGGCTGGCGCACCGTCACCGTGAAGGAGGCCGGCTCGCTCGATGTCCACACCCAATGCCGCACCGGCCTGGCCTTGGCGAACTGGATCTCGACCGGCACGTGGGTGCCGAAGTCCTCGTCGGCGTCCGATTGAGTGATCGTGCCCTCGACGCGGATCGCCGGCGCTTTGCCGCGCACCGAGTGTTTCATCCGCAGCGACGGGATGCCGGTCCCATAAACCCACTGCTCGAAAAACTGCTCCAGCGACGGATCGGGCGAGCCGGCCGGCAGGAATTCGGCCGCCAGGCGGCGGAACTGCTCGGTGCTCACCGCGCGGTACTGATAGCGGCGCCGCAGCTCACCCAGCATGCCGAGGAACCGCTGGTCGCCCAGCCGCCCGCGCAGCATGTGCAAAACCCACGATCCCTTGTCGTAGATGATCGCACGCCAGGCGCCGGGCGCCTGGGAGGTCCGCAGCCGCGGCCCCCAGACCAGCGGCCCGACTGACTCGATGGTCTGGCCCTCCTCGGTCTTCTCCAGCAGGCGGTTCCGGTACTGGGCCAGCGTCTCCTCCAGCGCCCGGCTCCCCTTGCGCTTTTCCAGGAACAGCAGCGCCGAGTAGTTGGCCAGCGCCTCCATCAGCCAGTCGTCCTGGTAGCCGGCCGTGGTCACCACGTTGCCCCACCACTGGTGCGCGGTTTCGTGCGCGTGCAGAATCTCGGAAAAAAACGTCTGCTGGGCCTCGTCGCGCGCCGCCGCCGGCCGCTGCTTCGGGTCCATGTAGGTCAGAGTGGACAGGTAGACCAGTCCGGGAAAGCCCTGGCCGAAGGTCCCTGGGATCGGCGCTACCGTCAGCGTCCTGAGCGGCGGCGGGCCGAAATGGCCGGCCATGAACTCCAGCCCGGCGGCGATCTCGGCGGCCACCTGCTGGAGCCGCGCGGCTGGGTCGGGCCGCGGCAGATCCAGCGGAACCGCGATCACACCCGCCGGCGTCCGGGACCGCGGCCAGGCCGAGCTGGGCGGCGGCAGCAGCAGCACCTGCTGCGACCTCGGCTCCAGCGCCTTCTCCAGGCGGCGGTTCGCATACACTTCCACCGTGTAGCCGGCCCGCACGATCCGTTCCCGCTCGTAGTCGCCCAGGTTGAAGCCGGCCAGCCGGACCGGCGAATCGGTGCGGCGCCGGGTGATGCGCCACGCGCCTTCCTCGCGCTCCTCCACGACCTGCCCGCTGGCCACCAGGTTCAGTTCCTTCGGATAGCGAAACGTCAGGTCGTAGCGGGCGAACTGGAGGCCGGCGTTGGGATACCAGGACCCGCGCGCGCCCACGTAGTAGACGCGGTTGCCGGCCTCGGAAATCACCGCCCCCTCGTGCCGGAACGCAAACTCATACTCGCGGCCCGGCTGGAGTTCGGCCGCCGGCGCCACCAGAAACAGCGCGTTGTCGTCGCCGCGGATCAGGTTCACCCGCAGCGACTCGGGCTGGAACACCTCGGCCGGCGCGCCGTCGATCTCAGCCGCGCTCACCCGCATCCGCGGCGAGATGTTGAACGCCAGCACGCGGGTCGCATCGCGGCTGGGCGTCACCCGCACCCGCGTCACCGCCCGCAGTTCGAGGTTTGGTTCCAGCGTGGCCTCGATGCGGAAGTTCCTCAGCGTTACTTCGGGGCTCGGGGCCGGCTGCGCCCGGCTCCGGAAGGACCGCGCCTGAAAGTGCGTCCAGAAATCGAAGTAGCTCCGGCTCTCCCGGAAAGCGACCTGCCCGGCGGTGATCTGCTCCGGCGCGCGCGGATCGTAGACCACGTCGAAATTGCCCAGCTTGCGCGCGGCCAGCGCCGCGTAGAACAGGCCCTCGGCCGGCAGGCGGTTCGCCGCCAGGTCGTTTACCAGCCGCACCTGGAAGCTGGCGAGGAAATTCCGTACCACCGGGTCCCACTTCTGCGCCAGCAGCAGGCCCATCTCCGGGCTTCGGCGCACCTCGCCACGGGCGCGAAGCTGTTCGGCAAGGGCCGCGATGGTTCCGTCGGTTGCGATCAGCACCGCCGAGTGGAAGTGCTCGTTGAGGTTCGGCGAACCGGTGAAGAAGGCCAAAGAGCGCCGTTCGGAACGGTGCGGCGGAAACACCAGCACCTCGGCGTCCCCGCCCTCAACGTCGGCGGAGAATACCGCCGTGATGCGCGCGGCGCCCACCGGCCGGGCGAAGATCAGGTACCCGTCGGTGAGGTAGAAGCGCAGGTCCTGCCGGGCGAAGTGCAGCTCGCGCACGCGGTAGCACTCTTCCGCATCGAGCCCGGAAGCCAGCAGGTTGCGGGCCAGCTCGGAAACCGGGGCGGGCGGCGCCGCCAGCGCCGCTGTCCACAGGGCCAGAAGTACCGCCAAGCGCCTCACATCCCAAGTCTACAGGAGCGGCTAACCGCCGCGGCTGGGCGCTGCGCGCACCGGCGGCGCGTCGCTGAAAGGGCTTATGCCCACAACCGGTACCACTTGCGCGGTCTCGAGGGCGGCTCAGGCGGCCGGACCTCCAGCGGCTCGCCCTCGAGCGCCGCCCGCGGGTTCTTGATGCAGAGCCGCTCGGCGCGCTCCTGGCCGTACTTCCTGGCCACGTGTTTGTAAGCCTCGTCGAGCCGCGGCTGGCGGTCGTGGGGATCGTGCGCGTCGCTGGCGACGAAATGCACCATGTCGCGCTCCATCAGGGTGGCCGCGAACCTCTTGGCACCGGCGCCGAAGCGGCCGAAAAAGGACTGGGCGGTGACCTGAAGCAGGCAGCCGCTCTCCACCCACAGCGCCAGCCGCTCCATCCGCTGCTGCAACAGCCAGTTCCGCTCCGGATGCGTGATGATGGGCGTCATTCCAGCCTGCCGCATCCGCGCGAAGATGTCCTCCATCGTCTTGGCGATCAGCAGGTCGGAGAACTCCACCAGCAGGTAGCCCTTCTGGTTGATCGTGTACTTGAGCGGGTTGGCCAGCGCGTCCTGGACATTGTCGTAGGTGAGGTGAAAGTCGCAGCCGGTGTGAATGCGTGGACGGTCGGCGGAGGCCGCTTTCAGTTCGGCGATCTTGGCGGCCACCACCTCCGGCTCGAAGCGGAACTCCAGGCTGGCGTGAGGGCTGGCGACGATGTCGGTGGTGCCGGCCTCAGCCGCCACTCGCAGCATCGCCAGGCTGTCCTCCAGCGTTTTCGCGCCGTCGTCGAGTCCGGCGAGGATATGGCTGTGGATGTCGATCATCCGGCCTGCCGCAAAACCGGGGACAGACGAATCTGTCCACAACGCCACCAGTTTAACGAGATGTTGAGTGCCGCGGCTTGGGGACAGATCCGTCTGTCCCCGGTTTTGCGGGCTAAATGAACATCTCTTCGTCGCTGGTGGCCTGCTCGACGGTGGTCCGCGCCGCCGCCAGCACCGCCAGCGCGGCCCGGATGCCCGCCACCAGCGCGTTGACCTGCCGGATGGGCCGCGCGATCCCGCTCTCCACCAGCGCCGCCGTCGCCTGGAAGCGGCCGACCACGTCGTCCAGCATCAGCTCGAGCCGTTCCATCTGGACGCGGGTCCGCGCCGTCGCCTCGCCGAGAAACTCATCGGCCCGCACCAGTTGCCTGCGGGTGAGCGCGAGCACTTCGGTGGTCTGGGTGGAGATCTCCCCGGCGCGCGTACGGACCTCCTCCAGCAGCTTCTGCGCCGATTCCAGAGCCGGCTCGGCCTTGGCGACCAGCGCCGTGATCCGCTCCTTCGTCTCCCGGTTGGCGCGGTAAACCCCGGCCAGCAGGAACGCCTGAACAACAATGGCGATCGCGGACACCACGATCGCGCCGGCCATCACCGATACGAGGGTCTGCTGGTCCATGCGAAGTCAGCGCCAGACTCGGTTCGATACTACGTGACTGTTCCGGCTTCTCCTTCCGTCTGTGCAGTCACCGCTTCACGGTAGGCCTGCTTGCCGGCCTCCACCGCGGCCGCCAGGTTCTCCCGCTGCCGGCTGATCGCCGTCTTGCCGCGATCCACCAGGTCGGCGGCGGATTCCTTCAGATCCCCGCCGCGCCGCTTCAGGTAATCGGCGCCTTCGCCGGCCTTGCTGCGGAGCACCTCGCGCGTCTCTTCGCCCGACCGCGGCGCGAAGAGCACGCCGACCGCCAGCCCGACGCCGAATCCGAAGATAAAAGCCGAGAATTTCCCTTCGTCCGCCATCTTTCTCGCTCCCTTCCTCTGAATACTAGCACACTCGCCGTGTGGGCCACGTCTTGCTCCCGCCCGCCATCCCGCCCCCCGTGGTAGATTCGTCGTAGAGCGTGGACAACGAACGCCGCCCGCGGCCGCTAAACGCCGAAGCCCTCTGGAATCGCGCCCTGCGCGCGCTGGGCTCGCGCGCCCAGACCATCGCCGAGCTGCGGGAGAAGCTCCTGCGCCGGGCCGAGCGGCCCGAGGACGTCGAGCCGATTCTCGCCCGCCTCAAGGAGTACGGCTACCTGAACGACCAGCGCTTCGCCGAGGGCTTAGCCACGGCGCGGCTCGAAAACGAGGGACTGGGCAAGATCCGTGTCCTCCGGGACCTGCGCAAGCGGCGCGTGGCTCCCAAACTGGCCGAGCGCGTGGTGGACGAGACCTACCGCGAGGCCGACGAGACCCGCCTCATCGAGAACTTCCTCCGCCGCAAGTATCGCAAGCAGCCGCTGGAAACCGTGCTCGCCGAACCCAAGAACCTCGCCTCGGCCTACCGCCGCCTCCGCGCCGCGGGCTTCCGGGCCGCCAGCGTGCACCAGGTCCTGCACCGGCTGGCCAAGGACCGGGAGTTGCTGGATTCGCTGGCCGAGGCAGAAGAGGGCTGAGCGGCTCCGTGGCGCAGTCCATCGTTTTCAGGGCCTTGCACGGCCGGCCGGGTCGGTGCGTCATAAATAGCGGGCCGTAATGCGCCGCGCGGTTTTGCTCACGGTGGCGATGTTGGCGCCCGTCCTCAGGGGCGGTGTCGTCCACGGAGTCGTCCTCGAACACACCAGCGGATTGGCGCTGGCCCGCGCGAAAGTGAGCCTTGAGGTCCTCTCGGATTTCCAACTGAAGCCGTTTGCGGCCATCCTCTCGGGCCGCCGCGGTGAATTCGTCTTCCCTTCGGTTCCGCCGGGTTACTATGTGCTGTCGGCCGTCCGCGGCGGCTTCGCCAAAGCCACCTACGGCCAGAAACGCAGCAACGGCCCGGGATTTCCGATCCCGGTGACGGCCGATTCCGAGATTTTCATTGAGCTGCGCTTGAGACGCCTGGGGGCGATCAGCGGACGCGTGCTGGACGAAAACCGTGTCGGGCTGCCGGACATCTCGGTGCTCGCCTACCCGGTGGCGCTGCCCTTGCGGATCGCGGCCGAGGCAAAGACGGACGACCGCGGCATCTTCCGTATTCCCGGGTTGCGGCCCGGCCGGTATTTTGTCCGGTCGGGCGCGCACGAACTGGCGGACAAGCAAGGGCTGGCGCCGACTTATGCGCCGGAAACCGCCCTCACCCGCGACGCAAAAATCGTCAAGGGCGACCTGGACTACGAGGAGATGGATGTCAATCTCCACCCGCTCCCAGGACGGCTGTTTCGTCTCAGCGGGTTCGTTAAGAACTGTCGCGAATGGCATTCGGCAACCGTCACCCTGTCATCCGACACGGGGCGCAGGCAAACGAAGGTCCAGTGCGGCGGCCGCTACACGTTCGAGAACCTCGCGCCGGGCGATTACGAGCTGCTGGGGGAGCACCAGTCCGAGGAGAACAAGATCCCGCTGAATCTCTCGGCCCACCTGGAGCTTTTTCTGGACAGCACCAACGACTCCGTTCATGTCGAGCTCCGGGATACCCCGGTTGTCGCCTTCGGAGTGGATCGCCGCGACACCAGCGGCCTGCGGCTGGATCGGGCGGCCGTGCAGATTCGCCGCAAGGACCTGGCGGGCGAGAGCGAGCCGCGCCCGGCCGAACCGAAAATGCGTCTCCAGCCGGGTTATTGGGAACTGACTGCGGCGCCTCCGCCCTCGCATTACTTCAAAGACGTTGACGCGCCGGGCTGGCGCCGTCGCTCGAAGGCCGGCCAGCACCCGGACTGGTACGAGTTCTACATCGAGCCCCGCTGGGGAGGCTCGGTGGGTGTATCCTTCTCGTCCCGGCCGGCCACGCTGGCTGGAGTGGTGGCGCTCCGCAAGAAGCCGGTTTGCGGCGCGCCTGTGTTCCTGTTCCCCGTCACGGCGGAAACCCGGCGGCGGATGAACGGCATGAAAACGGCCTTCACGGATGCCGAGGGAAGATACCAGTTCGAAGGTCTGGCGCCCGGCCGCTACCTTGTGTTGAGCTCGTTCGACTTTGGCGAGATAGGCGAGGAGATCCTGGTCGATGCGAATGCGCCGTCGGTTCTGCTCGAAGACGGCCAGGCCGGCGCGCTTGACCTGACGTTGTACGAAGCTCCATAGCTGATGGAGGTCCCATGATCGTTCTATTCCTGGCAGTCGCCGGCCTCGCCGCCGCCGCCGTACCCTGCCGGCCGCCGGCTGAAGTTCAGGAGTTCCACCGAACGCTTCCGGCCGATCCCTACGAGAGGCGGGCCGCCATCGAAGAGCGGCTCCGCCGGTCCACGGACGACTTTTTTCTCCACCGCCTGTATCTCGAGCAGGGGCCCTACACGCGGCGGCCGGTGCGCGAGCGGTATCAACGCCTGCTCGACGAGCACCCGGGCGATCCCAACTACATCTATCTTTACGGGCGGGCGCTCGTGGGCTACAACTCGAACCAGGCGATCGAGTACTTCCGCAAGGTGCTGGATCGCGAGCCGGCGTATCCCTGGGCGCACCTGGCGCTGATGGAGATTTACCGCAGCGAGGAGTTTCGCGACCCCGAGAAGCTTCGGGCCAGTTTCGAGGCGTTCACCAGAGCGTGCCCGGAGAACCTGGAGGCGTACCAGTTTCTGCGGAGCATCGAGGACAAGGAGCTGGCCGGGGCGGCGGCGAAGCGGCTGCGGCCGATGCTGGCAGCGGCGACTGAGCCGGAAGACCTGGGTCTGTACTCGGTGCTGTGGGCAACGGAGTTCCGGCTCGCGTCGCAGGCGGAGCACGAGGCGCTCAGGAAGCAGGTTGCCGAGGACGTACGGCGGGTGAGGACGGTGGCGCCGCATCCGGCGGTGCTGTCGGCGTTGGATGCGGCGGCGCGGCTGCTCGGTGATAAGGAGCTGGAGAAAGAAGCCCGGCGGCGTCCCAGGGCTGGCGACTCGTACATGGACTGGCTCCGTCAGAACCCGCGCCCGCGCGACTGGGAGCCGCCCGAGCGGCTGCAAGCCTGGGCTAAGGCGCTGCTGGCCGAATCGGAACGCTGGCGCAGAGAGTCCCCGCGCGAGCTGGCGGGCTACATCGAGCGGCTCAATGCGCTGGTGATCCTTCACGAGGCCACGCCGGCCGAGATTGAGAAGGCGGCCGAGGAGGCACTTACCGCCGACCGGCGCGACCCCGATCGCAATCGCTTCTGGCCGGGGACGCACCGGGTCGCCTCGGCGCTGGTCAAGCGCGGCATTCTCATCGACCGTGTGCCGGCCTTGATCGACGAGGCGATTCGGGTGATCGAAGATCCCGAGGCAGTCATCGACATCGACCTGGTCCGAAAGGCGAATGCGCAGATTACCACCGGCAACAGGATGGCACTGGTGAACGAGCACATGGGCGCCTGGGGGACGCTGGTCGAGGCCTACATGAAGCAGGACCAAGCCGCGAAGGCCCGCGAAATCCTGCGGAGGATGGAGGATCTTCTAAAGTCCAAGGAGCCCGGAAAGGATGAGAAGAACGCACAGGTGCTCCAGTTCTACCGCTCGGCGCAGTACAACTTTTACGACCGGATGGGCGCGTTCGCCGAACACGAGGGCCGCAAGCTGGACGCGCTGCACCATTATCGGCAGGCCCTGGCGACCGGGTTCAACCGCGACGCGCTGCTGGGGAAGCAGAACAAGCTATGGAAGGATCTCGGCGGCAGCGACGAAGCCTGGCTGAGCTGGACCAACAGCATCGAAATCAAGTCGGGCGTGCCGAGCCGGCCGGCGATGAATGCGCTCGGCAAGCCGCTGCCCGAGTTTAAGCTCACCGATCTGAAGGGCAACCCCTGGACGCTCGCTAACCTGAAGGGGAAAACCACTTTCATCAATGTCTGGGCCACGTGGTGCGGACCCTGCCGCGACGAGCTACCCTATGTGCAGAAGCTGTACGAAAAGCTGAAGGACCGTCCGGACGTGCAGGTGATCACCTTCAGCATGGACGACAACCCCGGCGTGATCGAGCCGTTCCTGCGGCAGCACGGTTACAGCTTCCCGGTGCTGGAGGCGCGGCTGTACGTCGAGAAGGTCGTGCCGTACATGAGCGCTCCGCGGAACTGGATCATCGATCGGAACGGTGTGCTGGCAAAGGAGCAGATCGGCTTCGGAGGTAACGGGGACCAGTGGGTGGAGGAGATGCTGAAGGAACTGCGGTAGCA
>JBBTDS010000441.1:8433-13250 GCA_038060875.1 Acidobacteriota bacterium | reverse complement strand
AAATTGAAAGATCTACGCTTCACACTGCGATCTTATTATTGGGCAGCCGCTAAGGAGACTACGCATGCTCCGGTATCCCGTGATCCTGGAACCCGACACGAATGAGACCACTCTGGTTTCGTTTCCGGACTTCCCGGAAGCCCACACCTTCGGAGACGACGAAGCCGAAGCGCTGGCCCGCGCCGCGGATCTGCTCCAAGACGTGCTTGCCGATTACATCGAAAACCGCCGCGAGATCCCTGTTCCTTCGAAACTCCGGCATCGAAGTCGCTTTGTAGCCTTGTCCCTCTTGACCGAAGCCAAGGTGCGGCTCTACCGGGAAATGCGTTCTGCCGGAGTGCGCAAGGCGGAGTTGGCCCGCCGGCTGGGCTGCCACATGCGTCAGGTGGACCGCTTACTGGACATTCACCACGCGTCCCGTCTGGACCAGATGGAGGCCGCCTTCGCGGCTCTGAAGAAGACGCTTGTCCTCGACGTGCGGGACGCAGCATAGAGGGGTGAGCCGGATGAACGAGGAGATCACTGTGTGGGAAGACGAAGCTGAACCGGGGGCGGCCTTGGGGAGGTGCGCCGTCCCCCTGCCGGCCTGGATGAGGCGCAATGTTACGAAAGAGCCGATGCCGGATGTAGTCGCCGTCCTGCGTCGCCAGCGGGCCGAACGCTGATTCAAGCTTACACGCCCCCCTTGCATCCCCGCCGCCCCTGCTATACGATTCAGCGCAGGGAGGGAACCCGCATGCCTCTTGCCCGCGTCGTCGCCCTGGCGCTGCCGCTCGCGGCTGCTCTATCCGCGCAGACCACTTTCGCCACCGTCACCGGCACCGTCACCGACCCCAACGGCGCGGTCGTCCCCGGCGCCGCCGTGGTGGCCACCCACGTCCTAAGCAATTACCGCTACACCACGAAGTCCAATGACGTGGGCCACTACACTCTGGCCCAGCTTCGCGAGGGCGAGTACGTCTTGCGCGCCCAGGCCGCCGGCTTCAAGGAATTCGTCGTCCCCGATCTGCGACTGGCCGCGCTGGATGTCCGCCGCCTCGACGTCCGCCTCGAGCTCGGCACGGTGGAAGCCACCGTCGAAGTCTCGGCCGGCGCCACCCTGATCGAGACCGAGACCGCCCGCATCTCGGATTTCAAGAGCGCCGACGCGCTGAAGTCGCTGCCGCTGAATTCCCGCTCGGTCTTCAACTTCCTCCAACTGGCCCCGGGCGTGGCCCGCTCTGCTCACGACGGCACCTGGAGCCTCCGCTTCGCCGGCAGCCGGCACAACCAGGAAAACGAGTCGTTCGACGGCATCACCTTCAACAACTCCTACGACGGCACCGTCATCGGCCCGCTGGCCGACCGCGTCGAGAGCTTCGAGGAAGTGCGCATCGACATGGCCAACAACACCGCCGAGTTCGGCGCCATCGGCAACGTCACCATCATCTCCAAGTCGGGCGCCAACCAGCTCCACGGCAGCCTGTTCGACTACTACAGCACGCCGTGGTTCCGCGCCCGCAATCCCTTCTCGCCGGTGCGCGGGACCGGCGTCAGCCATGCGCCCGGCGGCTCGGTCGGCGGCCCGGTCGTCCTGCCGCGCATCTATGCCGGCGAGAACAAGAGCTTCTTCTTCTTCTCCTTCGAGACCTCGCGCGGCAGCGCCGTCCAGCAATTGCTGAACCCGACCGTGCCGCTGGCTTCCTGGCGCGAGGGCGATTTCTCCGCGCTCGCCCCCGCCACCGTGGTCCGCGACCCGAACGCCGGCAACGCCCCCTTCCCTAGCAACCGCATCCCCGCCGCCCGTATCAACTCCGTCGCCCGGCGCATTCAGGAGCGGTTCTATCCGCTGCCGAACTACGGCGACATCTCCAGGCTCCAAAGCCAGAACTACCGCGAATCGAGAACGCGCGCCTTCGATCCCAGCACCAACTACACGCTGCGGCTCGATCACCGCTTCTCCGAGCAGTCCTTCGTGTTCGGGCGCTGGACCTGGAACCGCTCCCACAGCCGCGGCTTCGAAGGCAACCTGCCCGCCATCGGCCAGCGCTGGCAGACGCGCGACACCCGCGCGTTGAATGCCTCCTACACGCGGACCCTCCGCGCCAACCTGCTCAACGAGTTCCGCTGGGGCCTCGCCTATAACGACAACCCCCGCAACGGCCCGCTGATGGGCAAGGAAGTCGTCAAGGACCTCGGCATCGTCGGCCTGGTGGACAACCTGCCCGACATCAGCGGCATCTTCCGCGTCGCCTTCAGCGGCATAGGGCTGACCGGCATCGACCAGCAGGTCTGGCGTCATCCCGGCTTCAAGAACTACGTCCAGCAGTACCAGGAGCACCTGAGCTGGTTCCACGGCCGCCACAGCCTCAAGGGCGGCGCCATGGCCACCCGGGTGAAGTTCTCCGACGGCCAGGCCTCCAACGCCTTGTTCGGCAGCGTCTCGTTCTCCAACCGCTTCACCAACCACCCTTACGGCGACTTCCTGCTCGGCATCCCCACCAGCTCCTCCCGCGCCTTTCCCTTCGTCATCACCGACCGGCTCCGCTGGGCCTGGGACTTCTTCATCACCGACGAATTCAAGATCACCCCCAAGGTCACGCTGAACCTGGGCCTCCGTTACGAGTTCCATCCTTCCTGGCAGGAGACCAGCGGGCGTCAGGCGGCGTTCGACATCGATACGGCCAGGATCATCGTGCCCGACGGCACGCTGGACAAGGTCAGCCCGCTCATGCCGCGCGGTTACGTCGATGTCGTCGAGGCCGGCAAGAGCGGCTGGGGCGCCAGGTCACTGCTCCAGACCGACCGCAACAATCTCGCGCCGCGCCTCGGCCTCGCCTGGCGCCCGTTTGGCAACGACACGGTGTTCCGCGCCGGCTACGGCCTCTTCTTCGACGTCGTCCCGCGGGCGTCGAGCGCCGGCGGCGCACCCTTCGTGATCAACGAGCCCGGCTTCACCAACCCCACCGATGCGCCGGTGGTGGTCCTCCCGCGCGTCTTTCCGGCCGCGGTCGGCGGGCCCACCACCGTCGGCCTGCCTTCAGCCATGCGCCGCGACCTGCGCATTCCCTATAGCATGCAGTACAACCTCACCATCGAGCACCAGCGCTGGAACACCGGCTTCCGCGTCTCCTACATCGGCACCAACACCCGGCAGGGCGAGTGGAGCTACAACATCAACCAGCCCGCGCCCGACGGGCGGCTCTACATCGACAAGCCGCGCCGCTTCCCCAAGTACCCCGGCATCACCTACTACAGCAACGGCGGCGGCCACCAGTATCACTCCCTGACGGTGGAGGCGGAGCGCCGCCTGTTCCGCGGGCTGGTCTACCAGGTCTCTCACGTCTGGGCGCGCGACATCGGCGACCTGGAACGCGGCGAGTCGCCCGAGAACGCTTACGACCGCCGCCGCGAGCGCGCCGTCTGGGACGACATCCCGACCCATCGCACTTCCGGCAGCCTCATCTGGCGGTTACCCTTCGGCCGTGGCGGGACCTGGCTCGCCTCCGCCGGCGGCGCGTCACACGCGCTGGTGGGCGGCTGGGAGATCAGCGCCGTCTTCACCCGCCACACCGGCCAGTTCCTCACGCCGCAGTGGACCGGCACCGATCCCACCGGCACCGCTTACACTACCAGCCGCACCCCCGCCCAGGTGACCATCCGCCCCGACCACCTGCGCGACGCCAACCTGCCCTCGGACCAGCGCTCGGTGAACGCCTGGTTCGACGCCGCCGCTTTCGGCTCCCCGGCGCCCGGCCGCTTCGGCTCCTCGGCCAAAGGCGTCATCAAGGGTCCCGGTGGCAGCATGCTCCACACCGGCCTGGCCAAGTACTTCGATCTCGTCGAGCGGCTCAAGATCCGCTGGGAACTGACGGCCACCAACGTCATGAATCACCCCAACTGGGACAACCCCGCGACCAGCATCACCTCGGCGGCCCAGGTCGGCGTCATCAGCGGCGTGGGCTCCGTGTTCGATCTGGACCGGGCCGGCGTCCGCGCATTCCGCATGGGCCTGCGACTGGAGTGGTGATCCTATGCTCCCGGTGCTGCTCTCCCTCTTCGCGGCGGCTGCCCTCGCCCAAACCGCCGAGGTCCAGGCGACCTGGAGCCTCGATGCCATCAACCGCATCGCCGCCGACAGCCGTAACGTCGTCCTGCCCATCCTCGAATGCAAGCTCGATGGCTTCACCAACGACTGGGCGGCGTATCGCACCGCCTCGGTGCGCCGCTCAGCCGAGCGCGGGCGCATTGCTGCGACCGTTCCAGCCGCCGGCGTCTTCTATCCGGCGTTCATCTTCTATGACTCGGGCGGCGACGAGCGTATCGCCATCGCCGTCAACGGCGTCGAGCGCGGCGTGGCGGTGGCCAACGTCGATGACAACCGCCAGCGGCTGTTCTTCCTCGCCGAGCCGGTCTCGCTGAAAGCCGGAGACGCCATCGAGCTCCGCGCCCTCACCTCCCAGGGCGCCTACCGCACCGAGGACCTGCTGCTGCTCCGCGAGAAACCGCAGCCGAGCCGGCACGAATACGCCATTCGCGAAGTGTTCGTAGAACCGCAGGCGTCCTCGGCCACGCTCTCCTGGATCACCAACTGGCCCGCCGCCTGCACCATCGAGGTGGACGGCCTGAAGACGATCGCAGAGGATCTCCCCCTCGCCAATCACCGCGTCGTGCTTTCGGACTTGCAGCCGGGTCGCTCCTACCGCTTCCGCGTGACCGCCAACACCCGTGAGGGCGAGCCGGTCGCCAGCGAGTGGCGGACCTTCCAGGCGCGCCCGCGTCCCGCCGTCATGGGCCGCGAGAAGCGCGCCCGCGTGCCGCTAAGAATCGAGGAGGCC
>JBBTDS010000441.1:6388-8333 GCA_038060875.1 Acidobacteriota bacterium | reverse complement strand
GGCGTGCCCTTCCCCAAGGGTGCGCTCGGTTCCGACGCACAGCTCCGCCTGCTTGATCCGAAGGGCAAGGAAGCGCCGCTCCAGACACAGACGCTCGGCCGCTGGGACGACGGTAGCGTCAAGTGGGTGTTGCTCGATTTCCAGGCGCCCGCACCCTCCTACTCGCTCGAATACGGCGCCGATGTGCGGCGCCGCCCCCGGCCTTCTCCGCTAAAGGTGAGCGAAGACGACAAGGCCGTGCGAGTGACCACCGGCCCCCTCGCCTTCTCGATCGACAAGCGGCGCTTCGGTTTCATCGAGTCGCTTCCGCTGCTCTCATCTGGCGCCTTCTATCTCACCGCTTCCGACGGCACGGTGTACACGAGCCTCGCTCCACCCGATGAAGTGGCCGTCGAGGAGAACGGCCCGCTCCGCGCCGTAGTCCGCATCAGCGGCGAGCACCGCGCCGCCGATGGCCGCAAGCTCTTCGCGTACCTCGTCCGCATCCACGCTTACGCCGGCCGCCGCTACCTGCGCGTCCAGCACACTTTCATCAACAACAACGGCGCGAACGACTTCACCACCATCAAGAGCCTCGCGCTGCGGCTGCCGCTGGCAGGGGACGGCGGCCGGGCGATACAGGTGAGACAGCACACGGACGCCGGCATTGGCGGTCCTGACCCGGTTGCGCGCTTTGACAAGGTCGCACTGGCCGTTCGTGATTTTCGCGAGAACTATCCCAAGGACCTGGTTGTGACGCGCGAGGGCATCGAAGTTGGCATCTGCCCGCCGCTCCGCACAGACGAGTACGCAGCGGCGAGGGGCACGGTCGATGACCATCGGCTCTATTACTACATGCAGGAAGGTGTCTACAAGTTCCGGCAAGGCGTCAGCAAGACGCACGAGCTTTGGCTCGGCTTCGGGCAGGATTTGCCGGCGGGCCTTCCGCTCGCAGTGGCGCCCCCGGAGTGGTACGCCGCCAGCAAGGCCTTCGGTGAGATGGCGCTGCCTAAGCCCGGCGGCGTGGTGGCGCAATACGACGCGGCCTTCGCCGGCAGCTTCGAGGGTTACCTCAAGAACCGCGAGACCAACCGCGAATACGGCATGCTCAACTTCGGCGACTGGTGGGGCGAGCGCATCATCAACTGGGGCAACAGCGAGTACGACACCCAGCACGCCTTCCTGCTCCACTTCGCCCGCACGGGCGACCTGCGCCCGTTCCGCGCCGCCGAGGAGATGGAGTGGCACAACCGCGACGTGGACACCATTCATTACAACGCCGACAAGACGCTCATCGGCGCGATGTACGCCCACGCCATCGGCCACACGGGTTCCTATTACAGCGAGAGGCCCACCGGTGGCGCTCCGCCCGGCGGCTTCTCCGCCGGCTCGCCCCAAAGCCACCTCGCCGTGGACCACACCTTCATCGAAGGCCACCTCGACTACTACTTCCTCACCGGCGACCGCCGCTCCTTCGATACCGCGAAGCTGACCGCCGACCGTTACGTCACCTGGTTCACGCGCAACTACGACTTCAGCAACTGCCGCCAGCCGGGCTGGCATCTCATCCTCGCCATGGCGATGTACAACGCCACCTACGACCGCTTCTACCTCAACGCGGCCAAGATCATCTTCGAGCGGCTGCTGGAGCGCCAGACGCCCGACGGCGGCTGGCGGCGCCAGCTCACGGTGGATCACTGCCAGTGCGTCCCGCGCCATCACGGCAACACCGGCTTCATGGTCGGTGTGCTGCTGACCGGCCTGCGCCACTACTACGAGGCCACTGGGGACGAGCGCGCGGCCGAGTCCATCGTCAAGGCCGCCCGCTTCCTGATCAACGACATGTGGGTCGCCGACGCCCGGGCGTTCCGCTACACCTCATGCCCGCGCACCCGGCCCTCGGCCGGCCTAAACTTCCTGCTGTTCGACGGCCTGGTGTTCGCCCACAAGCGCACCGGCGACCCGA
>JBBTDS010000441.1:0-6288 GCA_038060875.1 Acidobacteriota bacterium | reverse complement strand
AACTTCCTGCTGTTCGACGGCCTGGTGTTCGCCCACAAGCGCACCGGCGACCCGAAGATCAAGCAGGTCCTGGTCGAAGGAACCGCCACCGCCCTGAGCGCGATGCGCGGCTGGGGCAAAGGCTTCACCCAGTACACGCGCGTCGCGCCCGCCTTCATTGAGCACCTGGCGGCACTCCAAGACGGTGGCCGTCCGTGAGCTACCGGCGCGCTCGGCCAGCCGGGTTGACAAAACAGCGCTGCCTACCGCTGGCATCGACATTTTGGACGCTTACAAGCCGACCTTTCCTCATGTCGCGTCTCCGGTGTAGAGACGAAACTCGGCTCGATGGATTTTCCGAGAAGGACAGTTGGAGCACGCCGATCTGGTGCCGCAGTGCCAGGACCTCCAACTGAAGAGCGGCGCGGGATCAGAAGACGGACAGTAGGGTGGCAAGGAACGTCAGCAGGACAATGAGCATCGGACCAAGGGGTTGACGGAAGATGCGCAACTCCCATCATCTCAGACAGATCGGAGTTTTCGAGAGGCACAAGTATTTGCGTAGCACAGGGACAAGTCACAGCTCGGACATTTTCTCCAACGCGACGGCTGCTGCTCCCAGAACGCCCCCGTAGTAGGCGAGCGGCGATGCCCGGATCAGAAGATGCCGGGCCTCCCACGCCGGGACCAGCCTGGAGAGTTCCTCTTCGAGACGGGCGAGAAGATAGGCGTTGTTCTGCGCGATCCCGCCTGAGAGTAGGAGCATTTCCGGATCCAGCAGGTGGATCATCGAGGCGCAGCCGCGCGCCAGGTAGCTCGCATAGGTCCGAATGGCGGATTGCGCCACCGGATTGCCGGAATTCGCTCCGCTGATCACCTCTTCCGCGGAGCGAAAGGCTGTTTCGCCCGCGTAGCGTAACAGGGCCGCGGCGTTGGCGTAGACCTCCAGGCAGCCCCTTTGCCCGCACGTGCATGGCAGGCCGTCGGGTTGGATGTTGATGTGGCCCAGCCCGTTGGCGAAGAAGTGAGCCCCCCGGTTCAACCGCCCGCCCACATAACATCCGCCTCCCACCCCGGTGCCGAGCGTTATGCAGACGAAGTCCTTCAGTTCTCTGGCCAGCCCGAAATGCTTTTCCGCGACCGCTAGGGCGTTGGCGTCGTTTTCCACCGCGACGGGCAGGCCGACGGCGGCTTCCAGCTCATCCGCGATCCGCGTCCCCGTCCAGCCGGGCAGGTTCGCCGTTGCGTACGCCACCGCGCCGCGGTCGGGATCCACCCAACCGGCAGTGGCCACGCCGACAGCCCCGGGAGAAATGCCCGCCCTTCGCGCCAGCCCGGCGCAGCGCGCCGCGACCTCCTTCAGGTGGCTGAGCAGAGCGTCCCTGCCCCCGCGAGAAGGCGTGGGAACGGCCGACTCGCAGGCGAGGTCTCCCTCCCGGGATACGATTCCGGACTTCGTGTTGGTGCCACCCAGATCGATCCCGATGAAGTAGCGCGCCGTTTCCGCGAATGTTCGCTGCCGTGCGAGCGTCTGGGCGAACCGCCGCGCGATCTCCTGCGGGCCCGTGATGGCGGTGCCGACGACCACGGCGTGAGCTCCGGCGGCGAGGGCCTGCCTGGCCTGTTCGGGAGTCTCGATCCGTCCTTCGGCGAGCACGGGTACATTCAGGAGCCGAACGAGTTCGGCAATGAAGGCGGGCTCGAACGACTTGATGTGTTCCGTGTCGTGCGTGTAGCCCCGCAGGGTCGTCAGGACGAGATCCGCGCCCGCTTTCTCCACCGCGATCGCTTCTTCAGCGGTGGCGATGTCAGCCCCCACCGGGACGCCAAGTTCGGACTTGATGCGCCATAGCCGTTCGAGGGCGCCGTAGCGCTGCCCGCGGCAGGTGCACTCGAGCGCGATCATGTCGGCGCCGGCCCCGACCAGCTCGCGGGCCGCCTCAAAGGAGGGGGTAATGAGGGTCCTGCCGTCGCTCTGCGGCTGCTTTGCGATGCCGATAATGGGCACCCGCACAGCCTGGCGAATGGCCCGCACATCCTCGGCGCCGTCAGCCCGGATGCCCACCGCGCCGCCTTCGACCGCCGCCCGCGCGAAACGAGCTATCGAGCCCGAATCGCGGAACGGGTCCCCTTCCGGGGCCTGGCAAGAGACGATCAAGTTCCCCTGAAACTGGCGGCAGATATCCACGACGGATCTGTTCATGCGTCCACTCCGGTCGAGACAGCGCATAGCGCGATGGCGGCCAGCAGCACGAGGATGCCGACGCGCATTCGCCGGATCGCCCCGCGCGGCGCCGCTCGCCATTCGCCCAGAAGTAATCCCATCAGATTTGCGACCAGCAGCGCAACGGCGAGGCTCAGCGGCCAGCCGATGGAGGGGCCGATATCGCCCAGGAGCGGCGTGGCCGCGCCGTACAGGAAGATGCTCCCGCCCCACAGCAGGCCCATCAGCACGCTGAGTGCCCAGGCCCGCTGCGGCCGGCCGCGGAAGAATAACCCGCCGCTGGAGTGCTTTCGCAGCCGCAGGGCGCAGTACGCGATATTCGGAATCGAACCCGCCGCCAGCATCAGCAGCCAGATGCAGTTGGTCGCCAGAAAACCGGGGTGCCCGAATCGCTCGCCGGTGTCACGAATCGGCAGCGCCAGGCTGTAGCCGACGTTGAACACGGCTGACATGACGCCGGCGCCGGTCGCGAACAGGTATCCGGTCCCGGAGGCTCGCTGTCCCGCGGCCGGGTCAGCCTGCTTGTCTCGCATGCGGCCAGCCAAGCCGCAGAGGCTGACGCCGGCGATGAACGTCGCGACTCCGAGGAACAGCACCAACTGGCGGGCTTCGAGGCGAAAGGCGCCGCCGAGAATCAACGGCACCACCGAGCCGAGCGCCGAGCTCAGGCCGATCACCAGGCTGTTGGCGACCGAAACGCCCAGCTGGTCCACGCTCAGGCCGAACAGGATGGCCCCGAAGCCCCAGGCAAACCCGCATGACAGGGCGGCCGTCAGGGCGCCGCGCGGCGCCTGGCTGAGCAGGAGCGCGTAGTCCGGCAGGGTGGCCGAGACGACGGCGAACGGCATCGCCAGGCAGGAAGTCAGGATGAAGACCAGCCAGATGTTTTCCCATTTCCAGCGCGTGATCAGCTTCATCGGGGCGGTGAACAGCCCGTTGCAGATTCCCGAGAGAAGCGCGTAGGCAAGCCCGAGTGTGACCATGGAAGACCTTGGCGGCGGAACTCCCTTGACAGGATACACTGCTTAAGGTATGCTTGTCTAGACCTTTGATAGAGAGGTTCAGACCAATGGCGTCTTTGACCCGGGTTGCTCAATCAGGCGGTGGGCAGTTGTTGTCGCTCCGGATCGACAGGACCAGCCCGACGCCGGTGTACGCGCAGATCGCCGAGGGCCTGCAGGCCTTCATTCCATCGGGCGCGTTCCCACCCGGAACAGCGCTGCCGCCGGAGCGCGTCCTGTGCGAGCATTACGGCGTCAGCCGGATGACTTTGCGCCAGGCCTACGACCTGCTGGAACGCGACGGCCTGATCGAGTGCCAGCGGGGCCGCGGCACCTTCGTCTCCCCCCGCCGGATGGAGAAGCAGCAACATCAGATGCGAAGCTTCAGCGAGGACATCCGCGCGCGCGGGGGCGTCCCTTCCTCGCAGGTCCTGTCTTTGCGCTTGGTGAACGCGGACGGCGCTGCCCAGCAGTTCTTCACCTTACGGGAACAAGAACAGTTGTACGAGTTGCGTCGTGTTCGGTTGGCTGACGGGGTGCCGCTGGCATTGGAAACCACACGAATCCCGAGCCGTCTTTGTCCGAATCTCCACCGGTTCGACCTGGCGAACTGCTCCCTATATACGATCCTCGAGGACCATTACGGCCTGCATCTGGCGAGGTGCGTGGAACAGATATCGGCGGAGCTGCCAAACCGCCAGCTCTGCCGGTTGCTGAACGCGCCGAAAATCAGAGCCGTTCTCTCGATACACCGCAAGACTTATGCGGCTGACGATGAACCGGTGGAACTGTGTCACACCATGTACCGCGGGGACTTGTACGCGGCGATCGTCCACTCGGTGCGGGACCATAAAGCCAAGGATCGCGATAACGGCGGCCTGCCTTTCTCACAAGGCAAAAAGGAATCTCGTTCAATAGGAGGTCCAGATGTTTGTTAGAGGTTACGCATGGGTAATCCTGCTGCTGCTCTTGGCCGTGACTTCGCCCCCAGGGCTCTTCGGCCAGGCGGTAGTAGGTGGCAGTCTCACTGGAGCGGTGACGGATGCAGCGGACGCCGTCATTCCTGGTGCGGACGTTTCACTGACGAACGAAGCAACCGGCGTACGCTTCTCCACAAAGACCAACGAGGTCGGATCTTACACGTTCGCCAGCCTCGCCCCAGGCCGGTACACGCTCTCGGTGCAGATGGAAGGTTTTTCTCCGGTGTCTATCACGGGGGTCACCGTGACCGTCGCGCAGTTCGCACGAACCGACGTCCAGATGAAGGTCGGTGCGGTGACCGAAAGAATTGAGGTCGCAGCCAAGGTGGGCGTGGTCGAGACCGAACGGCCGACGCTGTCTTCGGTCATCAACCACACCCAGATTACGCAACTCCCGTTCAACGGCAGGTACAGCCTCTCCGGTTTGATTGCTCTCGCTCCCGGCGTGCAGCGGGGAGGCCGGTTCGCCGCCGGCGGCACGTTCACCGGCGGTCTCAACGTCGTCGTGGATGGCGCGGTGAACCTCGACATGCAGAACGGCGGGCCCAGCGAGGCCACCCCCACCTTCGACTCGATCGAGGAGTTCCGCTTCGTCACTAGCACCGCCTCGGCGGAGTACAGCCACGGCTCGGCGCAGCTCATCGTCGTCACTCGCTCGGGCGCGAACGAGTTGCACGGCAGCGCATTCTGGTTCAACCGTAACCGCGAGTTCGCCGCAAAGTACGCCCTCGATCACCGACCGAAGCCTCCCTTCAATCGGAACGAATTCGGCGGCACCCTCGGCGGGCGAATTGTCAAGGACAAACTCTTCTACTTCTTCTCGTTCGAACAGTTGAGCAGGCGCGAGTGGGCCACCAGCACCCAGAACATGGCGACCGCCGCCATGAAACGTGGGGACTTCACCGCTCTGACGGTGATCAACGACCCGCTGGCCGATGGTGTCCCGTTCGCCGACAACCGCATTCCGTCGGACCGCATCTCGTCGGTCGGGCAGTTCTTCATGAAGTACATGCGTGACCCGAATCTCGCCGGGACCGGCCCTGCCGGTACAGGAGTCAACTTCATCGGCCGGAACCCGACCGTTCAGGACTCTCCGCGCATCGGGATCAAGGGAGACTACCACCCGACTTCCAAGGACATGCTGAGCGGCGGCGTGAAGATTTTTAAGGACGGCCCGTATCTCCGGAGCGGCGGTGGTCCTGAGCTGTACGGGAACTTCACTCAGGGATTCGACCAGCGCCAGGTATTCGGCGCGTACACGAAGGTCCTTTCCCCGCGAATGACCAACGAGTTGCGTGGTGCCGTAACCACACCGTACGGGTATCACTACACCAATACCCTCAGCGGCGAAGTCGATCCGGGCAAGATTTTTCCCACTCTCGACGGCCAGTGCTGCGCCGAAAAAAAGAGCCCCGACAAGGACTACGTCGGCCGCTTCGGCGGTGGCCTGCCCGGAGTCAACATGACCGGATATCGGTCCATCTTCACCAACGGGGCGCACGCCAAGGACAACCGCCTTGACATCAATATTTCGGACAACCTCTTGTACATTCGCGGCCCGCACCAGATGAAGATCGGCGGCTACTACTACCGCTACCAGGGATACTGGGGCGGAATCTATCCGCACGGCCTCGGCATTTTCGATTTCACCGGCCGCTACACCAGGGACGCGTTCGCCGACTTTCTGCTGGGCTTCGCTAACCAGAGCACACGCGGTCCCGCCTATCAGTTCGGCGATTTCAACGAGAAACGCGTCGGCGTGTTCTTCCAGGACGACTGGCAGGTCGGCCGGAAGCTGACGTTGAACCTCGGCCTCCGGTGGGACGTCGAGACACCTTTCAAGGAGAAGAAGCTCCGGCAGGCGAATTACGTTCCCGCTCTGAATGCGCTGGTCACGTTTAGCGGCAACGATCAGTACCCGCCTGAGGTGGTGACCCGCCTGGTCGAAAGCTATCCCGTGATCACCAGCGTGAAGGCCGGCCTCGGGACCACCACGCTCACCAGGGACACGAACTGGAAGAACTTCCAGCCCCGCATTGGTTTCGCGTGGCGCCCCTTCGGCGACAACAGGACCGTTATCCGCGCCGGCGGCGGCTTCTACTAC
>JBBTDS010000440.1:0-2229 GCA_038060875.1 Acidobacteriota bacterium | reverse complement strand
GCTTAGCCTGGTCGACACGAACATCCTCGTCTATTCAGTGCTCAGAGACTCGGAGAAACATCTACCAGCGCGCCGGCTCCTGGAGCAAGCCAACAGCGCTGTGGCGGGGCTGTGCGTCTGTTCGCAGGTCCTGGCGGAGTTTTTTGCGGTGGTAACCGATCCGCGGCGCGTGTCCACTGTCCGTGAGCCCGAGGAAGCCTTGGCAGTCATCGATACGATCCTCACGCTGGGGCATGGTTCTTTTACCCACACCTGTGGAGACGGTTCAGAACTGGCTCGCGTTGGTGCGGCAGGAGCCGGTTAGAGCGGGCCGCATTTTCGACGTTCAGTTGGTCGCAACGATGCTCGCCAACGGCGTACGCCGCATTCACACCTATAACCGATCGGACTTCGAGCGCTTTGCGGACTTGGAGGTACTCACTCCGGAGTGAGCGGGCGCGCGCGCCACCAAGCCGTTCACCGTACCGGAATCTTGACTTCCGGCCCGTTGATCCAGGCCACGCTCAGGCCCAGGGTGGCCGTGCCGGCGGGGGTGCCTTCCGGCACCCGGAAGTCCACTCGGTAAACGTTGGTATGGCCGGGCCAGCCAATGGCGTTCCGCACCTCGGCCGGCTTTCCAGCCACCGTGACTTCCACTGGAGAGTTGACCAGTTCCTCCTTGCCTGGAACCCACGGCGGAAAAGGCCTGCCGAGATCGATGCCGGGGCGTGTCGGGCCAAGACCGACGGCGCTCATAATCAGCCATTCGCCCGCGCGGGCGGGCGCTTCCGCAGTCACGGGCGAGAGATCGCTGGCGTGGTAGATTGCCGGGCCGGCAGCAACGGTCGTGATTTCCGGCCGAAACATCGGGATGATCTGAGCCAAGAAGCTGGACCTATCACCTCCATGAATCCGGCGGTTGGCCGGATCCTCTTCAACATTGGTCATCCTTTGGGCGCCACCTGGCCTTTGCGCCACCGTCCCGCGGGCGCCGAAGAACGCCCCGGTGCCACCGACGATCGCCAGGTTTCCTTGGGCTGCCCCGAGCGGCCCGCCGGGCGGCATCGAACCGCCGGCCAGCGCGAGGGCGAAAATGGTCCCGACTTGGGTTCCGTCAATCGTCAGGATCTCGAACGCCATCTGTCCAATCCCTGCCCTTGTCACGTCGGCGATTGCCTGGCCTGCGCTCGCATCCGGCCTCAGATTCAGCATCTGTGCGCTTAGCACGTAAGTTCCTTTGGCCGGTTTGCCGTTGACGGCTGTCACATCGCCCAGGAACACATAGGGACAGAATGGCCGCATCGGCTTTGGAGTAACCGGCCCTGCGACGGTGCCCCACTTGGAAACATCGAAGTCCTGGTAGTAGTACACGGCGCGGTTCTGTACCTCAAGTTCCAGAATGGTAGCCTCCGGCGGCGTCTGGGCCACGAGGGCCGCCGCGCAGGCGACAAGAATGAAAGCAGCTTTCCAGTTCATGGTTTCTTCTTTTCCGGGCCGGCGGCTGGTTCGGGCAGCCGCCGGCCTCACCCCTCTATTCCGTAATCCGAGGTCAAAAAGGGTCACCGAGGACAAATTTGTTTCTGGCGCCGGTGCTACAATTGGGCGGAAATCGGCCCCTATGGCCCCGGAGCGATGGCGACAAGTTGCCGAACTCTGTGACTCCGCCTTGAGCCTGGAACCGGCCAGACGGACCGCCTTCCTCGACGAAGCCTGCGCCGGCGACCGCCTGTTGCGGCAGGAGGTAGAGGCCCTGCTGGTGCACGACGACCAGGCACCGGAATTCCTGGAAGTACCGGCCCTGGAGATGGCGGCGTCCGTGCTCGCCGGCCAGGAACCACAGGCTGCGGCGGAACAGTTGCCCGCCGGACTGCAAATCGGCCCGTACCGGATTGTTGCGCCGGTCGGCGGCGGGGGCATGGGTGAGGTTGACCGGGCCACCGATACCCGCCTGGAGCGCGATGTGGCGCTAAAGTTCCTGCCGGCCGGCTCGGCGCGGGATCCCGAGGCGCTCAAGCGGTTTCAGCGCGAGGCGCGGGCGGCCTCGGCGCTCAGCCATCCCCACATCTGCACCCTGCATGACATCGGCGAGTACGAGGGGCAGCCCTTCCTGGTGATGGAACTGCTGTAAGGCCAGTCGCTCAAGGAACGGGTCAGCTCTGGGACTCTCCCGCCGGGGGAGGTGCTGGAGCTGGCGCTCCAGATCGCCGCCGCTCTGGAGGCCGCCCACGCAAAGGGCATCGTCCACCGCGA
>JBBTDS010000439.1:0-7328 GCA_038060875.1 Acidobacteriota bacterium | reverse complement strand
ACGTGCTGTCGAAATGGTTTACCGACGCCGAGAACTGGGGCGGCGGCGACGTCATGGACCACTACAACCGGCGGGTCGAGAAGGGTCTCTCCGCCAACGACAAGACGCACGAGGTGAAGCTGAACTACATCTACGCGCTGCCCTTCGGCTGGGGCAAGCGCTGGCTCTCGCGCGGCATCCTGGCCCGCACCATCGGCGGCTGGCGCCTGGGCGCCATCCACTATTACTCCGGCGGGACACCGATGGGGCTGGGCGGCGCCTTCAGCTTCCCGATCGTCGGCAACCGCGTCTACATCACCACCTACGAGAACTGGCGCAACCCGACCATCCAGGGGCACGGCGGGAAGGGATTCGATCCGGCGGTGGACCTCTACTTCCAGCCGCGGTCCTTCTTCCCCGAGCAGCCGCGCGACCGGCCGGGCAACATGAGCAAGAACAACCCCAAGCTGCGCACGGAGCCAAGCTGGAACGAGAACATCTCGCTGGCCAAGACCTTCCAGGTGACCGAGTCGGCGCGGCTGGACGTGCGGCTGGAGGCGTTCAACCTGCTCAACCGGGTGCGCTTCAGCTCGCCGGACTCGAACCTCAACAGCATCAGCTTCGGCCTGGTGCGCAGCCAGGCCAACGGCCCCCGCGACATGCAGGTGGGCATGAAGTTGTACTGGTGAGGCGGGGCGGGCCGTCCCGGCCATAGGCGCTAACTGAACAAACAAGCCTCAGTGCGGGGCGCTCTTGCGTCCAGGTGACAGGCAGCGAAGGCGCCGAGTGGGCCGTCATCCACGAGCTGCCCAGCGAGCCAGCGCCTTCTTTCTCCTGATTAGAACCGCTCGCGCACTCTATCTGAGCGCCTGGAGCCATACAGGAGAGCAGGTTTCGACGAGCCGACGCCTTCGCCGAGTTCGTGACGGGTGCCTTAGACCGAAGTGGGCTTTCGTTGATGGCTGGTGCATCGACCTGATGCTGCAACGACGTTGTGCCAGACGCATGTGCGTGGTAGTATTTGAGTGGACCAAACGTCGAATGACTCGAGCTGAGATTCTCGTTCTCATCCAGAAAGGCGCAGTCAACGCCGCGCTGCCGCGCGTCGTGAATGCTCCGCGTCTAATCGTGGCCGTAAGCCCTTCGAAGTGCTGCAATGCTCCATCGATCCTGGTTCGCAGCAGGTCCGGCGGTTTCGTCGCTCAGGATTGCCTTGAGTGTGGCAGGAAATCAGACTATGTAACAGAAAATGACATCCCGGACCTTGACTGCGAGGGCTGTTCCGGGTTCAGACGGAACACAGTTGTGCCCACAATCAAAGGCAACAATTACTGGTATGAGTGTACCGGCTGTAGACGGGCGTGGGAAATCGCTTCGATCGTACCGATTTGGTCGGATACCTTCGAGTATGCGGGCTTGGCGGCCCCAGGCGACGTTGCTTTTCGACCCTGACGAGTATCCGGCCAGCCGGCGAGCTGTTCGTAGCCCAGAGCGGGGTTATGCCACTTGACCGCGACACGGAGTGGGCGCACAGGGGTGCGCCTTGCTCCCGATGCGACTCGGGCGAATGGTCGGCAACCCTTCCACGATCACCGGGCGATCTCCGCCCGGCGGTGGTCAATTCTTGGGCTCAATGCCGATATGGTCATTCACCGCGGACCGGATTCGCTGCTTGCAGCCCAGGTAGCGCTCTGTCGTTTGGACCGAAACGTGGCCGAGCAAGAGCTGGATCTGCTCGAGCTCGCCTCCGGCCGCGTGGCACAGCCGCGCGCATGTGCGCCTCAAGTCGTGCGGCGCCAGTTTCTCGATGCCGGCGCTTTTGGCGAATTCCTTCACCACATGCCAGACCACTTTCTCTGTCATGCCTTCGCCCCAAATCCTCCCGGCCTTGTTTACGCGCCGGAACAACCTCCCGCTGCTGATGCGCGCCGCAGCGAACCAATTGTCCAACTGGCTTTTCACCCAGTCGGGTAGCGGGATGGTGCGGACATGGCCGCCCTTGCCCGCCAGATCGACGATGGCCCAGTGATCTTCACGCTGTTGGAGATGATTGAACGTCAGCGCCACAGCTTCGTGGCGCCTCAATCCGCAGGCGAGCAGGACGGCCAGCAAGGCCCGGTCCCGTTTGCCCCTGAGGCGCCCGTTATCCGGTGCCTGCCAAAGCGCTTGGCTTTGCTCCGCCGTGGCCAATTCCCGAGGCGGACCCCCAGTTTCTTTACGCCTTTCACGCCACGGATGCCGGCGGCCAAATCCGAACTGAGGAGACCGCAATCCGCTGCCTCGTACGCGAGCCGACGAACCGCGCCGAGACGCAAGTGGATGGTACCGGGCGCAAGTTGGCGAAACTCAAGGTGGACACGGTACCGGAGGACAACGGTTTTGCTGAACGACAAACGCGGTTCCGAGCAATACCAGTCCACGAATTCGTCAATTGCGTGCGCATAGCTGCGTTGCGCGTCCGAGCAGGTTAGACTGTTCAGCACGGCGGCCTTGGCGTGTTCCAAATCGGGCAGGCGCAGTACGGACTTGGTGCGGCTGCGCTTTTTCCTTGGACGTGGCTTTCGGTTCATGACCGACGGCCTCCGTGCCGCCGGTCAATGATCTACTCCAGGAGGTCGCGCACCATTGTCCGGATGGGCCGTGATCCGAGCAGAATCGAAGCCATTACAATAAGGCTTATAGGCGCGATCGGCGCCGACCATCGGCGGAGGTCCGCATGATACTCAAAGGACACGTTGTCCTGGGATGCAATCACTTCCAGGGCCGCATGACCAACTATCGTGAGGTATTCAAGAAAGCGACAAAGCAAGAACTCTTCCCCGGTACCTTGAATGTGAGAGTCGATCGCCGGATACCCGTCAGGGAGGATTTCAGGGTAAAGGGCGTGGAGATCGGCGAACCTGAGCAGGACCTCATTTTCGAGCGTTGCCGGATCAACGGGATCGAGGCATTCAGAATCCGGCCGTTGCATCTCAAGACGGGGCTGGGCGGCCATGGAGATGAAACGCTTGAGATAGCCTGTTCCCAAAGGATTCCATCTGTCGAGGCCGGCACACAGGTTGAAGTCGAACTATTCAGGGAATGCGTCGATCCCTGAATCCAGCACACCGGGCGAGGTATACTCCTGAGAGTGGTTCTGGCTGGATCGTCGCCCACCCGGAAGCTATCGCTCGGCGGCGCCCCTGGTACAGCGGCCAACCACTTGGCCAGTCCCCCGATGCTAACCTATACGCCATGTGGATGCATGGCGCGTGGACGACACTGCTGCTGGCCTGTTGCGCCGCCGCGCAGCAGGCCCCCTCCAGCCGGGAACTAAGCGACCTGAACTGGATGGAGCACCGCGAGCTGGTCCCGGCGAAGATCGCCACCGTGCTGCTGCCCACCGGGACGATCGAGGCGCACGGGGTCATCAACAACGGCGCCGATGGCGCCGCCCCGCTGGCGATCACACGGCGGATGGCGCCAAAGGTCAACGCGCTGGTGGCCCCGCTGGTGCCCTACGGCGTCACCGGCAGTCTCGACGCTTACGCCGTGGAGGCTTCACGATCAGCGAGGCCGCCTACCGCGCCTATGTGGGCGACGTGCTCGCCGGGCTTGCGCGGAACGGCTTTCGCAACCTCATCATCGTCAACGGCCATGGTGGGCACGCCGGCTGGAACGAGACAGCCTTCATTCAGGCCATCGACCCCAAGCTGGTGCAGCCGCAACGGTACAGCGACCGGCTGGGGCAAGCGCTGGCTCTCGCGCGGCATCCTGGCCCGCACCATCGGCGGCTGGCGCCTGGGCGCCATCCACTATTACTCCGGCGGGACACCGATGGGGCTGGGCGGCGCCTTCAGCTTCCCGATCGTCGGCAACCGCGTCTACATCACCACCTACGAGAACTGGCGCAACCCGACCATCCAGGGGCACGGCGGGAAGGGATTCGATCCGGCGGTGGACCTCTACTTCCAGCCGCGGTCCTTCTTCCCCGAGCAGCCGCGCGACCGGCCGGGCAACATGAGCAAGAACAACCCCAAGCTGCGCACGGAGCCAAGCTGGAACGAGAACATCTCGCTGGCCAAGACCTTCCAGGTGACCGAGTCGGCGCGGCTGGACGTGCGGCTGGAGGCGTTCAACCTGCTCAACCGGGTGCGCTTCAGCTCGCCGGACTCGAACCTCAACAGCATCAGCTTCGGCCTGGTGCGCAGCCAGGCCAACGGCCCCCGCGACATGCAGGTGGGCATGAAGCTGTACTGGTGAGGGCGGGGCGGGCCGGGCTGGGTACATAATGAGCTGAGGAGTCCATACGATGCCTGCAAAACCAAGCACTGCAGCCGCTCTCGTGACGTTCCTTTTCCTTCTGGCCGCAGCGTGCTCCCCGCGGGCCCAGTACGACGTCGTCCTTCGCAACGGTCAGGTCTTCGATGGCAGTGGCGCGGCGCCGTTCAGCGGCGACGTTGCCATCCAGGGCGACAGGATCGCGGCCGTCGGAATCCTGGAAAACGCCCGCGGCAGGATGGAGGTGGACGTCAAGGGAATGGCTGTCGCGCCGGGCTTCGTCAACATGATGTGCTGGGCGAACGAGTCGCTCATCCATGACGGCCGGTCCCAGAGCGACATCCGGCAGGGGGTGACCCTCGAAGTGCTCGGCGAGGGCGAGTCCATGGGGCCGCTGACCGACCAGATGAAAGCGCAGTTGATCAAGCAGCAGGGCGACATCAAGTACAAGATCGAGTGGACGAGTCTCGGCGAGTACCTGAACTATCTCGAGAAGCGCGGGGTCTCGCCGAACGTCGCGTCTTTCATAGGGGCCGCGACTCCGCGCATCGCGGTCATTGGGGAAAACGATCGCGCGCCGACGCCTGACGAACTCGAAAGGATGCGGGCGATCGTGCGGCAGGCGATGGAAGAAGGCGCCGTCGGGATCGCCTCGTCGCTGATCTACCCGCCGGGGAGTTTCGCGAAGACCGATGAACTGATCGCGCTGGCCAAGGTTGTCGCCGGCTACGACGGGCTTTACATCTCGCACTTGCGAAGTGAAGGGTCGCAGCTCGTGGAAGCCGCCGAGGAACTGCTCAGAATCGCGCGCGAGGCGAACATCCGGTCGGAGATCTACCACCTGAAGGCGTCGGGCAGGCCCAACTGGCCGCTGCTCGACAAGGTGATCGAGCGGGTGGAACAGGCGCGCGCTTCCGGACTCACCATCACCGCCGACATGTACACCTATCCAGCGGGCTCGACCGGACTGACCGCGAGCATGCCGCCCTGGGTGCAGGACGGCGGCTTCGAGGCGATGCTGAAACGCCTGAAGGATCCGGCCACGCGCAGGCGGATTGCGCGCGAAATGCGGCAGGATTCCAAGGAGTGGGAGAACATGTACCTGGGCGCGGGAACGCCGGACAACATCCTGCTGGTCGAGTTCAACACGGAGAAGCTCAAGCCGCTGACCGGCAAGACGCTCGGCGAAGTGGCGCGGGTGCGCGGCAAACCGCCCGAAGAGACGGTGATGGACCTGATCGTGGAAGACGAGAGCCGGATCGGAACCGTGTATTTCACGCAATCGGAAGAGCACCTGAAAAGAAAGATCGCGCTGCCCTGGGTCACGTTCTGTTCGGACTCGCCGTCGCTCGCTCCGGAGGGCCTGTTCCTCAAGAGCAGCGTCCACCCGCGCGCTTACGGGAGTTTTGCGAGGCTGCTCGGGAAGTACGTGCGCGACGAGAAAGTGATTCCGCTGGCGGAGGCGATTCGCAGGCTGGCGGCGTTGCCGGCACAGACGCTGAAGGTGGAGGCCCGCGGAATGCTGACGCCGGGTTACTTCGCGGACGTCGTCGTGTTCGATCCCGCCAGTATCCAGGACCACGCCACGTTTGAGAAGCCGCACCAGTACGCCACCGGCATGATGCACGTGTTCGTCAACGGCGTGCAGGTGCTGAAGGAGGGCCAACACACCGGGGCGAAACCGGGACGTTTCGTGAAGGGACCGGGCTGGAAGAAAAAGAAGAGCGCGTGAATCAGTTGCGCGCTTTGCGAAACTCCCCGGCGAGCGTCTTCCGGAGCGATTCCAGATAGTCCTGAACTCGATGTGGATGAGATTCCCGCTGGCCTGTTGCGCCGCCGCGCAGCAGGCCCCTTCCAGCCGGGAACTGAGCGACCTGAACTGGATGGAGTTTTGTGAGCTGGCGCCGGCCAAGATCGGGACCCTGCCGCTGCCCACCGGGACGATCGAGGCGCACGGCGTGATCAACAACGGCGCCGCCCCGCTGGCGATCGCGCCCTCGGCAAGACCTTCCAGGTGACCGAATAGGCGCGGCTGGACTTACGGCTGGAGGGGTTCAACCTGCTCAACCGGGTGCGCTTCAGCACGCCGGACTCGAACCTCAACAGCATCGGCTTCGGGCTGGCGCGCAGCCAGCCCAACGGTTCCCGCGACATGCAAGTGGGCATGAAGCTGTACTGGTGAGGCGCGCCCAGGCCGGCCCGGCCCACAATAGGGGGCTTCGTACGCCAGCCGGCGCACCGCACCGAGCCGAAGGTTGATGCACCAGTTTGGTGCATAATAGTGCTATGAAACCCGCGAAGAAAGTCGTGCGGCAAAGCGTCAGTCTTCCCGCAAGCGTCGCGGCGCAGGTTCGCAGCGTTGCGAGAAGGCGGCGGCTCAGCGCCAACCGGTTGCTGGTGGAGCTCATCGAGAGCGGGATCGAGGCGGAAAAGTCAAAACAGCAAGAGTTCTTCGAACTTGCAGAGCGCTTCCGGAGGGCGACCGACCCCAAGGAGGTCAGGCGTCTTGGCGATCAACTGGGCCGCATGGTCTTCGGCAACTGATGCCCAAGATCGAGAGTTGGGACAACCTGTCCCCAGGTATCCGGCGACATTTGATCGACCGAATGCGCGAGAGGGCAATCAGTATCCCTGACCTGAATCAACTTCGTCTCTGGATCGAGTCGAGACCGGATGTGCCAGAGGGTGATTGGTATAAGGACTTCGGCTCGTTCAAGATCTGCGGCCACGGCTCGTGTCCGAAAACGTTCCTGCTTCGTGGCCAAGCTGCCAGGGGCGAGGCCCTCTGACGGTGCAGGCGCTCGAGACTGTTAAGGTAGCGCCTATCGGCCCTCCCGCTGGTGCTAACCTATACGCCATGTGGATGCATGGCGGCAGGACAACACTCCTGCTCGCCTCTTGCCCCGGCCCGCAGCACACCCTGGTGTGCAGCCAGGCCAACGGCCCGCACGACATGCAGGTGGGCGTGAAACTGTATTGGTGAGGTTGGCTCGGCCAGCCTGCCAAAGGACGACCTCAATGATGTGGAAACGGTCTGTACTACTAAATCCCCGCTTCTTTGCACGGCGCGAAGATTCTTGTCTCATGCG
>JBBTDS010000438.1:0-7099 GCA_038060875.1 Acidobacteriota bacterium | reverse complement strand
TGCTGGATGTGAAGCTGGAGGGGCGGAAGATCACCCTGGTCCCCAAGATCGCGGTGGAGCGCAAGTCCCCCAATCGTGTCCTGCTGGATGCGCTGCGCGCCGTCCAGCGGGACGCAAGGCAAAAGGGGCTGGACAGACTGACCATGCGTCAGATCAACCAGCTCATCGCCGAAGTGCGCGGTGAGCGCCCCGCAAGACGACCCAGGCAATGATCCGGGTTGTCCTCGACACGAACATCATTGTCTCTGCCGCGATCAACCTTCAGGGGAACGAGGCCAAGGTCGTGGAACTCGTGGCCAACCGCCTCCTGTCGCTCTACGCTTCCCCTCCTGTGCTCGCCGAGTACCGCGAGGTCCTCCTGCGCCCGGAACTCCGGCTCAATCCCCAGCGCGTCCACTCCTTGATGAAGCTGGTGGAAGCTGAGGTGACCCTGGCCGCGATCAGCACCTGATTCCCGGATCGACAAGCCGTTCCCGTTCCGGCCCCTGGAGTTCGACATCCCGCCGGCGGCCACCGCCGGCGGCGAGCTGCGCCTGATCTGGTACGCGGAAGCGGGCCTGGGCGGCAACGGCCGCGGCTGCCAGGTGGCCGAGGAGTAGCTGGTCAGGAAGTAGCAACGGTCACGCAATGCGGTGCGGCGTTAACGGAAGCTCTCGGCCATGGGCCTCACGAGCCTGCAATCAACACCATGTTGCAACGCCAGCGGGGCGAGTGTTGCCTCGTCGTCAGTGAACAGGACGCAGCCTTCCCGCAGTGCCAGTTCGATCAGGCCCATATCGGTCGGGCCCACCCTGCCGATTCCGATCCGTGAGGGTACTCGCTGCCCCATGTCGAGCAGACGGATGAGCTCCTCGTCGAAGTTCTTCATCATGAGGAGATCCACCGTGTGAAGCCAGAAGTTCTCAAGATCTGGTCCCCGAAGTCGCAGCCTCGAGTTCTGCAAACCTTGAAGCTCTCCGACGACGTGAGAGGTGCTGAACACAGCCCGTATGCGAGAGAGCAGCCACAAATACCCGTCTTGAATGTCGGTCTCGATGCCGAGATGCGCCTTGTGCAGTAGGGGATCACGCCCGTACTTCCGTACGTAGCTCACGGTGAGCATGGTGAACAGCGGGCTGGCATCAAGAACGGCCTTGGAAAAGTTGTGGCCCGGAGGGAGCCAAAGCTGTTCTCGTTGCCGCGCCGGCTTACTTTGCCGCGGCATAGGGCTGATCGTGCTCGAGAGAGAGATGTAACCTCCGCCGCTCCAGCAGGGCGACCAGCCGATTCACCTCGCGCAGCAACGCTTGACCGGTGCTGGTGGCGGACCCGTAGTAGAGACGGACTTTTGGTCGCTGCCGCACGGCTAGAAACTCACCTCTGTGCCTGTTCCAGAGTTGGGCCGGTGTATAATGCGCGGGCAACTCGCCGGTATTGTTGACCACGTACTGGGCCAGCAATGCTAGGTGATCCACGCTGGGGTAGGCCCCAAACAGATCAGACAGGCGCTCCACGCCCATCTCAGCGAGCGACTGGGGTGAGGTCGCCTTCCGGTACAGCCGGCGGAAACTCTCGTCCGCGCTGACTGCTTGGTGATACCGCTGGCACGCCTCCATCAAGAGTGGGACCTTCTGGTCATGGCGGCCCATCACCACTTTGACAAAGGGGTTCAAGACGACGAAATGCTTCAGGTTATCCCGGGCATCAGGGGCAAGATACGCTTGGGCAGGGCGGACCCACTCCAAAGCTGAAGGTCTGAAGCGCCAGGTCCAATTCCCTTCCTTGAGCAGTTCCCGCTCCCTCTCAAGTGCCCGCAAAAGAGGATTAATGACCGAATCGAACCACGCTCGCACTATGTTCGGGCCAATGTCGCTCCTTGTTGCTGGCGGGCGGACGACCTTGTTCATTCGACCTCCGTATCGCCCAGTGGCTAATCTACATCATATTCGCTCGCCGGGTGCCCCGTCACAAAGGCGGGCAGCGCCCGAATCGGGTAAACTCGTTGTTCTATATGGAACAACCAGCTTGGGAGAACCCCGTCAAGAAACTGCTGCGCGAGGGCAAGCCGGTGGTCGGCCTGACCATCACCGCGGCGTCGGTCGAGGTGGCCGCGCAGGCGGCCAGCCTCGGCTTTGATTTCCTCTGGATCGAGATGGAGCACTCGCCCATCACCCTGGAGACACTGCGGAACATCGTGCTGGCCACGCGAGGCTTGCGAGCGGTGCCGTTCGCCCGCGTGCCGGTTAACGAGCTGTGGACGGCCAAGCGTGTGCTTGACAACGGCGCGCACGGCGTCATCTTCCCGTTCACCAGCACGCCGGAGCTGGCCGAGCAGGCGGTGCGCGCTTGCCGCTATCCGCCGGCGGGCCGCCGCGGCTCGGGCCCCGGCCTGGCCATGTTCACCTGGCCGGAGCCGGATCGCTACGCCGACTCGGCCGATCAGAACGTGATGGTGATAGCCATCATCGAGGAGGCCCGCGCGGTGGAGAACATCGACGCCATCGCCGCCACGCCCGGTCTCGACGTGCTGTTCATCGGCACCAGCGACTTGTCCTATTCGCTCGGCCTGCGCGGGCAGCAGGACGGCCCCAAGCACCGCGAGGCCGTCGAACAAGTGGTGGCTGCCGCCAAGCGGCACAACAAGATCGTCGGCCGGCCCGCCGCCAACCCGGAGCAGATCAAGCGCCACATCGATCAGGGCTTCCTGTTCTTCCAGACCACCACCGACCTGAACCTGATGGTGGCCGGCGCGCGCCAGTTGCTCGCCCCGCTCGGCAAGCTGATCACCGATCCCAAGAAGCGCACACTCTACTGATGAACACGCGCAGAACGGAGCTCGGGGGGCGGGGGCGCCAGCGCGGTGGTGTTGCGGATGGCGGCCGATGAGCCCCCACTACAAGTGGCGCCTGGTCGGGATGCTGTGGTGGATCTCGTTCTTCAACTACGCCGACCGTCAGGCCATCTTCTCGGTGTTTCCGCTGCTGGAAAAGGAGATGGGGCTGGGCCCGGTGCAATTGGGGCTGCTCGGCGCCTCGTTCGCCTGGGTCTACGGCCTGTGCGCGCCGCTGGCCGGCAACATCGTGGACCGGGTGCGGCGCAAGAGCGCCATTCTCGGCGGCCTGCACATCTGGAGCCTGATCTGCGTGGCCACCGCGCTGTCGCGCAACTTCCGCCACCTGCTGTTCTTCCGCGCCGCCGAAGGGCTGGGCGAGACCTTCTACTACCCGGCCTCGATGTCGATGGTGAGCGACTATCACGGCAAGGCGACGCGCTCGCGGGCGATGGGCCTGCACCAGACCAGCGTCTACGTCGGCACCATCGGCGGCGGCTTCTTCGCCGGCCTGATCGGGCAGCACTACGGCTGGCGGTGGTCGTTTATCGTTTTCGGCGGGCTGGGCATTCTGCTTGGGTTCGTGCTGCGCCGCTTCCTGATCGAGCCGGAAAGGGGCGCGGCCGACCTGAGGGATATCGGCGCCGCCACCGGCCGGGTCAGGGCGCAGATGACGGTGCCCGCGTTTCTCAAAGTGATCTGGGGCACGCCGACGGTGCTCACGCTGCTGTGCGCCTTCCTGTGCGCTAACTTCGTCGCCGCCGTGATGCTGTCCTGGATGCCGAAGTTCCTCTACGACAAGTTCCACCTCAGCCTGGCGATGGCCGGCCTGATGGCGACGCTGTTTCTTCAGCTCGCCAGCATGGCGGGCGCCCCCCTCGGCGGCTGGGCAGCCGACGCGCTCCGCCGGCGATTTGCCGGCGGCCGCATGATCGTTCAGGCGGCGGCGGTGCTGGCCGGGGCGCCGTTTGTGATGCTGTGCGGCACGACCGGCTCCCTGAGCTGGCTGGTGGTGGCGCTGATCGGCTGGGGATTCTGCAAGGGCTTCTACGACGCCAATATCTTCGCCTCGGTCTACGACGTCATCCGGCCGGAGGCGCGCGGCACGGCCGCCGGCTTCATGAACATGGTGGGCTGGCTGGGCGGCGGAGGCACGGCCCCGGTGGTGATCGGCTGGCTGGCGCCGCGCCTGGGCCTGGGCACGGCGATCGCCTCGTCCGCGCTGGTGTACCTGCTGGCCGCGGTGGCGTTGCTGGCCGGCATCCTGCTATTCGTGCGGCGCGACGCGGCCCGCATGCAGGCGCAACTGGCGGCGGAAGCCCGCCTCGAGCAACAAACATGAAGAACCCAGTCGATCCCTCGCGGGACATCATCGCGCGGTGGTCTCGCGGGCCGTCGGGGCGGGGATTCGACGCCGGCAGCCTCGCGCTGCTCCAGGAAGCCGGTGTCAATGTGGTGCTGCTTCCCTGGCCGGGCGAGGCTGGCACGGCTGAATTCGCCCGCGCGTGCCGTGCGGTGGGCATCATGCCGGTGGCCGATCTGAGCGCGGCGCCGGACGCTGCCGAGAGCGCCCGCGCGGCGGGTTTCGCCGGCCTGGCCATCGAAGCCCGCGACCAGGCCTCGCTGCGCGCCTTCATCGACCGCCACCGCGACCTGAGCCTGCTGGTGTTCCTGACCTATCAGCAGATTGCCTGGGACGTAGCCCCCGCCCACGCCGTGCTCAAAGCGGGGCAGTGGCCGGGCATCCGCAGCGAGCCGACCGACCGCGACCCCGACGTCTTCCTAGCCAGCGCCACGCGCGAACCCTGGATCGACGCCAACGCCTATCTGGTGGCCTACCTGCGCGCGATGTTCCCGCGGCGCCCCGCGCTGCTCGGCTACAGGCCGGACGCCGCGGCCGGCGTTTCCCAGGACCGGATGGTCCCCTACGGCACGCTCGAAGCCGCGCTGGCCGAGGCGGTCGCCGCTGGTGGGAGTTTTCTTCTTTCGCTGGACGACGCGTACTTCGCGGCGCTCCTCGAGGGCCAGCCGCGGGCCCGAGCCGCCTGGCGATCGCTGGGACAGACGGTGCGCTTCCTCCGCGAGCAGGCCGCGGTTTTCCGCCAGCCAAACCGCGCCCGCGTGGCCTTCCTTGCCGAGAGCGTCGAGCAGGCGGCGGAGCTGCTGAATCTGATGTACCGCCGCCACGTGTGTCCGGTGATACTGCCGGTGCGTGCGGTTCCCGCGCTCGATCCGGCCCGCTGGCGGGCGGTGGTGGCGGCCGATCTGACGCCCACCGTGGACGTCCGGCAAAAGCTGCTGGATTACGCCCGCGCCGGCGGCCTCCTCATGACCGTGCCCGCGGCCGGGGCGGCTCCAAGCTGGTGGCTTGTCTCCGGCATGCGCAAGACCCGCACCGACTTAGACCGCGACTGGTATGCGCTCGGCCGCGGCCGCGTCATCGCCTACCGCGAGCCGGTCTCCGACCCCGGCGAGTTCGCCCTTGACGTCATCGACGCCGTGGGCGTCCGCACGCGCGACCTGCGCCTGGTCAACGCCGGTGCGGTCCTCGGCCTCGTTGCCGGTGAGCCGGGCGGAGCGCGGGCGGTGGTAACGCTGATCAGCTACGGTTCGACGCGCGACCGTGAGTTCCTGGTCCGGGTGGATGGCCTGTTCGGCAAGGCGACGCTCAGCCAGCCCGGCGCCGCCCCCACCCCGCTCAAGACCGCCCACCGCGGCGCCCTCACTGAGGTGGTCGTGGACCGGCTGGAGCGGCTGGCCGTGATCGTGCTGGAGTAGAATCGGACGATAAGGAGGACAGTTTGGCAGAACAACACAACCGCCGTGATTTCATGAAGTCGGCCGCCGGCCTGGCCGCGGCCAGGCATCTGAGCGCGCAGCCCGCCGCCAAGTTCAGCTTCGGCATGAAGCCGATGATCGGCATCCAGGTCGGCGCCATCTCGTTCGTGGACGAAGGGGTCGAGCAGGTGCTGGACATTCTCCAGCAGCGCGCCTCGATCAACACGCTTTTCCTGGCGACCTTCACGTACGGCCGCGGCATCGCCGGCCGCCAGGTGCCCGGCCAGCCGCTGCCCGACCACGGCAAGCAGGAGTACGACCTCAACTACCACGGCGGCAACTACGCCACCGTGCACCGTGAGTATTACAAGGACACGGTGCTCAACAACCTGCGCGCCCCCGACCACGGCGACCTGGACATCATCGCCGCCGTGCTGCCCGCGGCCCGCAAGCGCGGCATGAAGCTCATCTGCTGGTTCGAGGACGTCTGGCGCAAGGACCTGCCCGGCATCGAGAAATGCCAGGAGCGCGATCTCCACGGCCGCAACGCCACCACCCTGTGCTTCAACAATCCCGACGTGCGCAACTTCTGGCTGGCGATTGTCGAAGACTACGCGCGCTCTTACGACGTGGACGGGCTGATGTGGGGCTCGGAGCGCATGGGCGCCCTGGGCAACGCGCTGGGCGCCAGCCACGGCGGCGGCGGGCGCGACCCCGGCCGCGTCACCTGCTTCTGCCAGTTCTGCGAGCGCAAGGCCAGGGAGCGCGGCATCAACTTCGCCCGCGTCAAGGAAGGCTTCACCGCGCTGGAGAAATTCCTGCGCGACAGCCGCGCCGGCCGTCGCCCGGTGGACGGCTACTACGTCACTTTCTGGCGCATCCTGCTGCGCTACCCGGAAATCCTGGCCTGGGAGATGTTCTGGACCGACAGCCTGAGGGAGACCTACGACGCCATGTACAAGATGGCGAAATCCATCAAGCCCAACCTCGGCATCGGCTGGCACATCTGGCACAACAACTCCTTCAGCCCGCTCTACCGCGCCGAGCAGGACTTACAGGAGCTGTCGAAATACTCCGACTTTCTGAAGATGGTCATGTACCACAACTGCGGCGGCCCGCGGATGGCCAGTTACATCGCCAGCGTCGCCGGCAACATCTTCGGCGACCTGCCCCAGGAGGAGATCCTGGCTTTCGAGTACCGCGTCATGAACTACCAGGAGCGCGGGCTCAGCCAGATCCCCTTCACCGGCCTTTCGGCCGACTACGTCCACCGCGAAACCAAGCGCGCGGTGGACGGCGCCGCCGGCACGAAGACGCTGATCTGGCCGGGCATCGACATCGACATCCCCACCGACCAGAACCACAGCAAGAGCACGCCCCAGGGGACCAGGGACGCGGTGCTGGCCGCCTTCAAAGCCGGCGCCGACGGCGTGCTGCTCTCGCGCAAGTACTCCGAGATGCGCCTGGCCAACTTAAGCGGCGCCGGCGCGGCGATCAAGGAGCTGAAGCTGG
>JBBTDS010000437.1:0-2822 GCA_038060875.1 Acidobacteriota bacterium | reverse complement strand
CCTGGGCCGAAGCCAGAGACACAAAGAACAGAAGCGCCACGATGGCTCGCCGCATGGTAAACTCCCTCCGGTCACTGAATATACACCCCACCCCCGCACGTGGCAACCCCCCGGCCGGTTGTGGCAAAACTCCGGTCGTTGCGGCACAATACGGAAGATATGACTGTGCACCAATCCAACAACTATCCCAAACTGCACAACGCCATGTGGCCGGGGCTTGTCGGCAAGGGGCCCGACAGCGAACCCCCCATCGACCTGGAAACGATGCTGGACCTTACCGCCGCCGCCCAGGTGAACGGCGCGAAGTTCGAAGGGGTGGACATCTTCCTCTACGATCCGCACATCCCGATCGACTCCACCGACGACGACCTCAAGCGCCTGGCCGACCGCATCCGCGCCCGCAACCTGGTGGTCGGCTCGGTGGTGGCGCCCGTTTGGCCGCCCACCGGCGGCGGATCGGCGATGGGCAGCGCCGAGGAGCGCCAGCGCTTCGTCGGACAGGTGCGCAAGGGCTGCCGCATCGCGCGCAAGTTTCGCGACCTCGGCCTCCGCCCCTACGGAGTGGTGCGCATCGACTCCTCCGCCAGCGTCTCCGAATGGCTCAAGGATCCCGAGGGCAACACCCGTCTGATCGCCCAGACCTTCCGCGAGGCCTGCGACGTGGCCGACGACCACGGCGAGCGGCTGGCGGCCGAGGGCGAGATCTGCTGGGGCGGCATGCATAGCTGGCGCAGGATGGTGCAACTGCTGGAAACGGTGGGCCGCCCGAAAACGCTCGGCTTCCAGGCCGACATGGCCCACACCCTGCTGTTCACCCTCGGTTACAACGCCCCCGACGACCGCATCCTGCCACCCGACTTTGAGTGGGGTCAGTCCGAACGGCTCGATGAGGCGCTCCGCATCCTCACCGCCGCTCTCCGCCCCTGGACCATCGACCTCCACGTCGCCCAGAACGACGGCACGGTGAAGGGATCCGGGTCGCACGACAAGACCGGCCGCCATTGCCTGGTGAACGATTCCGACGGCCGCCTCGATATCGTGCGCGCCGCCGGCCACTGGCTGCGCGACCAGAGCGGCCAACCTACCAAGGCGCTCCGCCACATCTGTTGGGACGGCTGCATGTTTCCCAACGAGGTCATGATGCGGCCCCAGACCTGGAACGACATCCTGGCGGCCATGGTCGCCGTGCGCGCCGCCCACGGCTGGAACGAAACAGAGCCGCGACCGTAAGGGAGCGGAGGAGACACCAATGAAAAAACTTAACATCGGCGTAGTCGGTTGCGGCTTCATGGGCCGCACGCACTCCAACGCCTGGGGCAAGGTCAGCCATTTCTTCGACCTCGACTGCCAGCCGGTTCTCAAAGCCATCTGCGACTGCGAGGCCGGCAAAGCCCAGGCTTTCGCCCAACAGTGGGGGTACGAGTCCTTCGAGACCGACTTCGGCCGGCTGGTCGAACGCCAGGACATTGACCTGATCGACATCGCCACCCCCAACAACACGCACGCCCAGTTCGCCATCGCCGCCGCCGAAGCGGGCAAGATGGTCACCTGCGAGAAGCCGCTGTCGATGAACCCGGCCGAAGGCGAGCGCATGGTGGCGGCGGTAGAGAAGGCCGGCGTGCCCAGCATGGTGTGGTACAACTACCGGCGCGTCCCCGCCGTCACCCTGGCCAAACAGTTGATCGACGAAGGGCGGCTCGGCCACATTTTCCACTACCGGGCTAAGTTCCTCCAGGACTGGACCATCTCCAAGGACCTCCCGCAGGGCGGCGTGGGCCTTTGGCGCCTCGACGTCAGCGTGGCCGGCAGCGGCGTCACCGGCGACCTGCTCGCCCACTGCATCGACACGGCCATGTGGCTCAACGGCCCCATCGACCAGGTGACGGCCATGACCGAGACGTTCATCAAGGAGCGCAAGCACGTGCTCACCGGCAAGGTGGAGAAGGTTGGCATCGACGACGCCAGCGCTTTCCTGGCCCGGTTCAGCAACGGCTCGCTGGCCACCTTCGAGGCCACCCGCTACGCCCGCGGCCACAAGGCGCTCTACACCCTGGAGATCAACGGCGAGCATGCCTCCATCTTCTGGGACCTGCACGATCTGCATCGCCTCCAGTACTTCGACCACCGCGACCAGGGCATTCTGCGCGGCTGGCGATCGATCCACGTCACCGACGGCGATCACCCTTACATGAAGAACTGGTGGGTGCCCGGCTTGCAGATTGGCTACGAGCACACCTTCGTCCACCAGGCGGCGGACTTTTTCAAGGGTTTGAGCGAGGGCAACCCGGCGCCGCCGACCTTCCGCGACGCCCTGGCCACCGACTACGTCACCGCCGCCGTGCTGCGCTCCGCCCAGCGCGGCGCCTGGGAGAAGATTAAACCGGGACAGTAACACATTTCCTCGTTGTTCTGCGCTACCGCGACGCGGACGTGCTAAGAGTGAAGTGATGCCCGAGCGAACGCAACATCCCCGCCGCAAGGAGCCTACCTCGAAGGATGACGAACAGGCGCGGCTGCATGCGGCCGCGGCGAGGACGTTCGGAACCATCTCCGGCGGCGATCCGAGGCGGGCTGAGCGCGCCCGCGACGCAGTTCGCCAGCGTCTGAGCCGCCGCTGCGGGTCAACTCGGAGGCCGAGCGCGGGAAGGTGACCGGCACGCCGGTGGGCTGCGCCTGCGGGGACGGCGGGCAGGCCGCCCGCAGCCCGGCGCACCTGACGGCGGTCATCGGCAAGGCAGGGGTGGCGGGGGCCTGAGCCGGGGACGGGATCGGGGGCTGGCGGCGGAGTTGGGTTCGTTTCGTAATTTTCCTTTATATCGTTG
>JBBTDS010000436.1:0-11796 GCA_038060875.1 Acidobacteriota bacterium | reverse complement strand
GGTTGACAGCGCCCACGGCATCGTGAGGTGATGTCCGGTTGGAGGGAAAGCGAATGAAGCGTCGCGAGTTTGTGGCCGCGGCATCGTTCAGCGCGGGCGCGCCGGCGGCCGAAGCCTGGACAGGCACTGAAGCGGAGATGCAGCCTGCACGCCCCGCGCCGAGGATTCTGGCCGTCAGTGCGCACCCGGCCGATTTCTGCTCGCGGGCCGGCGGAACGCTCATCAAGCACGTTCGGGCCGGCTCGAAGGTGAAGGTCATCTGGCTCACCCAGGGCGAGTCTGACGAAAGCGCCTTCCTGATCCAGCAGCGCCCGGGCATATCGGTGGCCGAGGTGCGCCGCATCCGCGAGAAAGAGGCGTTCGCCTGCGCCGAAGTCATCGGCGCCGAGGGGAAGATGTTCGGCTTTGGCGACGGCCCGCTGCGCATGACGCCCGAGCGCATGGAGATGCTGGCGCAGGAAATGGCGGACTTCAAGCCCAACCTGATCCTGACGCACTGGAAGGACGAGCTCACCTACCCGACGCACTGGCGGACGTCCCGCAGCGTCATTGATGCCGCGCAGATGGCCCGTGTCTCCTGGGACATCCGCTTCTTCGAACCGAACATCGGAACGGCCTCGCGGGTGGGGTTTGTGCCCGATCACTACGTGGACATCACCGAGGTCTTCGAGCGCAAGGTGGAGGCGCTGAAGACGCTGGCCGCACAACCGCGGCTGGTTCCCGATTACACGACCTGCAACCGCTGGCGCGGCATCGAGTGCGGCCGCCAGTACGCCGAGGCCTTCGTACGCTGGGCGCCGAAGCCGCCGGTGTACGATCTGCTGGGCGCGTAGCGCTTCCACCACCCGCGCTCAGCTCGCCCCCCGGCTCAGGCCCAACGCCCGGATGCGCTTGTGGAGGTTGGTGCGCTCCATGCCCAGTGCGCGGGCGGCCGAGGAGATGTTCCAGTTGGCCTCCTCCAGCGCCCGGCGCAGCAGCTCGCGCTCGGCCTGCTCGCGCGCTTCCTGTAACGTCGAGCGCGGGCCGGACTCGCGCGGCAGGCGGATTTCGAGCGGAATGGACTCCACCGTAAGCTGCTCGTCCGCCGTCAGGATCGCCATGCGCTCGACGATGTTCTTCAACTCGCGGACATTGCCCGGCCACAGCCATTTCTCCAGTACCGGGAAAACGCCGGCGGTGATCGTGCGGCGCTTGAAGTTATTGCGCCGGCAGAAATCTTCGAGGAAGTAGTCGGCCAGTGGGCGCACGTCCGAGGGCCGCTCGCGCAACGCCGGCACGCGAATCGGCACCACGCACAGGCGGTAATAGAGATCCTCACGGAAACGCTTCTGCGCCACCAGCGCCGCCAGGTCGCGGTTGGTGGCCGAGACCACCCGCACCGACGCGCGCAACGTTTCCTCGCCGCCCAGGCGCTGGAACTCGCCCTGCTCGAGCACGCGCAGCAGTTTGGCCTGGGCGGTCTCGTGCAGGTCGCCGACCTCGTCCAGGAAGATAGTCCCGCCCTCGGCCAGCTCGAACTTGCCGCGCCGCGCAGCGGAAGCGCCGGTGAAGGCGCCCTTCTCGTGGCCGAACAGCTCGCTTTCGAGCAGCTCCGAGGGAATGGCCGCGCAGTTCACCTTGACGAACGGCCCGGCGGCGAACGGGCTGGCCCGGTGGATGTGGGCCGCCAGCAACTCCTTGCCGGTGCCGGATTCGCCGATCAGCAGCGCGCGGGCGTCGGAACGGGCCACCATGGTGGCCTGCTCCAGCACGCGCAGGAAGGCGGGGCTGGAGCCGATCATCTTCGGCCCCTCGCCGACCATCTCGCGCAGGCGCTCGTTCTCCGCCCGCAGGCTGGCCTGCTCGATCGCGTTCTTGAGGGCCACCAGCACGCGGTCGCGGCTGAGCGGCTTCTCGAGGAAGTCGAAGGCCCCGGCGCGCGTCGCCTCGACCGCGTCGGCGATGGTGGCGTGCCCGGAGATCATGATGACCGGGGCGCGGCTGTCGTTCTGGCGCAGCCAGCGGAGCAGGTCGATGCCGCTGGCGTCGGGCAGGCGAACATCGAGCAGGTAGGCGTCAGCGCGGCGCGCCTCGGGGTGCGCGCGGAAGGCGGTCGCCGAATGGCAGACCTCGACGCCGTAGCCCTCGCCCTCCAGTATCCAGCGCAGCGAGCGGCCGATGTTCTCCTCGTCGTCTACAATGAGGACGCGGCTCAAACGGCGTGTAATGGCAGCGCCACCCGGAAGCCGGCGCCGCCGAGTTCTCCCTTCACCAGCAAGATATCACCACCGGAGAGCAGCGCGTTCTTGCGGGTGATGGAGAGGCCCAGCCCCATGCCGCGCTTCTTGAAGGAGATGGTCGGCTCGAACAGCGTTCGCCGCGCTTCCTCGCTCAGGCCCGGGCCGGAATCGTGCACCTCGATCAACGCTTGCCCGCCGGCCACCGCGGTCAGGCTCAGCACGACGCCGCCGGGCCCGACGGCCTCGGCGGCGTTCTCCAGGAGGTTGGTGAGGATGCCCTTCAGCAGGTCCTCGTCGGCGACGGCGCGCGGCCGGCCCGCATCGAGCCGCGTCGTATAGCGCACTTCGGGATGGGCGGTTCGGAGGAACGCGACCCGCTCTTCGACGGCTGCGTTGACATCGAGTGGCGCCGGGCGCAAAGCCGGCTCGGCGGCGAATTCCGAGAAGGCGCGCACGCGGCGCTCCAGGCTCTCGATCTCCTCTGCCACCACCTGGGCCGCCTGCTCGAGGAAAGCGCGGTCGGCCTGCTGCCGGCGCGCCAGCATCTCTTCCATCGTCAGCCGAATCGGGGTGAGCGAGTTCTTGACTTCGTGGGCCATCTTGCGGGCCAGCATCTGCCAGCTCGCGAGTTGGGTGAAGTACACCAGGCGGTCGCGGCTCTGCTGAAGCTGCTCGGCGGTGAAGTTGAAGGCGCGGATGGCGCGGCCAACCTCGTCGTTGCGCTCCGTCTCCAGGCGCGTGCTCAAGCGGCCCGCGGCCAGTTCCGAAAGGCCCACGGTCAGTTGCTGAATCGGCCGGCTGATGCGGTGCGCCACCAACACCAGCAGCCCGAGCGAGACCAGCCAGGCGCCGGCTGCCAGCACCAGGAACGTGTAGACGAAGCCGCGCCGCAGATCGCGTTTCTCCAACGTCGCGGTGAACTGGCGCGCCTGGCGGTAGTGGTCGGCGAGGCCGGCCATGCTCAGGCCGAGCTCGCGCGAGTAGCTCCACACCTCGTTCGTGCGCCGGACCAGGTACTCGAGCCGATCGGCATCCTCCCCGGCCAGGCGGAAGCGCTCGGATTCGCCGCTCTCCCAGAATTCCTGGATGGCGGCCGGCCAGGGCGGGGAAGCGGTGCGGGTGTAGCGGATGGGTTTGTTGCGGCCGGCCAGCGCCTGCTCCTTCAACGCTTCGCACGACTGCCGGTAGAACTCGCGGCCGGTTTTTTCCAGCGCTCGGGAAAGCTCGTCCAGCCGGCCGACGTACGAGTAGCTGAGGCTGCGCTCCAGCAGGGACGTGGCCAGCCAAATGGTCACCGCCAGCGGCGCCACCGTGGCCACGACAAACAGCAGAACAAGCCTGCGCGAGAGCCGATTCACCTCGGCCCCGGCGCCCGCGCTGGGGAGTTGTTCAGATCGGCCAGCCGCAGCGGCCCGGCCTCGAAGAGCCAGGACGACCGCCTGGTCTCGGCGCGACGGCCGAACAGCTCAATCAGCCGCGTCAGGCTGACGCCCGACTCCTCCTCGGCCGCCTCCTCCCGCAGGTTCTCCAGCCGCACTTCCAGCCTCGCCCAGAAGGGCCTGTCCTGTGCGAGGCCCGCCGTTGCCAGCGCCATGTCGTCCACGCACCAGGCTTCCGCGGCCGTGGTCGCCATATGCGACGCCGAGCGCCGCGGATGGCCCAGCTTCACCACCGAAAACTTCTCCTCCCACAAATCGTAGCTGAAGACGAAGCGCTTGAGGTCGCGCAGCAGGGTGGTGGCGTGACGGTCCGTTGAGAGGGTCAACTTAAAGGCGAAGGGCACTGGCGCGCCGTTGCGCAGCCGCTCCAACGGCAGGCCGCTGAGAACGCCGAGCTGCGGCGCCGAGACGCGGAGTTGGTTTGCCTCCAGGCGCACGCCGAGCGGCTGAGGCCAGAGCGGCAGGGCAGAGAGGACCGCCAGCACCGGCAGGCCCCGCGGCTGTGTGCTCATCAGAAGTTCACACCCGTCATGAAGATGGGTTCCGCCCGGCCGGCTCTGACCGGAAAGGCGACCGCCAGGAAGAACTCCCGCATGCGGAAGCCCAGACCGATGGAATGCTTCGCCTCGGGTTGCTGCCCGTGGGTCCACACCGCGCCGGTGTCGTAAAAGAGGCGGAAGTCGCCGTAGCCATATTCGAGGGCGCCGTGGGCGACGCGGTCGCCCCCGAGCGGGGCCACGTCGAACTTGTTCCAGCCGCGTAAGGTGGTGCTGTTGCCGAGGACGAACCGCTCGAACAGCGGCGCCCGCCCGTTCATCACTCCGCCCGTCACGTGCGCGATGAGGCGGTTGCGGTGGTGGGAGAGCGTGTAGCGGAAGTCCCCGGTGTGGCGGGCGTAGACGAAGTCGCTGTCGAGAGTCCTGGTGGCCGCGCGCAGGCTGTAACCTGCCTCGAACCGGTGCGTATTCGAGGCCGAATCCTCCAACGACCGATCATAGCGCAGAGTACCGATCGCAGCGTTGGAGGCCTCGGTGCGCGCGGCCGGGAACTGAGTCTGAAACCGCTGGAAGCTGGCGCCGAAGCTGAGCCGCAGCCCGCGGGCGGGCAGCACGGTAAGCTGTGGCTGGAAGTTCTGGCGAGTGCGGTAGATGCCGGGATCCGGCGAAGACAATGTCGTGCGGTTCCACATCTGGTGGTAGCTCTCGAACTGGAAGGCGAGCCGCAGGCGGTCGGTGCCAATGCCGCGCTTTTCGTAGCCGGCTTTGACGCCCGCGTACCGCTCCACCAGCGGGTCGGCGTCGCTGACGATGCCGAAGCGGAAGACGCTGCTTTCGATCCGGAAGCCGGCACTGAGATCGCCGCTCCAGCCCTGTCTGGAGTGATAGAGCGCGCGGAGGGTATCGAAGTCGAAATGTTCGCGGCGGTGGCGGCGGCTTTCGAAGATCACCTTGACGTGGTCGAGCTGGAGCCCGCGAGCGATCTTCTGGCTAACGCTGCGCCCGGGAAGCTCCTTGCGAATACTCCGCGCCAGCTCACTGACCTTCTGTTGGCTGAACTTCTGCCCGATCAGCTCCTGCATCCGGGCGCGCAGTCCCTTGCTGAGCCTTGTCTCCGGGACGCCGGAGATCTCGACGCTTTCCACCGTGTAGCGGGAGTTGACGTTTTCCTGCGCCCAACCCAGCGTTCCCAGCAGCGTCACCAACCACACGTACCTCATACGCCAGTGGACGTAGCAACTCGCTTGCCACCGCTAACTCATTGCAGCGCCGTGGCTCACCTGTGCGACCCGCTCCCAGGTGTGAATTTCGGTGACAGGCTACACAACCTCGAAATTCATGTCACCCGCCGAAGATTAATTTCGAGGTTGTGTAGCCTGTCACCGAATTAGGCGGTAGACAGTCGAGACCGGGAGGCCGACCACGTTGAAGTAGCAACCCTCGATGCGGTCGATGAACTTCGAGGCCAGCCCCTGCACCGCGTAGGCGCCGGCTTTGTCCATCGGCTCGCCGCTGGCGACGTAGTTCTGGATCTCCTCTTCCGACAGCGGAACGAAACGCACGCGTGTGGTTTCGGTGTGTACGGCGCACTGCGCGCCTCGCTTCAGACAGATGCCGGTCATCACCGCGTGCTCGCGACCCGAGAGAAGGCGCAGCATGCGGGCGGCGTCCTCGGCATCAGCGGGCTTGCCAAAAATCTGGTCATCGACGACCACCACGGTATCCGCCCCTAAGACCGTGTCGCCCACGACAGCCTCGGCCTTGGCCCGCGCCAGCCGCTCCACGTGCGTGCGGGGATCCTCACCCGGCAGCCAGGTCTCATCGATGTCGGCTGGGCGAACCTCGAAGGCGATCCCGGCGCGGCGAAGAATCTCTTGCCGGCGCGGCGAACGGGAAGCGAGAATCAACATACCTTGGATGGTAGAATAGTCCAGCGTCATGGAGCGGGCCGGAAAACTGGTTGCGAGGATGAAATTCTCCGGCGGCGGTCCGCCGCAAGAGGACCTGGTGCGCGCCGCCTGGCCGCTGGCGGTGGGCAAGAAGATCGCGGCGCACACGCGGGCCGTCTCCCTGGCCGGCGGCCGTTTGCGCGTGGAAGTGGACGACGAGATCTGGCAGGGCCACCTGATCACGCTGGCGGGGCAGATCCTCAAGAGCTTGCGAGACATCGTCAGGCCGGAAGCCGTGGCCAGCCTCGAGTTCCGCCTGCGGATCCCGCGGCTCCCACCGCAGCTTGCCGCCGCGCGCCAGGGCGCGTCCGACGAAGCCGACCAGATCGCCGATCCCGTCTTCCGTCATCTCTACAAGTCGTCACGGAAGAGGTCGGGGGCGTGAAGATCACCGAAGCGGAAGTGCGCTACGTAGCCGAGCTGGCCAATCTCCACCTGAGCGAGGAGGAGACCGCCAGGTTCTGCGCCGAGCTGGGCGAGATCCTCACTTACATGGACAAGCTGAACGAGCTGGACACGGCCGCAGTCGAGCCGATGGCGCAGGTCCTCTACGAGGCCGGCGAGGCGGCCACCCTGCGCGAGGACTGCGAGCGGCCGGGCCTGGGCAGCGAGACGGCGCTGGCCAACGCCCCGCTGGCAGGCGCGGGCCATTACAAGGTTCCGAAAGTGATCGAGCGCTGAACCGGCATGGAGATCGCCTCGCTCACCGCAGATCAGGTCCGCCACGGGCTGCGGTCGCGCCGCTTCTCGGCTGTCGAGCTGGCCACCGAGGCGCTGCGTTTCGCCGAGGTGGAAAACCCGCGGACCAACGCCTACCTGCATTTCTGCCCGGACCGGGCGCTGGCGGCGGCCCGTCGCGTTGATGAGCGGCTGGCGGCGGGCGAAGATCCGGGTCCGCTGGCCGGCGTGCCGGTGGCCGTCAAGGACGTCATCCTCACCAACGGCGTGCGCAGCACCTGCGGCTCACGCCTGCTGGAACATTATGTTCCGCCCTACGACGCCACCGCGGTCATCCGCCTGGAAGAAGCCGGCGGCGTCATCCTGGGCAAGACCAACTGCGACGAGTTCGCGATGGGATCCTCCAACGAGAACTCGGCCTTCGGTCCGGTGCGCAACCCGGCGGCACTGGACCGCGTGCCGGGCGGCTCCAGCGGCGGCTCGGCGGCGGCTGTCGCCCAGGGCACGGCGGTGGCGGCGCTGGGCTCGGACACCGGCGGCTCCATCCGCCAGCCGGCCAGCTTCTGCGGCGTGGTGGGCGTGACCCCGACCTATGGCCGCGTCTCGCGCTACGGGCTGGTGGCCTTCGCCAGCTCGCTCGATCACATCGGGCCGCTCGCGCGCAACGTGCGCGACGCCGCCCTCCTGCTCGGCGTCATCGCCGGCCGCGATCCGCTCGACTCCACCTCGGCCTTCGCGCCCGTGCCCGACTACCTGGCGGCGATGGAGGGCGACGTGCGCGGCTTGCGGATCGGGCTGCCGCGCGAGTACTTCAAGGGCCTGGCCAGCGAGACCGGGGACGTCGTCATCGCCGGCGTCGAAGTCCTGAAGAACCTCGGCTGCGAGGTGCGCGAGATCAGCCTGCCGCACACCGACTACGCCATCGCCTGCTACTACATCATCTGCACCGCCGAAGCCAGCTCCAACCTGGCCCGTTATGACGGCGTGCGCTACACCATCCGCTCCAGCGGCGCCGCGACCCTGAGCGACATGTACCGCCGCACCCGCGGCGGGGGTTTCGGGGCCGAATGCAAGCGCCGGATCATGCTGGGGACCTATGTGCTCAGCGCCGGCTACTACGACGCGTATTACCTGAAGGCGCAGAAGGCCCGCACCCTGATCGCGCGCGATTTCTCGGAGGCCTTCCGCGAGGTGGATGCGATCGTCACCCCGGTCTCGCCGTTTCCCGCCTTCCGCTTGGGCGAGAAGGTGGACGACCCGCTGGCGATGTATCTGTCCGACATCTACACCATTACCGGCTCGTTGGCCGGCATCCCGTGCATGAGCGTGCCCTGCGGCCGCACGGCCGCAGGGCTGCCGGTGGGGATGCAGATTCTGGCCAACCACTTCAACGAGGCGGGCATGTTCCGCCTCGCCGCTGCTTTCGAGCGGGCCGGCGCATCCTAGCGCCGCTGGGAAGCATCCAATCTTTTGGAGAATACTGGATGCCACACAAGATCGAAGCCAAGAAGTTCGACGCGATCATGCGCGACCTGGACGGGATCTCCGCCAAGACGATGACGGAGCACTACAAGCTGTACCAGGGCTACGTTAACAAATACAACGAGATCATGGCCAAGCTGGAGACGGCCGACCGGGCCTCCGCCAACCAGACCTTCAGCGACCTGCGCTCGCTCAAGGTTGACCTGACCTTCGCCATCGGCGGCGTCAAGAACCACGAGCTGTATTTCGGCCACCTGGGCGGCAGCGGCGGCGACCCGACTCCCGACATCCGCAAGCTCCTGGAGCGGGACTTCGGTTCGGTAGAAGCCTGGCGAGCCGACCTCAAGGCCACCGGCATGGCCTCGCGCGGCTGGGCCTGGACCGCTTTCGACCGCGACTGGGGCTACCTGTTCAACTACGCCGGCGACGCGCAGAACACCTTCCCGGTGTGGAACGCCGTGCCGGTCGTCGCGCTGGACGTTTACGAGCACGCCTACTACCTGGATTACGGCACCGCCCGCGCCAGTTACATCGACACCTTCTTCAAGAACCTCGACTGGAACGCCATCGGCGCCAACCTGGACAAGGCGCGGCGGTAGCGCGTTACCGAGCCGCGACCGCAGGGAGCGGTTGCGTTACGGTCCCAGCTCGGCCGTCACCGTCACGGTGGCGCGCACGTCGATCGTGCCCGGCTCCACAGGAGTGGGTGCAGCCATCGCCTCGGCCATCCGGGCCATCGGCATCTCACGCAGCGGGCGGATCATCATCGGCTCGCCCTGCTCGATCGAGATCACCCGCAGGATCTTCAGGCCGAGGGCCGCCGCCATTGCCTCGGCCTGGGACCGGGCCTTGAGCGTCGCTTCGCCCAGCGCCTTGGCCCGGGCCGCCTGCTCATCTTTGAGAGTGAAGTACAGACCGTGGATGGCGTTGGCGCCGGACTGGGTGGCCAGGTCGATCACCTTGCCCACGCCCGCCAGGTCTTTCGTCTTTACCTGGACGACGTTGGTGGCGGTGTAGCCCACGATCACCGGCTGCCCGCCGTCCTTCGGGTAGCGGCGGTTCGGGTTCAGCGAGTAGCCGGAGCTCTTGATCTCCGCGCCGGCCCCCAGCGCCTTGCGGAGCTCGGCCAGCACTGCTTCCAGTCTCGTGGCGTTTTGCGCCCCGGCGGCCTGCGCGGTGGCCGCCTCGGTGACGACGCCGATGTCAATCTGCGCCTGGTCGGGCCGTACCGAAACCGTGGCTTCGCCGGTGGCGCGCACGTAGGGTCGTGGCGGCTTGGGCGCCAGTTCCTGTGCCTGGAGCATCGCTCCGGCGGCCAGCCAGCCGGCCAGCGTGAAAGTGGCGGTTCTCATGCTCCTATGGTGCCACGCCGGTGGCGAGGTGGGTGTATACTCGACTGGGAACGGTGGCTAAACCCTATCGCGTCGGTTTCTGTCTTTCCGGCGGCGGTGGGCTGTTCCAGGCGACTGTCCGGCATGCCGCCCAGCTTGGCATTGAGCTCGCCGCCGGGTTCGCCGCCAAGAAGGATGAAGCGACTTTTGACCGCTTCTGCCGCGACCAGGGCATTCCTTTATGCGTGATTGACCAGGCCGACCGCCGGCTGTTCGACGAGGAACTCACGCGGCGGTCGATCGAGGCGAGGCTCGACCTGATCGTTCTCACGTTCGATAAGATCATTCCGCCGGCCATGGTGGAGGCCTATCGGGGACGCATCATCAACATGCATCCCGCCCTGTTGCCCGCCTTTCGCGGGCCGAGGCCCCTTGAGGACGCCCTCCAGGCCGGTGTCAGGTTTGCCGGCGCCACCATGCACGAGGTGGACGAGCTGGTGGACCACGGCCCCGTGATCGCGCAGTGCGTTCTCGGCATCGGCCGCGACGAGCCGCTGGAGTCCATCAGCCGGCGCCTCTACCCGCTGGTGAAGCCGATGTTTCTGCAAACGATCGCCTGGTTCGCCCAGGGGAGAGTCGAGAAGGACGCCGCGGGGCGGATCTGGGTGAAAGCTGCCCGCTACGGCGGCTTCCCGATCTCGCCGGAGGTGGAGCTGGAGTTTCGGGACTGACCTGCGCGCGCGGGTGCGCTAGAATCGCAACGATGCTACGCGGAGCCTTTCTCTCGCTGTTGGCGGCCGGCCTCGCCGCCGGCGCCGATGCCGACCTCATCCTTCACCACGGCAAGATCGTCACTGTCGATGCGAAGTTCTCGATCCGCCAGGCGGTGGCCGTCAAGAACGGCCGCATCACCGCCGTGGGCGAAAGCCAGGCGGTGCTGGCCGCCGAGCGCGGCCCGCGCACCAAGCTCATCGACCTGGCCGGGCGCACGGTGCTGCCGGGCTTGATTGACAGCCACGTCCATCCGCTCGAAGGCGGCCTGAGCGAGTTCCGCGAGAAGCTGCCGCCGCTGGATTCCTACGCCGCCATCCAAAGCTACATCCGTACGCAGGCCGCCAAGACGCCCAAGGGCGAGTGGATCGTGGTGCCGCGCACCTTTCCCACGCGCTTGAAGGAACTCCGCATGCCTGTGCGCGAGGTCCTGGACGTGGCCGCCGAGCACCCGGTGATGTTCGACGCCAGCTACGTGGTGGTGGTGAACACGCTCGGCCTCAAGCTTAGCGGCATCACCCGGGCCATGCCCAACCCGCCGCACGGCGAAATCGTCAAGGACCAACGCGGCGAGCCGAACGGCATCCTCAAGAACGCGCAGGCGCTGCTCAAGGGGCTCAAGCCGGCGGCCGGCTTTTCTGACGCGGAGAAGCTTGCGGCGCTGGAGAAGATGCTCACGCTCTACCGCGAGGCGGGGCTGACCTCGATCGGCGAAGGCGGGGCCAGCGCAGAGGAAATCGCCCTCTACCATCAGCTCAAGGCGGCGGGGCGGCTTCCCCTCCGCGTGGTCGCCACCTGGTGGCTGAACGTCGCCCGGCCCACGGAGGAGCTGATCGCAGAGGTTCGCGCGGCGCCTTACACTACCAACACCGGCAACGACTGGCTAAAGTTCGGCGCCTTCAAGGTCAACGTCGATGGCGGCATGACCATCGGCACCGCTTACCAGCGCCAGCCGTACGGGCCCTTCGGCCGGCAGCTTTACGGCAAGACCGATCCCAGCGACCGCGGCCAGCTCTTCGAGACACCGGAAAAGCTGCTGGCCGTGATGCGAGCCGCGCGCGACAAGGGCTGGCAGTTGACCGCGCACACCCAGGGCGGCGGGGCCATCGACGGCTTCCTCGACGCGATGCAGGCGCTCGACAAGGACCGGCCCATCGCGCCCACGCGCTCGCATCTCATTCACGCCAGCTTCCAGAGCCTGGAGGCGATCGCGCGCATGAAGAAGCTCGGCATCCTGGCCGACGTCCAGGCCGCCTGGCTCCACTTCGACGGTCCCGGACTCGAGATGGTCTTCGGCTACGACGGCCTGCGGTACTTCTTCCCGCTGCGCTCGTACATCAACGCCGGCCTGCGGCCCGCCGGTGGCAGCGACCACATGATCGGCCACGACAAGAATAAGGCGGTGAACCCCTACAACCCGTTCCACGGCA
>JBBTDS010000435.1:0-1479 GCA_038060875.1 Acidobacteriota bacterium | reverse complement strand
ATCGCCCTGGCGGGCGGGGCGATCGTGATCTCGGCGATCTTCGCGCAGAAGGGCGGCGGCGCTGACGGCGACCTGTTTGCCTGGCGCTCCACCGACGGCGGCAAGTCCTGGTCGCAGGGCGTCAGGATCAACGACGTCGCCGCGGCCGCCCGCGAAGGCCTTCACGCAATGGCTTCCGACGGGAAGGCGCTGGTCTATGCGGCCTGGCTCGATCTCCGCAGCCGCGGGACGAAGCTCTATGGGGCCTACTCGCTCGACGCCGGCGCCACCTGGTCGGGCAACATCCTCGTTTACGAGTCGCCGGCCGGCAACATCTGCGAGTGCTGCCACCCCTCGGTTGCCATCGACCCAGCCGGCCGCGTCTACGTCATGTGGCGCAACTGGCTGGGCGGCGCCCGCGACATGTACCTGGCCCGCTCCGGCGACGGCGGCAAGTCCTTCGGGCCGGCTCAGAAACTGGGTGCAGGGACGTGGCCGCTGAATGCCTGTCCAATGGATGGCGGCGGGCTGGCCCTCGATGCGCGTGGGGACCCCATTACCGTCTGGCGGCGGCAGGACGCCGTCTTTCTGGCCCGTCCCGGCGCTGCGGAGCGAGAGCTCGGCAAGGGCAAGGATCCGGCGGTGGCTGCCGGCCGGGACGGCGTCTACGCCCTCTGGGCCACGGCGGCCGGGTTGCGCGCTCAAACGCCCGGCAAGGCAGAGCCGGCGCCGCTCTCCGGCGACGGCGAATTCGCTCATCTCGCCGGCAGCGGACCCGTGTTCGCCGCCTGGGAGAGCAAAGGCGCCATCGTGGTGGAGCGTCTGCGCTGAGGCCCACATCGGGTTCCAGGAGTCTATACTCTGAAATTATGAGAGCCAACCACGCTTCGGCTTCCCTTGTGTTTCTGGCCGCTGTGTGGCTCGCGCTGCTCGCGCCCGCGAGCGCCCTGGCCCACTGCGACGGCATGGACGGCCCGGTCGTCAAAGCCGCGCAGAAGGCGCTCGAGACCGGCAACGTCAACCTGGCTTTGATCTGGATCCAGAAGAGCGACGAAGCCGAAATCCGCAAGGCGTTCGAGAGGACGCTGGCGGTGCGCAAGCTGGGCGCAGCCGCCAGGGAAATGGCCGACCTCTATTTCTTCGAGACGCTGGTCCGCGTCCACCGCGCCGGCGAAGGCGCGCCGTACACCGGCCTGAAGCCGGCCGGGCGCGACCTTGGTCCGGCCATCCCCGCCGCCGACAAGGCCATCGCCGGCGGCTCGGCAGCGGCGCTGGTGGAACTGCTGACCCACAACATCCGCCGCGGCGTCGAGACACGCTTCAAGCACGTCATGGCCGCGAAGAAGTTCGCTCCCAATGACGTTGAAGCCGGCCGGGCGTACGTTAAAGCGTACGTCGAGTTCATTCACTACGTGGAGGGCCTCCACCAGGCCGGCGCCGGCCCGGCCCACGGTCACGCGGCGGAGCAGCACGAACACTGAGGCTTGGGCTGACAAACCC
>JBBTDS010000434.1:0-4889 GCA_038060875.1 Acidobacteriota bacterium | reverse complement strand
CTAGCGGCCCGCCGCCCACCACACCAGCGCGCCGGCGGCGAAGATGGCCGCGAAGGCCAGCGCCAGCCGCCGTCCCAGCGCGGCGCCGCCGGCTTGGGCGGCCAGCAGGCTCTTGACCACCGCGTTCATCACCAGCGCCAGGATGATGCCCGCCTGAGCGGCATCGAAGGAAACCGCGCCCTTGCGCACCAGGTCCGCGAGCGACAGCAGGACCGCGTCCACGTCCACCGAGCCGCCCGCCGCGCTGATGGCCACCACCGCCCTGCTGCCCAGAGCCACCCCGGCCGCCTTGCTCACCAGCAGGATCAGGCTGAAAAGCGCGCCGAACTTCAGCGCCGGCGCCAGCCGGAAGGGGTTGCGTACGCGAATCTTCGGTCGCCCGCGCGCGTGCGTCACCTTGGGTGAGGCGAAGCGGGCGATCAGCAGGCCGGCGGCGGTCATCGCCGCAAGCGCCGGCGCCCCCCGGCGTGCCAGCTCGGCGTTGACCACCGAGAGAATTGCCAGCACGCGGGGAAACTGCACCGTGTTGGCCAGCACGATCGCCTGCCAGTAGAGCGGCGTCTGCTCAGGCTCTTCCGAACAACTCTTAGCCAGCGACGCGGTGGCCGCGGTCGAAGAAGCCAGCCCGCCCAGCACGCCCGCCAGCCGCACGCCCGCCCGCGCCCCCAGGAACTTCTCCAGGAAGTAGCCGGCGTAGGAAATCGACGACACCAGGATGACGAACTGCCAGACCTGGCGCGGCGAGAACAGGTCGTAGGGGCCGAACGCCCCCTCGGGCAGCACCGGGTAGATTATGAAGATGATCGCCAGGAACCGCAGCGTATCGTTGAACTCGGTCTCGGTGATCGTCTCGCGGATGAACTTGTGGAGAGTGCGCTTGGCCTCGAGCAGAATGGCGATAGCCACCGTCAGCCCGACCGCCAGCGCCGGGCCCCAGGGCACGCCGGGGGCCGCCGTCAGGAACCCGAGGCAGAAGGTCGCCACCGCGGCCATTTCGGTGGTGACCCCGGAGCGCTCGCGCACCTGAAAGTGGAAGACCGCCAGCAGCCCGGCGATGGCCGCCAGCGCCGCCACCGTCAGCCAGGGATTCTGGAGCAGGCCGCACACCGCCCCCGTCAGGGCGATGAGGATAAAATCGCGGACGCCCGGCTGCCGCTCGGCCTCCTCGCGCGAGGTCTCGCGCTCGGCGCCGACCAGGAACCCGATGAGCAGCGCCTCGCCGGCGGCTCGCAGGACCTCGGGCAGTTCCATTGGTGTGCCGGGCGGAAGAGTGGTGGCCCGCGCTACGCGTCCACGTGGTTGCAGAAGAAGCGATACAGCGCCACGCTGTACTTGGCCGACAGCTCGTCGGAGAGCCGCCGCATCTCCCCGGCCGGCAGCGGCTGGAAGTTCCGGGCGAGCTCGAGGTTCTGGTCGATGTGCTCCAGCTTGGGCATGCCGACCATCACCGCGGCCACCGGCAGCGACATGGCGTAGCGGATCAGCGTCTCCACCGGGGCCGCGCCCAGCAGCTTCTCCTGGGCCAGCGCCTTCATGGCGGTCACGCCCATCTTCTTCCGCAGCGCCATTGGGAGGGCGATCTGCTCAAAGCTGGTCCCGCGCCTGGCCTGGGCGGTGTAGCCGCTGCCGATCGAGGCCTGGGCCGCGTTGAGCGCCATCTGGGTGCAGTCCAGGTCCGCGTGCTCCAGCAGCGTCTTGAGCACGGCCGGATCGGCGTGGCAGGTCACGCCGATGAAGCGCGCGACCTTCTGCTCACGCAGCTTATAGAGCAGATTCAGAACGCCGTCCTTGGCCTCGATGGCCGCCAGGTCCTTCTCGTCGCCCAGCCCATGCATGTGGAGCAGGTCCACCTGGTCGCGCTGGAGCCGCTTGAGACTGCCTTCGATGATGCGCATCGCCTCGTCGCCCTTGCGCCGGTTGACCTTGGTCACCACGAAGAGGCCCTTACGCCCCTTGATGATCTTGCCGACCCACTCCTCGCTCTGCCCGTTGCCGTAAGCATAAGCGGTATCGACGTAGGTGACCCCGGCGTCCAGCGCCCGGTTCAGCGCTTCGGCGGCCTTGTCCAGCTCCTTGTAGGCCAGGAAGCGGCTACCGCAGCCGAAGCCGAGCAGCGATACCCGCTGCTTGGTCCGTCCCAGCACGCGGGTGGGCATTTTGCCGGCGGCCGCGTTCGCCGCCACCGTGCTCAGCGCGGTGGCTTCCAGAAACTCGCGTCTTGAAATGCTCATGGTCCCTCCATTATTCCACGGTTACGCTCTTGGCCAGGTTGCGCGGCTGGTCCACGTCGCAGCCGCGGCGCACCGCAATATGATACGCCAGAAGTTGCAGCGGCGCCACCTCCAGCACCGGCAGCAGCAGCTCGTGGGAGGCGGGGATCTCGATCACGTGATCGGCGACCGCCCGCACTTCCTCGTCCCCTTCGGTGATCAGCGCCACCACGATCCCTTCGCGCGCCTTGACCTCCTGAATGTTGGAGAGCGTCTTCTCATAGAGCAGGCGGCCGGCCTCGTCAGCGGGGTCGCGGGCGGCCAGCACCACCACCGGCAGATTCTCGTCGATCAGCGCGTTGGGGCCGTGCTTCATCTCGCCGGCCGGATAGCCCTCGGCGTGGATGTAGGAGATCTCCTTAAGCTTGAGCGCCCCTTCCAGCGCAATCGGGAAGTGGACGCCACGGCCGAGGAACAGGAAATCGGTGGCGCGGAACAGGCGGCGCGCCAGCTCCTCGTAGTGGCTGTCGCGCGAGAGCACCGTTTCCAGCTTGTGGGGCAGCCGCAGCAGCTCCTGCACCCGCGAGCGGGACTCCTCCTCGCCGAGGGTCTCGCGCACCTGCCCCAGGTACATGGCCAGCAGGTAGAGGGCGGTGAGTTGGGCGCTGAAGGCCTTGGTTGAGGCGACGCCGATCTCCGGTCCGGCGTGGGTCAAAATGGTCCCGGCCGCCTCGCGCGTCACCATCGAGCCGACCACGTTGCAGATGGCCAGCGTCTTGGATCCCTTCTGTTTGGCCTCGCGCTGCGCGCCCAGCGTATCGGCCGTTTCGCCCGACTGCGAGATGACCACCGTCAGGGAGGCCGCCGACACCAGCGGGTCGCGGTAGCGGAACTCGCTGCCGTAATCGACCTCGACCGGCAGGCGCGCCAGCGCCTCGATCATGAACTTGCCGGCCAGGGCCGCGTGCCAGCTCGTGCCGCAGGCGATGATCCTCACCTCGCGGAAGCGGCGGAACTCCTCGGGGGTGATCTCCATCTCGTCGAGGAAGATGCGGCCCGACTCCTGGCCCACCCGGCCGAGGATGGTCTCGCGGACGGCGCGCGGCTGCTCGTAGATTTCCTTGAGCATGAAGTGCTTGTAGCCGCCCTTCTCGGCCATGATCGGGTCCCAGAGAATGTGGGTGACCGGGCGCTTGACCGGGCGGCCTTCGAAGTCGCCGAGCTGCACCCCGTCGCGGGTCAGCACCGCCAGGTCGCCGTCGGCCAGGAAGAATACGTCGCGGGTGTGGCTGAGGATGGCCGGCACGTCGGAGGCGAGAAAGTATTCGCCCTGGCCAAGGCCGATCACCGCCGGCGGGCCCAAGCGCGCGGCCACGATCTTATCGGGGTCCTGCTGGGCGATGACCGCCAGCGCGAACAGGCCGGTGAGCCGCCGCACCGCCTTGCGCACCGCCTCTTCCAGGTTGCCCTCGAAGTACTTCTCGACCAGGTGGGCGATCACCTCGGTGTCGGTCTCGGTGCGGAACTCGTGGCCCTCGCGCTCCAGCTCGCGCTTGAGTGCGACGTAGTTCTCGATGATGCCGTTATGAACGACGACGATCTGCCCGCGGCAATCGCGGTGCGGGTGGGCGTTCTCCTCGGTGGGCCGGCCGTGGGTGGCCCAGCGGGTGTGGCCGATGCCGTAGGCGCCGTCCACCGGCTGGAGGCGGATCACCTCTTCCAGGTTGCGCAGCTTGCCGGAGGCCCGCCGCACCACCAGTCCTTCGGTCTCGCTCAGCACCGCCAGCCCGGCCGAGTCGTAGCCGCGGTACTCCAGCCGGCGCAAGCCGTCCAGGAGCACCGGCACGGCGCGACGGCCGCCGATGTAGCCCACGATGCCGCACATATGACCTTATTGTAAACGCCGGCTGCCTGTCTCACTCCAGGAACTCGACGCGGTAGTCCTCGATCACCGGGTTGGCCAGCACCTCGTGGGCGATCTGGTCGATCTCCGCCGCCGCGCTCTCCGGCGGCGTTCCTGGCGCCAGCACGATGTCGAAGTACTTCCCCTGCCGCACGTCGGCGATGCTCGGGTGGCCGTGGCTGTTCAGCGCCCGGCAGATCGTCTGTCCCTGCGGATCGAGCACGGTGGGCTTGAAGGAAACGTAGACACGGGCTTTCATCGACTTCTCATTGTACGCGAGGCATTCTGGCGCCGCTGGATTCAAGCCGGGCCCGATGTACCATGGGAGATCGAAGGAGGTTGGACTTGATGGGTAGGCGATTGCTTGTGCTTTCGATGTTGCTGGCGCCGGTTTTCTGCCTGGCGCAGAAGTACAGCCTGCTGGCTGTGTTCGCGCATCCCGACGACGAGGTTTACTGGGGCACGGGCTCGCTGTTGGCCAAGTATGCCCAGGAAGGTCACGACGTGTACCTGGTGACGGTCACGTCCGGGCAGCTCGGTGTCACCTCGCACGCGAACATCCCGGCGGGCCCTGAGCTGGGAGCCGCCCGGGAAGAGGAACTGCGGTGCTCGGCGGCCGCGCTGGGGATACAGGCCCCCTTCGCGTTCGGCTTTCACGATCAGGGTCTTGCCACGACACTGGTGATGGATGAAGCAGCGCGGCGGCTGCGCCAGGTGATCAACCAGGTGCGGCCCGACGTGATCATCACCCACGGAGGGAACGGCATAAGCGGCCA
>JBBTDS010000433.1:0-1688 GCA_038060875.1 Acidobacteriota bacterium | reverse complement strand
GCTATCCCGCAGCGTTATACTGAAGCTCAACCGGGCGCCGGAATCGAAATGGAAGTGCTCGGCGGTCGGGCCCTTCTCGATTAAAGGTCCAAGCGTGATCGAGGCAAGATCACCCGGACTCGTAGCGATCTTCAGCAGAGCATAGACATTGTTGTAAGTACGAAGTTCTTGGGCCTGGTTTCCGAGGTAATCTCGCAAGCGGATGAACACCATCTTCGGAGTTTCGAGTGCTGTCTGATTCGCTTGGCTTGTCAGTCGCTCATCCAGTGCGGCCGCTTTGTCCTGCGCGCGCTCAAGGAAGCTCACACGAGGTCCCCACGCCCGAGCAGCACGAGCCACTCAACGAATAACGGATCGGGCGGCAGTTGCCCCGCTTGCGCCATTCCGAGCACGTGTTCACTGCTAAGCTGAAAGTGCTCAGCAAGTTCATTCAGGCGACGATCTCGCTCTTCGCCGCTCATGATCCCCCCTTGGGGCCCAAGGGCGAAGAAGCTGCCGCCCACAAAGCTCCGCACGCTCGAAGCGTGGCGAGACAGCGTCAAGACGGCTGAGGAGGAAAGCCACATGATGATGGCTCCCGGCCGTTCCAGCCCGCTCCGATTTAGGTCCAGCGCTGCCCAGGACGCTTCGTCGAAGCCGTCCAGCCCTGTCAGCAGAACGATGTCGTCCGGCGGCGTCCGGATATCCTGTCGCAATTCAGTTATCGACACTCGACCAGCGTCAACTATCCGCACCGGGCGTTCGAGCATCACCGAAAGCTCGGTGCGAAGGTCCTCAAGGGCCTCTTCATGCGCTTCCGCGGGTCTGACAAGGACGAGCCACGCATGCGTGCCGCGAATTTCCAGGCGGCGGCCGATCTCGTGTGCTGGCTTTTCCGCGAAGTCAGGCAATGCGGGCCTCTGGCTGGGTCACCAGCGGGAGGAGGGCGGGATGAACCCTGAAATTCGTGGCCGAGTATTCCAGCACGCGCCGCGTGACGAGTAGCGCCAGGTTCGTTGACGAGGTCGGATCGAGCGCGTGGGTCCTCTCCAATTCCAAGAGGGCCGCGATCTGATCCGGCCCGAGTCCCCGCAGGTATCCCAGGCCAAGCTGGTGCACAGCCCGTTCCACATCGCCGCGTCGGACAACATCGCGGCCGGCCACGTACGCCTCCTCGCCCGCATCGCGGGCAAGGGTGATCAGGTCCCGCAGGACTCCGCCTGACGCCGAGCAGATCAGTTCGATCTCGGCCGGGCCGAGCAAGTCACCACCGCCTCTCTGTTCCAGCACCGACCTCAGCAGCTCATCGGATTCCGGCGCCGCCATCAAAGCCGGCAGATGGTGGACGCGATCGAAGTGCTCGGAAACCCACCTCCCTGTCCCGTAGAGTATTGAGATCGGGGCGGCAGCTATCACCGAGACCTTGAGCTGGCGTAAGGCGCTGAAATCGTGCTCCACAACATCCCAGAACTTCTCCGGCTGGAAAAGGCGATCCAGCCCGTCGAAGATCGCGACAACCTCGCCACGCGTCTTGTGAAGGGCAGCGAGCAAGATACTCAGGTGTTCTCGGAGCGACCCCAACTCGGGACCCGATAGACTCAGAAGCATCGGGAGCCGCCACCGCGGAGTGGCCCGTCCCTGCTCTTTCCCAAACTCGGCTCTATAGCAGGATTTGTGGGTGAGCGCGGTGGGGCGTGTCGCCCTTGTGA
>JBBTDS010000432.1:0-3860 GCA_038060875.1 Acidobacteriota bacterium | reverse complement strand
CTCGGCGTGGCGGCGCAGCTCGGCGAACCTCATGCCGGTGACGATCAGCGCCACCGAACCGGCCGCCAGCAGCGGCGCAGTGATGACTATCCAGACGATGGCCGAGAAGCCGGCCGCGGTCGTCTTGTCCACACCGAACAGCTTCAAGGCCAGCTCGGTGAGGATCTGGAGCACGCCCACGTTTCCCGGTGCCTGGGGAAGGATCGTCCCCAGCCGCACGATCAGCAGCACCACCGTGGCCGCCCAGAACGACAGGTCCAGCGTGTAAGCCCGCATGAGGAAATAGATGGGGAGCACTTGCAGCAGCAGGTACGGCAGGCTGGCGAGGAAAGAGGCGTAAAAGGCGCGCGAGCGGCCCATGAGATGGAGGTCCTCCACCAGCACCCGCAGCGTGGTTGCCCAGCGGGTGGTGGAAACCACCGCATGGGCATGGTGCTTGCGGAACATGACTATGGCCAGCAGTACCGCGACCACGGCCACGAACACCGCCGTCAGCTTGCCGCCCTCGACCAGGAAACGGGGCATCGGCACCACCAGCGTGGCAACGAAGAAGGCCAGCATCAGCCAGATGCCGTCGAAGATCCGCTCGATGATCACCGAGGAGAGCACCACCGAGAACCGGGCATCGCTCCACCGGCCCAGCAGGTAGGCCCGGATGACTTCCCCGGGCCGCATCGGCAGGATCTCGTTGGCGAACAGGCCAATGTAGATGGCCTGCACGGAGCGCCAGCGCGGGACTCGTTTCACCGGCGCCAGCAGCAGGTTCCAGCGCACCGACTGCCAGACGTAAACCGAGAGATCGGCGATGACCGCCAGCGGCACCCAGGCCCAGACGATGGAGGCGTAATCCTTGATCAGGGCCCTGAAATCAACGCCGTGAAACGCCCAGATCAGCGAGCCGATGGAGATCGCGTACCCCAGCGCCGGCACCAGCCAGGAGGGCAAATGAATTCCAAGCAGCTTCCGCGGTACGAAGAGCATCGAGCGCGCTAAAACCATGATAGCAGCGGCCGGGCGCTCGCTTCCCCTGGAGCCGTCAATTTCGCTAAACTCCCCATCGTATGACCACCATTCGCCGCGTCGCCGTGCTGGGGGCCGGCACGATGGGCTCGCGCATCGCCGCCCACTTTGCCAACGCCGGAGTGCCCTCGCTCCTTCTTGACCTCGTTGTTTCCGGCCAACCCAACCGCAACGCCGCCGCGGTGAAGGGAATCGAGACCGCGGCCAGGCAGCGGCCCGCCGCATTTTTCACCGCCTCCCGGCAGGCACTGATCACACCGGGCAACTTCGAGGACCACCTCAGCGGCGTCCAGGACTGCGACTGGATCATCGAGGCCGTCGTCGAGAACCTGGATCTCAAGCGCGCGCTGCTGGAGAAAGTGGCCACGCACCGCCGGCCCGGCGCCATCCTCTCCACCAATACCAGCGGCATCCCGCTGGCGAAGATTGCCGAGGGGTTCCCATCGGAACTCCGGCGGCACTTCCTCGGCACGCACTTCTTCAACCCGCCGCGCTACCTGCACCTGGTCGAGCTGATTCCCGGCCCGGAAACGGATCCCGGCGTCCTCGAATTCGTCGGGGATTACTGCGACCGGCGCCTGGGCAAGGGCGTCGTGCCCTGTAAGGACACACCCAACTTCATCGGCAACCGCATCGGCTCCTTCCTCGGCGCCACCACCCACCAGCTCATGATCCAGGGCGACTACACGATCGAAGAGATCGACGCGCTCACCGGCCCGCTGATCGGCCTGCCCCGCACCGCCAGCTTCCGCCTGCTCGATCTCATCGGCCTGGACGTCTGGGCCTTCGTCGCCGGCAACCTGTATGACCTGGTGCCGGACGACCCCTGGCGCGAGCGCTTCCGCCCTCCCGAGTTCCTCGCGAAGCTGGTCGAGCGCGGCTGGCTGGGCGAGAAGAGCGGCCAGGGTTTTTTCAAGCGCGTGGGGCCGGAAAAGGAGATCCACGCCCTGGACTTGAAGACGCTGGAATACCACCCCCTACGCAAGGCGCGCTTCCCCTCGGTGGATCTGGCCAATAACATCGAGGACCTCCCCGAGCGGCTGCGCACGCTGGTGCGCTCCCGCGACCGCGCCGGCGACTTTCTCTGGAAGCTCTTCAGCGACCTTTTTCTCTACGCCGCCGAGCGTGTGCCCGAGATCTCCGCCCGCATCGTCGAGATCGACCGCGCCATGCGCTGGGGCTATGCCCACAAGCTCGGGCCGTTCGAGCTGTGGGACGCCCTCGGCGTGGAGGAGACCGTGCGGCGCATCGAGCAGGAGGGCCGCGCGATCCCGCCGAGCGTGACGGCGATGCTCTCCTCCGGAGCGAAATCTTTCTACCGGCCCGCCGACCGCGACGGGCGGCCGCGCACCGAGCACTTCGACCTGCCGGCTCAGAGCTACCGCCTGCTGGAGGAGCGCCCAGGCGTGCTGGTGCTCTCCGATATCAAGCGCGCCCGCGGCGTAGTCAAGACCAATCCGGGCGCCTCGCTGATCGATCTGGGCGACGGCGTGCTCTGCCTGGAGTTCCACAGCAAGATGAACATCCTCGGCGACGACCAGGTCGGCATGATCCGGGCCGGCATCGAGGAGACTGAGCGAAACTACCAGGCCATGGTGATCGCCAACCAGGGCGAGAACTTCAGCGCCGGCGCCAACCTGACGCTGATCCTGCTGGCGGCGCAGGAGGGCGAGTGGGACGAGCTGGACGCTGCCGTCCGCCGCTTCCAGCAGGCCAACATGGCCATCAAGTACGCGCCCAAACCGGTGGTGGCCGCCCCCTTCGGCATGACGCTCGGCGGCGGGTGCGAGGTCACGCTGCACGCCGCCTGCGTCCAGGCCGCCGCCGAGACTTACATGGGCCTGGTGGAGGTTGGCGTGGGCGTCATCCCCGCCGCCGGCGGCTGCAAGGAACTGGTGGTGCGGCTCGGCGACTCGCGGAAGGCGCTGGAGCTGATCGGCTTCGCCAAGGTCTCCACCAGCGCCGAAGACGCGCGCCAGCTCGGCCTGCTGCGGCCCGGCGACCGCATCTCGATGAACCCCCAGCGGCTGATCGCCGACGCCAAGACGCTGGCACTATCGCTGGTCCCCAACTACGCCCCCGGCGTTCCCAGGACCGACGTCCCGGTCGCGGGCGACAGCGGCTATGCCCAGCTCAAACTGGGGGTCTGGATCGGGCGCGAGGGCGGCTACATCAGCGATTACGACATGGTGATCGGCGAGAAGCTCGCCTACGTGCTCAACGGCGGCCGCCTCACCGGCAAGCAGACCGTCTCCGAACAGTACTTGCTGGATCTGGAGCGCGAGGCCTTCCTGAGCCTTTGCGGAAACGTGAAAACACAGGAGCGCATGCAGCACATGCTGAAGACAGGGAAGCCGCTGAGAAACTAAACTGCGATGCTTTCCAGACTGGCGATCCAGCGACTCAGCTCTCAGCCGCGACGCGCCCTTTGCGCCGACGGCTGCATCGCTTTATTGTGCGGTCGGCCCGTATAGGAGGACTGGTGTAGTCCTTGGAGAATCCATTGCCGAACTACGGTGGTTTCCTTGACACCCTTGGATCGCGCGATCTTCTTGAGATGCTCGGCCTCCGTAGGCTGCAGCTCGATGCTTATCGACTTGGCCCTAGCCCGCACAAATACCGGTTCGGGCACTTCCTCCAGATCCTGTTCAAAATCTGTCAGATCGTGGGTGTCCCAGAACCGGGCCAACTCTTCAATGGAGTCCGTTTTCGGTAGCCTTTGGCTCTTTATAGTTTTTTCCATCGGTTGTACCGCCCTTTCTCTTTCCGTGTCATCGGTCGGGCCATAACGGGGTAACCCTTACCATCGGGAAACTGGATGACAACGCAGAAGAGATGCC
>JBBTDS010000431.1:0-2019 GCA_038060875.1 Acidobacteriota bacterium | reverse complement strand
GCTGCGAGTCGAACCGGATGTTGCTGAACCGGTACGGGAAGGTGCGGACGTTGCGATCGAGCTGCTCCCGGCTGTTGCGGTTGAATAGGTCGGTGTTGAACCAGCGGTCGCAACTGCGCTCGTCCTTGGGCAGCACCACGGTGCTGGAGTCGCCGGTGAACAGGACCTGGCCCCAACCGATGGGTTCGCCGGTCTGGCGCTGGTAAACGCCGCCCAACTGCCACCCGCCGGCGAAGAAGTTCAACGCCGGATGCCAGTTCGCGCCGAACCTGCGGCCCTTGCCGAAAGGCAGCTCCCAGATGCCGCTGCCGGTCAGCCGGTGCGTGCGGTCAATGCCGGCCAGCGACTCGTAGGGCATCGCGTCGAACGAGTTCAGGAAACTCGTGGCCTCCATGGCCTTGGACCAGGTGTAAGAGATCTGCAAAGTGTAACCCTTCGAGAAGCGCTTCTCCAGGCGGGTCTGCAGGGAGTGATACCAGGTGTAGCCCACGGAGTCTTCGAACTGCACGCTGGAGAAGTGGGGATACTGCCGGAGCAGGGCCTCGCGGGAGATGGTCGAGCTGGTGAACTGCGGATTGAGGCCGTAGTAAGGGCTGCGGAAGTTGGCGGTCAAGTAGTCGATGGTCTTCTGGTCGCGGTAGGGCAGGGTGCTGTAATACTCGCCAGGCGTGAAGCTGAGACTGCGCGTGCCCCCCACCCGCGTGCTGCGGTTGCCGACGTAGGAAGCCTCCAGCATATGCCCGGCGGGGAGCTGGTGTTGGAGGCCGAAGGACCAGCGCTGGGCGTAAGGCAGCTTGCGGTTCTTGGCGAAGAAGGAAGTGCCCTGGCCCAGCGTCGTTTCCAGCCCGCCGGCGGCGCCCGCGGCCGCGAGCAGCCCCTTCGGGAACGGGTCCTGGAGCGTGGCGATCCAGGTGAGGCCGTTATCCGGCGACGGCTCCATGGGCGTGGACTTGCTGAAGCCGGCCAGGATCGAGTTGGTCCTCAAGATCCCCAGCGTGCCTGCGAAGATGCCGTAGCCGGCGCGCAGAACGGTCTTGGGCGTCCACTGGTAAGCGAGCCCGAGGCGCGGGGTCCAGAGCAGAGCCTGGCCGCTCCAGTAAGCGCGCGGATTGCCGCCGACGCCGGCGAAGGTGACGCCGCCCTTCACTTTGAACTGGCTCACCGGCAGTTCGGGCATCGGGTTGGCGGTGTAGTTGGCGATGGCTTTAGGCTCGATGGGGTTGGCGGTGACCGGGTCGAACTGGGTGACGGAGCGGTTGAAGCGTTCCGTAATCGGCCACTCATGCTCCACGCGCAGGCCCAGGTTCAGCACCAGCTTGCGGGTGATTTTGAAGTCGTCCTGAACGTAAAGGCCGAGGTAGAGGTCCTGCTCGGCGTAGCTGCCGCTGCGGTTCATGCTGCCGTTGGGGATGCCCGCCAGCAGTGAGATCATTTCGGCCCCCACCGGGGGCGCGGTGCTGTTATCCAGCGGGCCGCGGCCCCACAGGCTGCTGAAGCTGAGATCTGGTGAGATGTCAGCCGGAAAGCGATTGCGAAACTCCCGGAATACCAGGTAGTCGGCGCCGAAGCGAACGTTGTGATCGCCTTTCAGCCAGGTGAAAGCCCCCACCAGGTTGTGGCTGATGGAAGTAGTGGTCCCGTCGCCGTCGCCCTCCCACCAGCTCAACGTTGTCAGCGAGCCGGCGCCGATCCGGGGGATGGTGGCCAGCGCCTTGTTGCTCAGGCCCAACAGATTCGGCGAGAAGCCCAAAGAAGCCAGGTCAAAGCCGCGGCTGACGCGGTGCTGCGGGAATTCCTGCTGTGCCAGGCCATAGCGGAAGTTCAGCAGGAAACCCGGGCTGAACATGTGCACCTCGTCAAGGGCAATGCCTCGGTTGATGCGGTTGAGGATGATGCCGTTGACGTCGTTGCCGAATTCGCGGCTCTTATCCTCCTCCCAGAAATCGCGGTGGAAGCGGACGAACAGGCGGCTGCTCTCGCTGAAGGCGTGATCGAAGCGGCCGATGGTGGTCCAGTAAT
>JBBTDS010000430.1:0-7072 GCA_038060875.1 Acidobacteriota bacterium | reverse complement strand
CCGGCACGCCCGGCGCCACCAAGCCGATGAAGCCCGGCGACGTGGTCGAGGTCGAAATCGCCGGCATCGGCGTGCTGCGGAACAAGGTGACGGAGTAAGACCGGCTTCAGCCGGTAATGCCGCCCTACCAGCTCAGCCGGGCGCTGAGGGTGATCTTGCGCTGCTCGGTCCAGGCGGTGGTGTTGACGGTGCCGAACAGCGTGCTGACCGGGTTGGCGTTCGGTCCGCCGAACATCGCGTGATTCAAAGCGTCCTGCCCTTCGGCGCGGAGCTGGAGCTTGAAGCGTTCCGCGATCCGGAAGGTCTTGAACAGCGAGAGATCCCAGGTGTTGTAGCCGTCGGCCCGCAGGCCGGTGAGGCGGAGCGGGAAGGCGCGCAGGTTCGAGCCGAGCGTCAGCCTCGGGTCGCGCACGAAGCCGGCCTCGGGATTGAACCACCGCTCGACCCGGCGCTGGGAGCGCGGCACGACGATCTCGTGCAGGTTGCCGAGGAAGGAGATGTTGCCGAAGCCGACCGGGGCGCCGCTCTGGCCCGAATAGATCGCCTGCACCGACCAGCCGCCGAGGACGGCATCCGCCCAGCCGGGCCACGCGCTGCCCCAGTGCTTGCGCCGCCCGAGGGGGAACTCGAAGATTCCGCTGGCCACCAGGTGGTGCGGCCGGTCCTGCGGCGAGACGACGTGATGCGGGTGCGGGTCCGAGTCGTTGAGCCGCTCCACCGCCTCCATAAACTTCGACCAGGTGTAGCTGGCCGTCAGCGTGTAGCCGTGCGAGAAGCGTTTCTCGGCCCTCAGGTGCAGCGCGTGATACCACGAGAAGCCGCCGCTCAAGGTGCTTGAGATGCCGGAGAAGTGGGGGTAGGGCCGGAGCAGTTGCGAGCGCGCCACGGTGCGGCCCTGCAACCCGCTGCCATCGAACTCGCGCATGCCGAAAAATGGGTTCGGAAACACGGCGGAGAGGAAGTCGATCGCGGCCTGGTCGCGCACCAGCGAAGTGCTGAGGTAGCGCGCGGGCACGGGATTGTATTGCTGGCCGAGGCCGAGGCCGGTGCCGCGGTTGCCGGTGTAACCCACCTCGAATAGGAGGCGATGCGGGAACTCCTGCTGGACATTGAAGCTCCAGCGCTGCATGTAGCCATTGCGCCGCGAGGGCGAGAAGAATCCCGGAGAGCGGCCCAGGAAGGTTCTCAAGCCCGCCGAGGCGCCGGCCGGTTGCAGCAGCCCGTCGGGGAACGGATCGCGCAGCGAGGCGCGGAACGTCAGCCCATTATCCAGGCTCGGCACCACGCTGGTGCGCTGGCTGAAACCTTGCTGGGACACGTCGATGCGGTCGGCGCCGTTGGATTCGAAGAACACCCCGTAGCCGGCGCGCACCACGGTCTTCTGCCGGATGAGCCAGGCCAGGCCGAGGCGCGGCGAGAGGTTGCTGGCGTCGGTGTCCCACAGGCCGCGCGGGATGCCGCCGGCGCCGGCGAACAGCAGCCCGCCCAGCGTCTGGAACTGGCCGGCCGGCGCCTCCGGGATCGGGTTGCGGGCGTAGGCAGTGCGGGCGGCATCCTGGATCGGGTTCGCAGTGGTGAAGTCGAACCCGCGGTTCGTGCGGTTGAAGCGCTCGGTAGTGGGCACTTCCACTTCGTAACGAAGGCCGAGGTTGACGGTCAGCTTGCGCGTCACCTTCCAATCGTCGTGCAGAAACCAGGCCGCGTACCCGGACTGCTCGGCGTAGGAGGGATTGATGTCGATCCCTCCTCCGGTGGGCACGCTGAGCAGCAACGAGGCCAGACCCTGGCCGATCGGCGCGGCCGGCGAGGTGTCCAGCGGGCCGCGCGTCCAGGTGACGCCGAAGTTCAGGCTGGGCGAGACGTTGCCGTAGTTGTAATTGTTCTCTTGCAGGGTGCGATACTCCCCGCCGAACCGCAGGCTGTGGTTGCCGCGAATGTTAGAGACTGTGCCCGTGATGCTGTGGTAATTGGTGGCGGTACGCGAGCCGCTCCCAGCGCCGATGCTCTCGTACTGATCGACGGCGATCTCGGGCAGAGCAGTGAGCTTTGGATCAAGCTGGCGAACCAGCGCGGGCGCGAAGCCGACGGTCGAGAGGTCGAAGCCGATGCTGAGCGGCTCGCTGAGGGGCCGCAGGCGGGTGAAGCCGTAGCGGACGTTCACCACCAGGTCCGGCCGGAGCGTGATCACGTCATCCAGCGCCAAGCCGCGGTAGCGGGTGTTGCTGAGGGTGCCGCGGGCGATGTTGGCGAGGATGACGCCCTGGCGGCCCAGCACGTGCGACTGACTGAACGAGCCGTACATGCGGTGGTTCTCGCTGAACACCTGGTCGATGCGGAGGATCTGGCTGTTGTAGTCGATCCGGCTGGCCGGCGCGCCGGTGTAGTTGTTCCGCCCGTCCACGGTGCCGGCCGCGTTTGGCAGCGGGTAATAGTCGAGCAGCTTCAGGGCGCCGGGATCGAGGCGACTGGCCGGGATGGTGTTGCCCGCCAGCGGCTGACGGCTGAAGCGACCGCCCGGCGCGGGAGCGATCGTGGCCGGGTCGTAGATTTGGTACTGCGCGCCGAGCGCCAGCAGGTCGGAGAAGTCGCCCCGGCGTTGCTTCAGGGTGGGCACGGTGCGAAAACCCTGCACGGGGAACGTGCGCAACATGAAGTCGGTGCCGAAGTGCCAGAAGGTCCGGTTGCGCCCGTCGTAGACGCGAGGCAGGTAGACGGGCCCGCCGGCGTTGCCGCGATAGCGGTTGGTCAGCGTGTAGGGCCAGAGCTGCGCGCTTTTCTCGCGGGTCGGAGGCCCGGTGCTCAGGTCGTAGAGCGAGCGGTTGGTGAAGAACGGCTTGGTCATCAGCGGGCGGCTGAGGTGGCCGAAGTAGAGGTTGCCGTGGAACTCGTTGGTGCCGTTCTTCAGCACCATGTTGACGTGCGCGCCGGTGAAGTGGCCGACCGAGGAATCATAGGCCGCCGTCTGCACGCGGAATTCCTGGACCACCTCGGGCGGCGGCGCGAAGGCAATGATGCCCTCTTGCGCCATGTTCGGGATGCCGTCCAGCGTGAATTCGCTCGACCGGCTGCGGGTGCCGGCCACGGAGAGGTTCGAAACCGAGTCGCGCGCCTGCGGTAGCCAGCCGTGCGTGGGCGCGTTCAACGTGGTCACGTTCGGCGAGAGTTGGATGAGGTAGTTCAGGCTGCCGCCGGCGATGGGCAGGTCCATGATGCGGCGATTCTCAATGACCTGGCCGACGCTCGCGGTCGCCGACTCCAGCAGCGGCGCTTCGGCCGTGACGGTGACGCTCTCGGCCAGCGCGCCGAGCTCCAGCTTGACCGGGAGGCTCACGACGTCGCCCACCCGCACCTCTAGCGGCCCGCGCTCGTAACGCTTGAAGCCCTGCAATTCCACGATCAGCCGGTAGTGGCCGGGCACCAGGTTCAGCAACTCGAAGTTACCCTCCTGATTGCTGACGGTCGAGGTAACGACGTTGGTGTCCAGTTGAACCACCTGGACAGCGGCGCCCGGGACTACGGCGTCGGCCGAGTCGGTGACCCGGCCGGTGATCCGGCCGTAGGGGTTCTGCGCGTGGAGGCTCAGCGCCAGGAAAATGCAGGCGGCGAGATTCTTCATCGGCCCATCCCCTGCTACAATCGCTCCTTATTATAACATGACCGCTGCTACTTTGCTCGTGCTCGCCTGTCTCGCGGCGATGGCGCAGCCGCTGCCCGGCACGCAGCCGCTCGCCGCGGAAGGCGATCTGGCCCTCGAGATGGTCGAGGGTATCCATCGCCACCTCGACCGCGAGACCGCGGCGGCGGTGGCGAAGCGGCCGGCGCCGGACCGCGCGCGCTTCCGCAAGATCATCGGCGTGGTTGATCCGCGCGTGCCCGCGCCCGTACCGGTCCTCGACGCGGCCGTGGGGCGGCCCGCGCTGGTGGCCGAGGGGACAGGCTACAGGGTACACGCGGTCCGCTGGCCGGCGCTGGCGGGCGTCGAGGCCGAAGGGCTGCTGTTGGAACCGCTGCGAACGCCGGTGGCGCGCATCGTGGCGCTCCCCGACGCCGACTGGACACCGGAGATGCTGGCGGGCCTGGCGCCCGGCCTCCCGCCGGCCTCCCAGTTTGCGCGGCGGCTGGCCGAGAACGGCTGCCTGGTGCTGGCGCCGGCGCTGATCGACCGCCAGCACACGTTCTCCGCCAATCCTCGGATCTCGCGTGTCACCAAGCAGCCGCACCGCGAGTTCATCTACCGCATGGCGTACGAGATGGGGCGGCACATCATCGGCTACGAGGTGCAGAAGGTGCTGGCGGCGGTGGATTGGTTCGCGGGCAACGAGCCGTCGCGACCCGTAGGAGTGATGGGCCACGGCGAAGGCGGCCTGCTGGCGCTCTACGCCGCGGCCGCCGATGAGCGCATTCAGGCCGCCGCCGTCAGCGGTTACTCCGGGCCGCGAGCAGGCCTCTGGGAGGAGCCGATCTACCGCAACGTCTGGGCGCTGCTGCGCGAATTCGGCGATGCGGGCGTCGCCGGCCTGGTCGCCCCGCGGACGCTCTTCGTCGAAGCTGCGCCGGGCTCGGACGCCACGCTGCGGGCATTCCTGATGGCGCTCGGTGTGAAGAGCGCTCTGAAGCCGGCGGGCACGACGCCGAAAGCCCGGCGCGCCGGCTTCGATCCGGCTGAGCGCCTGCGCCGCCAGTTCAACCAGCTCGTGGAGTTCACCCAGAGCGTGGTGCGGCGCGCGGAAGTCACGCGCAAGCAGTTCTGGGCATCCGCGGACGCAGCCCGGCATCGCCGCTACTTGTGGGAAGAAGTCATCGGCAAGCTGCCGGAGCCTTCCGAGCCGCTGGCGGCGCGCACCCGCCGCATATACGACGAGCCGCGCTGGACCGGCTACGAAGTGGTGCTGCCGGTCTGGCCCGACGTGTTCGCCTCGGGTATTCTGCTCGTGCCCAAGGACCTCAAGCCCGGAGAGCGGCGGCCGGTGGTGGTCTGCCAGCACGGCCTGGAAGGCCGCCCGCGGGACCTCATCGACCCGGCACGGGCGAACACTTACGCCCAGTTCGCCGCCCGGCTGGCCGAGGAGGGCTTCGTCACTTACGCTCCGCAGAACCCATACATCGGCGGCGACCGCTTCCGCCAGATCCAGCGCAAGGCGAACCCGCTCAAGCTCAGCCTGTTTTCATTCATCATCGGCCAGCACCAGCGCACGCTGGAGTGGCTCGCCTCGCTCCCGTTCGTCGATCCGGCCCGCATCGGCTTCTACGGGCTTTCTTATGGCGGCAAGACGGCCATGCGCGTGCCGCCGCTCGTGGAACGCTACGCGCTGTCGATCTGCTCCGGCGATTTCAACGAGTGGATCTGGAAGAACACCAGCGTCGAAGAGCCGTTCAGCTACATGTACACCGGCGAGTACGAGATGTTCGAGTTCGACCTCGGCAACACCTACAACTACGCGGAGATGGCCGCGCTGATCGCGCCGCGCCCCTTCATGGTCGAGCGAGGCCACCGCGACGGAGTCGGCATCGACGAGTGGGTGGCCTACGAGTACGCCAAGGTGCGCCGCCATTACACGTTGCTCGGCATACCGGAACGCACCACGATCGAGTACTTCGACGGCCCGCATCGCATCCACGGCGTGGGGACGTTCGAGTTCTTGCGGCGGCATTTGCGCTGGCCGCGGTAACGCCGCCCTTGCGCCGGCCTGCCCCGCTGGGGTATCAGTAAGTGTGCGCGTTCGACCGCCTGATTTCGACAATCTCCGCCGCGCTCTGCTCCGCCAGGGCGAGCCCGCCTTCGTGCCGTTGATGGAATTCGGCGTCGATTACGACGTGAAGTGCGCCTTCCTCGGGCGCCCGATCGCCTCGATCAAGGACGACGTGGATTTCTGGTACGAAGCCGGCTACGACTACATCCCGATGCAGGCCGGCATCCGCACCCTGTTCTGGCCCGGCCATTCGTCGTCAGAGAAGGTCGCCGACAAGGGCCGCGAAACCGGCAACCCGTTCTACCGCCGCACCACCACCAGGTACAGCATTTACACAGAGGGCGAGCGGGAGATGGCCTGGGCGGCGGAAGCCAGCGGCGTGATCGCGTCCATGGAAGATTTCGAGCGCTTCCCCTGGCCCGATCCCGACCGCATGGACCTCTCGCACCTGGACGAGGCGCGGGCCTGGCTCCGGCCCGGCATGAAGGTCATCGTCATCATGGGCTACATCTTCACCGCCGCCTGGTGGCTGATGGGGATGGAGAACTTCTGCCTCGCCCTCCATGACCAGCCGGAGCTGATCCGGCGCCTTTACCGGCGCATCTGGGCGATTCAGAGCGGGGCCGTGCTGCGCGTGCTGAAGCACGACGCCGTCGGCGGCATCCTGCACCCCGACGACCTGGCCTACTCGGAGGCGTTGATTCTCTCGCCCAAACATTTTCGAGAGTTTGTGTTTCCGTGGTACCGCTGGTGCGGCGCCGTGGTTCATGACGCCGGCCGCTTATACCTGTTCCATTCCGACGGGCGGCTGACCTCGGTGCTGGAGGACATTATCGGCTGCGGCTTCGACGCCATGCACCCGGTCGAGCCCAAAGCGATGGACATCGTCGAGCTGAAGCGGAAGGTCGCCGGCCGGCTGTCGCTCATCGGCAACATCGACCTCGGCTATACGCTGACGCGCGGCACGCCCCAGGAGGTGGATGACGAAGTCCGGGAGCGTATCCGCGCGCTGGCTCCCGGCGGCGGCTACGGAGTCAGCTCGAGCAACTCGGTGACCGCCTACGTCCCGCTCGCCAACTACAACGCCCTGCGCGAGGCGGCGTTCAAGTACGGGACGTACCCGGTGGGATAAGCTTCAGCTTGTCCCGGCCGGGTAGTCTGACACGGGGATCACAGGTCTTCGGGCTTCAGCCCGGTTTCTTTGGAGATACGGGCCAGGGCTGCGGGGCCTACTTCTTCATGATCGTGAAAAGCGAAAGTGAAGTTTGGCCAGCCCGGCCGTTGCAGACGCCGGTGAGAACCGACCTGCTTCTTGAAGACCCAGCCGATGCGCAAGAGAGCGGCGTACACGCGTCTGGCTTTGGCCGAACGCCAGCGGCTCA
>JBBTDS010000429.1:0-1124 GCA_038060875.1 Acidobacteriota bacterium | reverse complement strand
AGCTACGAAAGGCTGGGCGACCTGTACGTGAGGTTGGGGGAGCCGGCGCGGGCGCTGGAGAATTACGACCAGGCGCTGGCGATCCACGAGCAGCTCAGGCGGCGGGCGCCGGACTCGGCCGAGTACGCCCGGGACCTCTCGGTGAGCTACAACAAGCTGGGCGACCTGTACGTGAGTTTCGGGGAGCCGGCGCGGGCCCTCCAGTATTACGAGCAGTCCCTGGCTACAGCCGAGGAGTTGCGGCGGCGGGCGCCGGACTCGGCCGAGAACGCCCGGGACCTGTCGATCAGTTACGAAAGGCTGGGCGACTTGTACGTGAGTTTGGGGGAGCCGGCGCGGGCGCTGGAGAATTACGACCAGGCGCTGGCGATCCGCGAGCAGCTCAGGCGGCGGGCGCCGGACTCGGCCGAGTACGCCCGGGACCTGTCGGTGAGCTACGAAAGGCTGGGCGACCTGTACGTGAGGTTGGGGGAGCCGGCGCGGGCGCGGTCCTACCACGAGCAGGCGCTGGCCATCGCCGAGGAGCTCAGGCGGCGGGCGCCGGACTCGGCCGAGTACGCCTGCGACCTGGTGGCCTTGTTTCAGCGGCTGGCCACTATCCACGAGCAGACCGGCAACCCTGCCAAAGCCCGACGCTACTGGTCCCGCTGCCTCGAAACGCTCCGGGCGATGGAAGCCGCCGGCATGTACATGGATGCCCCGCTGGTCGAGTTGCTGCACAAGCTTTCAGATGGCCGGTGAACTATGACGAAACCCAAGGTCTTCGTGAGCTATTGCCGCCAGGATGAGAACTGGAGATACCGCCTGGCCGAAAGGCGTTTTTCAGCATCCTCTTAAGCCTTCCATGCGCCAAGTCAACTCGCTTGGCCCTGCATAACTCAACTACTCAACTCGAACCCATCTGTAAGTCAGCACCCAACCGCCGCGCGCGCCAGGGCCGGGGAATCCGCACCGGCGCGTAACCTGCTAATAAGCCACAAGAAACGCCGCTGGCGCCGATCGCGCGTTCCTGTTGGCCGCTTGCGTGCTCATTAGCGGGCTGTGGACGGCGCAACCAGCGCCGGACACGAACATCACTCTTGTCCAACTTAGCTTCGTAAGTGCTGCCCGCCGCGAAGCCCGGC
>JBBTDS010000428.1:0-3617 GCA_038060875.1 Acidobacteriota bacterium | reverse complement strand
CTAGCCGCGGCGCGGCGACGGGCGGCATTAGCCGCGGCCCGGCGAGGGGCCGGCCGGACCGGCTACAATAGGTGGTGGAGGGCCTGCCGGACGGGCAGTCGCTCCCGGGTAACGCCGGGGGAGGAAAGTCCGGTCTCCGCAGGGCAGCGTGCCGGCTAACGGCCGGGGGGACTCGCTCAAAGCGGGTTTCACGGAAAGTGCCACAGAAAACATACCGCCGCGCTCCCCAGGGAGCGAGGTAAGGGTGAAAAGGTGCGGTAAGAGCGCACCGCGGCTGGAGCAATCCAGCCGGCAGGGTAAACCCCACGTGGAGCAAGACCAAATAGAGGAGGAGGAGTGGCCCGCTCCGCTCGACTCCCGGGTAGGTCGCTTGAGCCCCGCAGCAATGCGGGGCCCAGATGAATGACTGCCGCCCGCAAGGGCACAGAAACCGGCTTATAGTCCGGCAGGCCCTCTCTTGCCCGCCGGTGCGCCACGTCCGAGCCCCCGAAATTCCATTGACGCACGCCCGCGGTTGCAGTATAAATAGGTCACATTCTGGCTCGCAATTCGCGCCTGGCGCGTACGTGGGTCGGAGAGGAGGCGTTATGCGGCTCCTGAAAGCTCTCCGAACCGCAGCCTTGCTGGCCGGCTCGGTATGTAATCTGTGGGCACAACGCGGCGCGCCGGGCGCCTTGTCTGGAGATCAAGTCCTCGATCGAGTTTCACCCTCCGTTGTCCTGGTTCTGGCTGGAAGAGGCGACGGGCAAGTCGCGACAGCCGGTACGGGTCTGATTGTCCGCGCTGATGGTGTCGTCTTGACGACGAATCACGCGGTAAACGGCATGCGTGAGGTACAGGTCCGCCTGAAGAATGGTGAAGTCTATGACCGGGTGGAACTGATCGCATCCGACGAGCGCCGCGATGTTGCGGCGCTGCGGATTCCAGCCACCGGCTTGCCTGTTTTGCCCATATGCAACTCGGCGAACGTGAAGTCAGGTGCATCGGTCTTTGCGGTCTCGACTGGCGCTCGCCTGCCCTGGACTGTGGTTTCAGGGACTCTAAGCGCCACGCGGATGGCCGACGATGTGCCAGGAGCGGGCAGCGGGTATAGGCTGCTCGAATTCACTGCCCCTTTGGCGGCAGATTCAGGGGGCGGCGCGCTCGTGGATGCGCAGGCGCAGGCGCTGGGGATCGTCGTTGCCTTCAGCCCCGGCCAGAACGTCAACTTCGCCGTGACTGTGGACAGCGTCGCGGGCCTGGCAGCCGTATCGGGCGGGACACCGTTTGCCTCAGGCAACAGACTGCAACTATCGAAGGCGCCGGCGGCTGCGACTGCTGGAACGCCGGTCGGGACTCCCGCCGTCCCTCCTGCGCCGTCGCCGGATTTGGGCTTGCCTCGTCCGGAACAATTGCCGATCCGCACCGTGAGCGTATCCTCGAAGACAATCCACATCCGCCGGGAGCGCCTTCAGGATGACCTGAGGAAGAACGCCCTCTTCGGACAGTTGGCTTTGCGGTTTGCGGATTACGGACAGAGGGCTGACGTAGCCATAGCGGTTGATCGGCCGTTTCTGACGTTCGATTGGACCTATACGCTGGTTTATCAGCCGAGTGACTTGACATTGGCCTCGGGGATGATTGAAGCGGTGGATGAATTCGACGCCGGTCCGAAGCTGGCTGCGCAGATTATGGAGCAACTGGCAGCCGCGGCCGTATTACCGCGCGCAGCACTGGCTGGTTCCCGAGCCGCACTAGCTGCGCGAGAGGCCGAAAGCGCGCGCCGGTCCCCGACGGATCCGGCAGAAGTGCTGCGAACATTCGGCACGATATTTGTCGAATCTCACACGATCTGGATGAAGGGCAGTTTGCTGCAAGATGCACTTTTCGTCCGGCCTGAACTGCGCGAATGGGGGATCAGGATCGTGGACGACCGCAATGCGGCCGACATTTACGTGGATGTCACGCGACCGTTCCTTACCTGGGACTGGGTCTACAAAATCATCAGCACGCGGACAGGGAGCGTGCTGGGAACGGGAAAGATCATCGCCCTGGATGGCCCGGCTGCGGCCCCGCGGATCGCGATGGAGGTCGTGAACCGCATCCTGAGCGCCCGGCCGCTTCCAACCACGAAGGGCCCTGGATAGCATAAGGCTGGCCGCGCAGCGTGCGCGGCGGGGGACAGATGTCCCGCGCTCGAAAATCCTAATCGAGTGTTGTCAGAACCGCTTTCACCTCTTCGGCCAGCCGCGCCGCCGTGAACGGCTTTTGCAGGAAGCCGGACACGCCTTTGCCGGCAAACGTCTTGAGCGCCTCCGATTCGCTGTACCCGCTCATCACAATTACTTTCACATCGGCGCGCTTGCTTCGCAGGGCGCCGATCGCCTCGTCGCCGCCCATCACCGGCATCATGAGGTCCAGCAGGACCAGTCCGATCCTTGCCGCCTGCTTCCCGAACATCCGAACCGCCTCGCGGCCGTTTATGGCCACCAGCACCTTGTACCCGTAGCGCTCCAGCGCGGCCCGGGCGAAGTCCCGCACGGCCGGCTCATCCTCGACCAACAAAACGGTTTCGCGGCCGAGGAGGTCCGCCTGCCGCCCGTGCCGGCGCTGGCGATGCGGAGACGCCCCCGCCGGGAGAAAGAGGCGGAACGTGCTGCCTCGGCCAGGCGCCGTCTCCAACTGAATCGCGCCGTGATGCGCCTGAACGATGCCCGCCACCGCCGCCAGTCCCAGCCCGCGGCCCATGAACTTGGTCGTATAGAACGGTTCGAAAATCCTCGCCCGTGTCTCTTTGTCCATCCCGCAGCCGGTGTCCGCGACCTCGAAGCAAACATACTTCCCCGGCGCCAGCGAGCCTCCCGTGATCTCGTCCGAAATGCGGCCGGTCTCGGAAACCTCTTGCGCCCTGGTGCTGATCGTCACCGTCCCGGTCCGATTCGTGCCGATCGCCTCGGCGGCGTTGATCACCAGGTTCATCACGACCTGCTGCAACTGGCCCCGATCGGCCTCGATTCCCGGCAGCCGGGATCCCAACGCCAGCTTCAGATTCACCTTCTTCGGGATGGACGCGTGGAGCAGCTCGGTCATCTCGCGGACAGTGCGGGACAGGTCCAGCGACTCGACCATGAAGCGGCCCTTGCCCGCGTAGGCCAGCAACTGCCGCGTCAGATCGGCCGCTTTTTCCGTCGCCTGGAGCACCGCTTCGAGCTTGCGCCAGCTCTCTTCGGGGACTTCCTCTCGCAGCAGGCTCGCGTTTCCCATGATGGTGGCGAGCAGGTTGTTGAAGTCATGTGCGACGCCGCCGGCCAGCAGCCCGATGCTCTCCATCTTCTGCGCCTGGCGGAGCCGCTCCTCGCCGGCCCGCAGCGCGCGTTCCGCCTGTGTGCGGACCAACACCTGCACGATGGCTGGAGCCAGAGCCTCCGCTGCCTCCAGGTCCTGTGGCCGGTAGCCGTCCTTCCGCTTGCCTAGCCCTACCATTCCGATCCTCTTCCCGGCGTGAATCAGGGGCACGCCCAGGATCGCTTTCAGGGGCGGATGCCTTTCCGGCGCGTCGATGCTGTCCGGCTGGGACGCCGGATCGTTGGTAAAAAAACTCTTTCCATCGAGGAGCACCTCCCGGCAAATGCCGTGAA
>JBBTDS010000427.1:0-3931 GCA_038060875.1 Acidobacteriota bacterium | reverse complement strand
ATGTTTCCTTCGCCGGCAGCCGCACAACCCAGTATGACTACTCGATCGACGGGCAGACCTTCCGCAGCCCCTATGCCGGGCACAACGCCCTGGTGGCGAACTTCAACGAGTGGCAGGCCGAGCAGAAGGCCAGCTACGTCAACAGCAGCGCCGAATACTCCCAACTGGCGACGGTGAACTCGGCCACCAAGAGCGGCACGAACGCCTTCCACGGCAGCGCGGTCTGGTACTACACTTCGGGCGGACTGAAGGGCCGCAACCCGTTTTCGCCGGCCCGGCCTTCGGGCGTGACCCACCGCTATGCCACCAGCCTCGGCGGCCCGATCAAGCGTGACCGCGCGTTTTTCTTCGTCGCCTACTCGGGCTCGCGCGACCACAGCGCCGTCAACGTCAACGCGACCGTGCCCACCGCCCTCATGCGCCAGGGCAACTTCGGCGAGATCCCGACTGTCGTCAGGGACCCGCTGACCGGCGTTGCCTTCCCGAACAACGTCATTCCGGCGAATCGCATCAGCGCGGTGGCGACCGCCTTCAACGACCGCTTCTATCCGCCTCCGAACTACGGCGGCCCCGGCTTTCAGAACCTGAACTACCGCACGACCGTCAAGCAGGCGCCGGCGGCCGACGACCTGTTCGTGCGGGTGGATTACCGTTTCAGCGACCGGCATTCGTTGTTCGTCCGCGACAGCTTCGATGAGGGCAACCGCGGCGGCCTGTTCAGCGGCTCGCTGCCGACGGTGGGCTACCGGCAGGGCTACCGGCGCGACCAGAACGCGGTGCTGTCGGACCTCTACAGCTTTCGCCCGAACCTGTACAACGAGTTCAGCCTGGGCTACACCCGCGACTCCAACCTGATTCTGCCGAGCACCTCTTACGGCCCCGATCAGAGCAAGTTGCAGGTGCCCGCGTTTCCGCTGCCGGCCATGCCCGAGATCCGGATCGCCGGGTTCACCACCGTCACCCAGCAGGACTTCCAGATGATCCCAGAGGACATCCTGACCGCTCGCGACAACATCAGTTGGATGTCCGGCCGCCACCGGTTGAAGGCGGGCGTGCTGTGGACCCGCGGCTACGCCGCCCAGGCGCCCATCAGCGGCAGCCGCGTCTACGGCCTGTTCACCTTCACCAACACCTTCGCCAGCGGCTACGCCATGGCCGACTTTCTCCTCGGCCTGCCGGTTTCGCAGTACCGCATCGACCCCAGCTCCTACTTCAAGCTCGTCTACCGCCAGCGCAGCACTGCAGCCGCTTTTGTTCAGGACGATATTCAGATCGGCCGCACGCTCACCCTCAACCTCGGCCTGCGCTATGAGTACGGCCAGGCCTGGAAGGAAAAGAACTACCGCCAGAACACCTGGGACCCGACGACGGGCGCCATCGTAGTGCCTAACCAGCAGTCGATCAACCTGATGAATCCGGAGCTGGTCCGCGATTACAGGAACCTGATCGCAACCGCCGATCAGGCAGGCTTCCCCGCCCGCATGATCAATGTCTCGAAACTGAACCTGGGGCCGCGGGTCGGCCTGGCCTGGCGTCCGCTGCGCGACACGGTCGTGCGCGCCGGATACGGAATCTTTTACGACTTCAATCCCCCGACCACGCAGGCCGCGGTCGATCCCTATATCGCACCGATGAACTACCCGACTAACCGGCTCACCGCCGGCGTGCCGACTTACCAGTTCCCGGCGCCGTTCGCCAACGTCAACCCGGCCGCCGGGGTCGGGATTTTCACGCTGAACACGGTCGGCGCGCGCGACATCCGCATGCCGTACTCCCAGCAGTGGAACCTGACGGCGGAACGCCAGTTGTTCGGCAACACCGGCGTGCGCCTCTCCTACGTGGCCACCCGCGGCGTGCAGGGGCTGTTCTTCTACAACCGCAATCTGCCGCCTTTCGCCACCACGCCGAAATCGCAGGCCGACCGGCCCTACCCACGCTACGGGGCGATCGGTTTTTCCCAGAACGGCGCCGGCCATTTCTATAACGCACTCCAGACGGAGGTCACGCACCGCAGCCGCGGCGGCCTCTACTTCAACTCGCACTGGACTTGGGCCAAGGACGTCGGAGAAAGTGAAGCGGCGGGCCTCTACGGCGACTCGATCGCGAATCCTTTTGACCGCTCCTACAACCGCGGGAACACATCATACATTCCGCGGCACCGCTGGGTGAACATGTTCAACTGGCAGGTGCCGGTGGGCCGCGGCAAGCCGTTCTTCGCGAGCCTGCCGGCGGCGGTGGACCGCATCGTCGGCGGCTGGCAGACCACCGGCATCCTCACTCTCAGCCGGGGCCGCTGGCTGACGCCAAGCTACTGCGGCTACGACCCGGTGGGTTCGCCCGGCGGCGCCTTCAACTGCGGACGGCCCGACCGCATCAAGGACGGCAACCTGCCCTCCGGCCAGGGCGCCAAGGACATGTGGTTCGACTTGAGCGCCTTCACCCTGCCGGGCGCTTCCCCGGACAGTCCGCTGAAGCCGCCCGCGGCTCCCATTGGCCGCCTCGGCAACGCCGGCCGCGGCATTCTCGAAGGGCCCGGATTCTGGCAGTTCGACTTCGGCCTGGTCAAGGGCTTCCCGATGTTCAAGGAACGGCTGCGCGCCAGCCTGGTCATGCTCGCAACCAACATCTTCAACCACCCGAACCTTTCCGACCCGGCCCTGGACCTTACCACGCCGGCGACCGTCGGCAAGATCTTTGGCATTTACGGCGATAGCAACACCGCCGGCATCGGCATGCGCCAGGTGCAGCTTTCGCTCCGGCTGGAGTTCTGAACGGAGTCCGGAGGGTGGCACGCGGTTCCTCGTAGAATGGAGCTAATGCTGCGCCGCACGCTTCCTGCCGCCTTGCTGGCCCTGCGGTCTCTGGCCCAGGCGCCCAAGAGCACGCTGCGCGGCAAGCTGGCTCAGGCGGCACGCAGGAAGCCCGCGCTACTCACGCCGGAGGGCCGCACGGTGCTGCTCGACGCCGAGGCCGACACGCTGAGCGTCGTGAACGACGCCCGACTCCACGGTATGGACATGGAAGCCGCCGGGGAGTTCACCGCGCCGGACCAGTTCAGGGTCGGGCCTTTTCATCTGAGGTCCCTGCTGGTCCTCAAGGGCGGCAAGAAATACGAAGTGACATATTGGTGCGAGGTCTGCGCCATCCGCACTTACACCCCTGGCAAATGCATGTGCTGTCAGCAGGAGACCCAACTGGATCTCCGGGAACCGCTTATGTCCAACGCACAGAACTATTCCGCCACTAAGACTGTGGTCGATTCCATCGAGGTGGTGCGGCTCACCGACGCCGCGCACAAGACCGAAGTCTCGATCGTGCCCTCGATCGGCAACACCGCCTACGAGATGAAGGTGAACGGCAAGAACGTCTTCTGGGCGCCTTACTCCGGCCCGGGAGAGCTGAAAGCCAAGCCCGCCCAGGGCGGCAACCCGTTCCTCGCCCCGTGGGCCAACCGGATCGACCAGGACGCCTTCTATGCCAACGGGAAGAAGTACCTGCTGAATCCCGAGCTGCGCAACTGGCGGCGCGACCAGAACCAGAAGCCGATCCACGGGCTGCTGGTGTACTCATCCGCCTGGCAGGTGGTCGGGCTGAAAGCGGACGGGGCCGGCGCCGAAACGACCAGTCGGCTGGAGTTCTGGAAACACCCCGACCTGATCTCGCAGTTCCCATTCGCTCACACCATTACGATGACCCACCGGCTGCGCGATGGGGTGCTGGAGGTGGAGACCACGCTCGAGAACCACTCCACCGACCCGATGCCGGTCTCACTCGGCTACCACGCCTACTACCAGCTTCATGACTCGCCGCGCGATGAGTGGACGGTCCACGTGGCCGCCCGCGAGCGCATGGTGCTCTCCAACCTGCTGATCCCGACGGGCGAACGCCAGCCGGTCTCCTTGCCCGACCCGGCGCCGCTAGCCGGCACGCA
>JBBTDS010000426.1:0-5301 GCA_038060875.1 Acidobacteriota bacterium | reverse complement strand
GGGGAAATGGGACAGACTCTAATTTAGTCTTTCGCCGCTGACATCAAAAAAGTGAAAGCGTAGCCTGTCACCGAAATTAGGGTGCAGAGGGCCACGAACCAGTCGCCGAAGCGGGAGTAGAGGGTTTGCTCGCGGAGGTAAGTGAACTTCGTCTGGGCGGCGCCTTCTATGTAAGAGGGCAGGTGGCGGTAGAGGCGGCCGGCGGGGTCGATGGTGGCGGTGATGCCGTCGTTGGTGGCGCGCAGGAGCCAGCGGCGGTTCTCGGCGGCCCGCATGCGGGCGATCTTCAGGTGCTGGTCGCGGGCGGCGGTGCGGCCGTACCAGCCGTCGTTGGAGATGTTGACGAACACCTCGGCGCCGGCGGCCGCGAACTGGCGGACGAGATGCGGGAAGACGACTTCGTAACAGACGAAGGCGCCGAAGCGGCCGAGCACCACCAGCTTTTCCCCGGCCGCGAAGTCGCCGGCTTCGCTCGACATCTTGCGGATGAAGCCGAACGGCCAGGGCACAAACTCGCCGAAGGGCACCAGGTACATCTTGTCGTAGCGGCCCAGCGGCTCGCCCGACGGCGACACCAGCAGCGCCGAGTTCAGCGGCGCGCCCTGCTGATTGTGCGGGACGACGTTCAGCAGCAGGTAGGCGCCGGCGCGGCGGGCGAGGCCGTTGACCATCTCCCGGAAGCGTGCGTCCTCGTAATAGTAGGCCGGCGCCGGCGCTTCCGGCCAGACGATCAGCCGGACCGGCCCGCCTTCTTCCAGGGTGCGCTCGGAGAGGCTAACCAGCCGGCGGTGCATGGCGGCAACCCATTGCTCGGTCCACTGTGCGCTCTCGGAAATGTTGGGCTGCACCAGCACGGCGGCTTCACTGCCGCGCCGCGCCTCGGGCAAGGGCGGGAGCGCGTAGAGCAGCAGGAGCGCCAGCGCGGGCAGGAACTGCCGCCGCGGGCGGCGCAGCAGGACCAGCACCAAGGCGGTGCTCATCGTCGCGAAGACGAACGAAAGGCCGTAGACGCCGGCGTAGGGCGCCAGGCGCATCGGCAGGTCCATGTCAACGCCGGCGTTGCCCAGCGCCAGCCAGGCGAAGCCGAGCGGCCCGTGCGTCCGCTCGATGGCCACCCAGAGCGCCGGCACGGCCGCCAGCGCCCATGAGCCGCCCGTCAGTGCGCCGGCCAGCACGGCGAACACGGCCATGTGCAGCGCCTTGACGAGACAGAACACGAGGAACGCCGCCCAACTGGCCGCCGCTCCCAGGCCACCGTGCACCTCCAGCACCGATTGGATCCAGTAGCACGTGCCTGCCCAGTAGAGCACGCCGGCCGCATGACCCAGCAGGAAGCGGCGCCAGGCGCGGCCTTCGCGCGCCACAGCCACCAGCAGCGGCGCCAGCGCCACCGGGGCGAGCCACGCCAGATCGAAGCGCGGAAAAGCCAGCATCAGCAGGGCCGCGGTGGCCAGCGCGAGCGACAGGTTTAACAAGGCGCGCCCTGTGGTCCCAGGGCCAGCTCGTGCACGCGCTCGGCCAGGTACGAGCTGCGCACAAACGGGCCGCTGAAGACCATCTTGAAGCCGAGCGCGAGGCCGTAGCCGCCGTAAGCGTCGAACTGCTCCGGCCGAACGTAGGCGGCCACCGGCAGGTTGTGGCGCGTGGGCTGCAAGTATTGGCCGATGGTGACGACATCGACGCCCGCCGCGCGCAGGCCCCGCAGCAGCGCCTGCACTTCCTCGGCCTCTTCGCCGAGGCCCACCATCAGGCCCGACTTGGTGAGGAGGCGGGGCCGATGCCGCCGTGCGAAGGAGAGCACCTCCAGCGAGCGGCGGTAGTCCGCCTGCGGGCGGACGCGCGGGTACAGGCGCGCCACCGTCTCCATGTTGTGGTTGAACACGTCGGGCTCCGCCTCCAGCACGCGCCGGACACTGTCGAGATCGCCGCCGAAATCCGGCGTCAGCACCTCGACGCACGCCGCCGGCAGCGCCTGCCGGACCTCGCTGATGGTGGCGGCAAAATGACCGGCCCCGCCGCCGGCGAGATCATCCCGCGTGACGCTGGTGATGACGACGTGGCGCAGGTCCATCCGGGCGGCCATTTCCGCCACCCGGGCCGGCTCGCCGGGATCGGGCGCGGTGATCACCGGGCCGGCCCTGGGCACCGCGCAGAAGCCGCAGCCGCGCGTGCAGCGGTCGCCCAGGATCATGAAGGTGGCCGTGCCGCGGTGGAAGCACTCGTGGATGTTCGGGCACCGCGCCGCCTCACAGACGGTGTGGAGCGCCAGCCGGCGCAGGTCCTGTTTCAATCCGTGGAGGGAGACGAAGTGGGTCGCGGGCTTCCGCAACCACTCTGGAAGACGCGGGGCGACCTGCACCAGTCAGTATTTCCTCAAGTAGCTGGACTTGAATCCGGCCGCTTCCAGGTCCGCCCGGGTCTTGCCGACCGCGTCGGAGTCCTTGAGCGGGCCGACCAGCACACGGAAGAGCGTCTCGCTGGGGCCGGGCGCCACCACGGCGCCGAAGCCTTTCTTCTTGAGCACATCGACGATCAGATCGGCTTCGGGCCGCTTGACCGCCGCCACCTGGAGGAAGGCTTGGCCAGGGGCCGGTTCCGGATACGGAGGAGCTTCCGCAGCGGCCGCGGCCGGAGTCTCGGCGGGCGGAGCTACGGGCGCCGGCTTGCTCTCGGCGGGCGTCGCGCCGGGCGTAGGTGGGGCAGCCGTCTCGGATTGCGCGGGACCAGCGGACTCAGGGGCGCCGGTCGCGATTCGCGCCTGGCCCGGCTCGAGCGGCGCCTCCGCGGCCGGGGCCAGCGGCGCGGGGCTCGGCGCCGCGTCGCCGGGTTGTCCGGCCGGCTCGGACACTGGCGGGCGGACGGCCGCATTCGCCAGGCCCGGCTCCGGCCCCGCGCTGCGGCCCATGAAGTAGCCGAGCGAGAACACCACCCCGAACAGGATCATGATGATGAAGATAATGCTGAGCAACTGCCGGTTGCCCAGCACCAGCTCGTATTCGCCTTCCTCGGTTCGTGGCATATGGATTACGGACGCCGCTCCAGAGCCCGGTTCAGTGCGCCGAAGATGTCGATCGGCAGCGGGAAGACGATGGTGGTGTTTTGCTCGGTGCCGATCTCCACCAGCGTTTGCAGGTAGCGCAACTGGATCGCCGCCGGCTGCTTCTGGATCACCTCGGCGGCCATGGCCAGCTTCTCGGCGGCGGTGTACTCGCCCTCGGCGTGGATGATCTTGGCGCGGCGCTCCCGCTCGGCCTCGGCCTGGCGAGAGATGACGCGGATCATCTGCTCCGGCAGCTCCACCTGCTTGATCTCGACCGTGGTCACCTTGACGCCCCACGGCCCGGTGTGCTGGTCAAGCACCGATTGCAGGCGCACGTTCAGCGTCTCGCGCTGGCTCAGCAGTTGGTCCAGCTCCACCTCGCCCAGCACGCTGCGCAGCGTGGTCTGCGCGAGCTGGGAAGTCGCGTACAAGTAGTTGGCCACCTCGATGACGGCCCGGGTCGGGTCGATGACGCGGAAGTAGATCACCGCATTGACCTTGACCGTCACGTTGTCGCGGGTTACCACATCCTGCGGCGGCACCTCTAGCGTTTCAATCCGCAGCGAAATCCGCACCATGCGGTCGATCGGCTGGAAGACCAGGATGATGCCCGGCCCCTTAGGTTGGGGTAGCACGCGGCCGAGGCGGAAGATGACGCCGCGCTCGTACTCGGCCAGGATCTTGATCGACGCCAGCAGGTAGATGGCAAGAATCAGGATGACGATCCACCAGATTGAGAATTCCATGTCAGTCTCCAGGTTGCTCCGCGGCGGGCTCAACCTTGAGCGTGAGCCCGCGAACTTCCACCACTTTCACGGGCGCGCCGGCCTCCACCGGAACGGAGGAGACGGCGTCCCAATATTCACCGTGAACAAAGACTTTGCCGCTCAGCTTTAGCGGCGTGTGGGCCACGCCCACTTCGTCGATCATCCCAGCCGCGCCGGTCACCACCTTGCTGGCGCGGGCGCGGACCACCAGCGAGACCAGCACGGTGGTGATGATGGCGAAGGGCAGCGCCAGACCGACCGCGACCGGGAAGTGGATGCGCATTTCCGGCACCGGGCTCTCGACCAGCAGCAGCGCGCCGAGGATCATGGCCGCCGTGCCGCCCGCGCCGAGGATCCCGTGCGAGGTGAACTTCGCTTCCAGGATGAACAAGATCACCGCCAGCAGCAGCAGGCTCACGCCGACCCAGTTGATAGGCAGAACCGCGAGCGCCGAGAGGCCCAGCAGCGCCAGGATGGCGCCGCCCACGCCGGGGACGATCAGCCCGGGCGAGCTGAACTCGACGTAGATCCCGAGCGCGCCCAGTACCAGCAGCACCAGCGCGATGTTGGGGTCGGCGATCGCCGCCAGGATCCGCTCGCGGACGCTGCGCTCGTAGTCCACCACCACCGGCTGGTCCAGCTTCAACACCTGCTTGCGGCCATCGAAGCGGACGACTTCGCGCCCGTTGAGCTGCTGGAACAGATCGGCTTCGTCGCGGGCGACGAGGTCGATGAGCTTCTGCTCGAGCGCTTCCTTCTCGGTGAACGACTTGGCCTCGAGCACGGCTGTCTCAGCCAGCTTGGCGTTGCGGCCACGCTTGGCGGTCACGCTGCGCAGGAAGGCGGCGGCGTCGTTCTGCACCTTGTTGCGCATCACCGCGTCCATCTCGCCGGTCAGCAGCACCGGGGTGGCCGCGCCGGTATTGGTGCCGGGGGCCATGGCGGCAATGTCGCCGGCCTGGAGGATGAAGAATCCCGCCGAAGCGGCCCGCCCCCCGCTGGGGCCGACGAAGGTGAGGACCGGGATCGGTGAGGCCAGCAGCTTCTCGACGATCTCGCGGGTGGCTTCGCTCAGCCCGCCGGGCGTGTTCAGCCGCACCAGCACCGCCTCGGCGTTCTCGCGCCTGGCCTGCTCCAGGGCGTGGGTGATGATGTCGATCGTGATCGGGTGCACCACGCCGTAAACGTCCACCGCCACCACTTTCGAGGCGGCGTACGACGCCTCGGCGCACAGCAACCCCACGACCGCAATGACTATTCGCATCCGCAATGCAATCTAAATATAGCACTCGCGGGCAAACCGGCAACGGGGCGGATCTCACAACAGGGTGGGATCGAGGGAAGGTTGGACGAGCGGCGGCGGGGCGGGGGGATGCAGAAAGGCCAGCAGCTCGTCTTCGGAGCCGCCGAAGAAGGATGCGAGCAGCTCGCGGACGGCGGCGCGGCGGACCTGGTCGCGCGACAGGAGCGGCCAGTACAGGAACGAGCGGCCCA
>JBBTDS010000425.1:12071-20175 GCA_038060875.1 Acidobacteriota bacterium | reverse complement strand
GCAAAGCAATGGTGGGCGCGACAGGACTTGAACCTGTGACCTCCTGCGTGTGAAGCAGGCGCTCTAACCAACTGAGCCACGCGCCCAAGGGCGTGCACTCTCATTCTAAATCAGCCGCGCACTCGGTGTCACCCATTCAGCCCCTGATATACTTGGGGCGCCTGGGGGCCGAGATGGAAGTCCCCGGTCAATTCCAGAGAGGAGACATGCCATGAATTCGCAGCTCAACCGCCGCGCTTTTCTCGACCGGTCCGTCTCGTCGGTGGCGGGGCTGGGCGCGCTGGCCCCACGGTCTCTTGCCAGCCGCCAGGAGAGGAAGACCGCCGTGGTCGCGACCAAGGTCGTGCTGGTCAAGACCAGTGACCGGAAGAAAGGCGTCGCCGAGGTCCTGAGGCTCCTCGACGTTCCCTCCCCGAAAGGGAGGGACGTGTTGATCAAACCCAACTTCAACACGGCCGACCCGGCGCCCGGCTCGACGCACAACGACACGCTCCGGCAACTGATCCTCGAGCTCAAGAAACGCGGCGCCGGCGGGATCACCATCGGGGAGAGCAGCGGGCCCCCGCCGACCAGGCGGATTATGGAGGAGAAGGGGATCTTCGACCTGGCCAAGGAACTCGGCGTCTCCGTCATCAACTTCGAAGATCTCTCCGACGCCGACTGGGTCCATATGAACCCGGCCGGAAACCACTGGCAGAACGGGTTCTACATCCCCAAGCCGGTGGCCGACGCCGGCTACATCGTCTCGACCTGCTGCCTGAAGACGCATCAGTTTGGCGGCGTCCTCAGCATGTCGCTCAAGCTGGCCGTCGGGATCGCGCCCAAGAAGCTCAGGCGGGAGCTGCACGGGAACCGCGAGCACATGCGGCGGATGATCGCCGAGATCAACCTCGGCTACCAGCCGCGGTTCATCGTCATGGACGGCGTCGAGGCCTTCGTGGACGGCGGGCCATCGAGCGGCAAGAGGGTCGCCGCCGACGTGTTGGTGGGCGGGACCGACAGGGTCGCAGTGGACGCCGTAGGCGTCGCCATTCTCAAGGAACTCGGCTCGAACGCGGCCATCATGGACAGGAAGATATTCGAGCAGGAACAGATCCAGCGCGCGGTGGAACTGGGGCTCGGCATCAGCCGGCCGGAGCATATTGAGCTGGCAGCCGCCGACCAAGCCAGCCGCGCTTACGCCGCGAAGATCAAGGCGCTGTTGGCCGAGGGTTGACACGGAGGGACTTCATGCCCGAAGCTCGCTGCCTGCTCGCCCTTTCGCTGGCCCTGCTCGGCTGCGGCCGGCCGAAACCCCAGGACTCGGTTCTCCCGCTGGCCGAGGAATTCGTCTACTCCAGCCTCGCCTTCTCGCCGGTGGCGGCCACTCAAGTCGGTTATCACCAGCACCAGGGCCGGAACCTCGACGAGCTGCTCGACGAGATCACTCCCGCGGCGCTGGAGCAGCAGCGCGGGTTCTATCGGGATTTCGCGCAGCGGCTGGCGAAGATCCAGCCGGAGCGCCTGACGCCCCAGGACCGCGCTGACTATGAAATTCTGACCGGCCAGGTCGCGCTGGTGCTGCTCGACCTCGAGAAGATCCAGAGCTACCGCCACAACCCGACCCTGTACGTCGAGCTGATCGGGAACGCGCTATTCACCCCTTACGCGGTGGAGTACGCGCCGCTGGCCAAACGGGTGGACCACATCACCGCGCGCCTCAAACAGGTACCGGGGTTTCTTGAGCGCGCCAGGGGGATGCTCGCCGATTCCCCCGACATCTGGACCACCGTCGCCGTCCAAGAGAACCAGGGCAACACCGAGCTGATCGACAACACCATCCGGGCGAAGACGCCGGAGGCCCAACGGGCCGCCTACGACGCGGCGGCCGGTCCCGCGCTCGAGGCGTTGCGCAGGTTCAACGCCTTCCTGAAGGACGATCTCTCTAAACGCCCCAGCGACTGGCGCCTCGGCGCGGAGCGCTTCGCGGAGAAATTCCGGCACACGCTCGGGACGGACCTGACGCCCGACCAGGTGCTGGCGGCGGCCGAGGAGCGGCTCAATACAGTGCGCGCGCAGATGCTGGAGCGGGCGCGCCCGCTCCACCGCCAATGGTTCCCACGGCATCCTGAGCACCCCGAGCTGAACGTCACCGTCTCCGAAGTGCTGGGGCGCATCGCCGCGCGCCACGCCACGCCGGAATCCTATATGCCCGACGCCAGGCGCGACCTCCAGGAAGCGCGGGAGTTCACCGGCGCGGCCGGCCTGCTGGCGCTGCCGCCGCGCGACAACCTCCAGGTGATCGAGACGCCGGAGTTCATGCGCGGCATCTACGCGGTCGGCGGCTTCATGCCGGCCCCTCCGCTCGAACCCGAGCTGGGCGCCTTCTACTGGGTCACGCCGATCCCGAAGGACTGGCCGAAGGCGCGCATCGAATCGAAGCTGCGCGAGTACAACTTCTTCAAGCTGAAGCTGCTCACCATCCACGAGGCCGTGCCCGGCCATTACGTGCAGTTCGAGTACGCCGCCGGGGTGGAGCCGAAGGCCCGCCGCCTGCTGCGCTCGGTGTACGGCAACGGGCCATACGTCGAGGGCTGGGCGCAGTACGCCACCCAGGCGGTGCTGGAGGCCGGCTACCTCGACCACTCGCCCGAGCTGCGGTTGACCTTCGAGAAGGAGGAGCTGCGCGTCGTGGCCAACGCCATCCTCGACATCCGCCTCCACACCCGCGGCATGAGGGACCAGCAGGCGCTCGACCTCATGATCCAGGAGACCTTCCAGGAGACCGAGGAAGCCACCGCCAAGCTGCGGCGGGCCAAGCTCTCCTTCTGCCAGTTGCCGACTTACTTCGTCGGTTGGCGCGACTGGCTGCGCGTCCGCGATCATTGCCGCCGGGCGCAAGGCGCGGCCTTCCAGGCGCGCCAGTTCCACGAGCAGGCGCTGAAGCAGGGCGCGGTGCCGCTGCCGGCGCTGGCGCGGCTGCTGGCGGGCACGGCGCTGGGGCATTAGGCGGGTCCGTTATAATCAGAAACAGGCATGAAACGCATTGGAATCCTCACCGGCGGCGGCGATGTGCCGGGCTTGAATTCCGTCATCAAGAGCGTGGTGTACCGCGGCAGCGAGATCGGCTGCGAGGTGATCGGCATCCGCCTCGGCTGGAAAGGCCTCACCCACGTGGACCTCGACGATCCCGCCAGCAAGGCCCGTTACATTCTTCCGCTGAACCGCGACAACACCCGCACCGTGGACCGGACCGGCGGCACCTTCCTGCACACTTCGCGCACCAACCCGGCCAAGACGGAGAGCGTGCCCACGCACCTCAACCCCGACGACTTTCCCAAGGCGGAGGTGACCAAGAAGGGCGAGACCACCCTCGTCTATGACCTCACCCGGCGGGTGATCCAGAACCTCGACCGGCTGGGGATCGAGCGCCTGATCGCCATCGGCGGCGACGACACGCTGAGCTACGCCGCGCGGCTGCACAAGGAAGGCGTGCCGGTGATCGCCATCCCCAAGACGATGGACAACGACGTGCGCAACACCGAGTACTGCATCGGCTTCTCGACGGCCATCACCCGCGCCACCAGCGCCATCGAGCGGCAGCGCACCAGCGTCGGCTCCCACGAGCGCATCGGCGTGTTCCGCGTCTTCGGCCGCGACGCCGGCTACACGGCCTTGTACACCGCCTACGTCTGCTCGCTGCGGTGCTGTATCCCCGAGCACAAGTTCAACCTCGAAAGGCTGATCGACCTGCTGGTGACCGACAAGCGGAACAACCCCAGCAATTACTCGCTGGTGGTGCTCTCCGAGGGCGCCAAGTGGGAAGGCTACACGGTGCGCGAGTACGGCGATGCCGACGCTTACGGCCACCGCAAGAAGGCCAGCGTGGCCGAGGACCTGAGCGACGAGATCAAGAAGCGCGCCAGCGAAGAGACCATCGTCAGCGACCTGACCTACGAACTACGCAGCGGCGAGCCGGACTTCATGGACAAGATGATCGCGATCACCTTCGGCAACATGGCACTGGATTGCCTGGTGGAGAACTGTTCCGGCGTGATGATGGCCATCCAGAACGGCTGCTTCGTCCGGGCCGAAATCCCCGACCCCGGGCCGGGGCCGCGCCAGGTGGACGTGGCCACCATGTACAACACCGAGCGCTACCGGCCCAACTACGACGGCAAGTGCTGCCTGCCGCTCTTCCTGACGCGGCCGTAAGTGTGGACCACCCGCCCGTTACCGAGCCGCGACCAAAGGGAGCGGTGACCGATGTTCACACTCATCCGTAAGTGGCTCGGGATCGGGAGCTCCCGCTCCCGCCTCGACGCCGAGCTCCGCCGCCGCATCCGCCTCTCCTTCGAAGAGGCCTCGAGCGACGAGGAGCGCTTCCCCTCCACCATCGACCCGCGCATCTACCACGTGCGGCTGATCCTCGAGTACTTCGGCGACCTGGCCGGCAAGCGCGTGCTCGACGTGGGCTGCGGCAAGGGCCGCTTCGCGCGGGTGCTCGCCGCCGAGTATCCGCGGGCCGGGATCTGCGCCCTGGACCTCGCCGTGGCCATGCTGAAGTGCGTGCCGCCGGGCATCCGCGCCTGCGCCGGCTCGATGACCGAGCTGCCGTTCGCCGATGGGACGTTTGACGCCGCCTACGCCACCGAGTCGCTGGAGCACGCGGTCGAGATCGAGCGGGCGGTCGCCGAGATCTGCCGCGTGGTCAAGCCCGGCGGGCGCATCGTCATCATCGACAAGAACGCCGAGCAGTGGGGGCGGCTGGCGACGCCGGAATGGGAGCGCTGGTTCGGCCGCAAGGAACTGGAGCGGCTGCTCCGCCGTCACTGCCGCGAGGTCTCCAGCCGCTTCATCTCCTACTGGGAGGACGTGCCGCCCGACGGATTGTTCCTGGCGTGGATGGCGCGGCGGTAAGGCCGGCAACCGGCTACACTATAAAGACACGAACACCATGAACCCGCCCGTCCATGAAGTGGTCGAAGCCGAAGGCCACCTGATCGACTCCCACGTCATGGAGCAGATCTTCGACACGGTGGTGGCCTGCCGCGGCCAGTTCGAGGTGGAGAAATTCCGCATCGGCCGCACCAACGAGGAGGCCTCCTACCTGCGGCTGAAGGTCGAGGCGCCCAGCCGCGAGCTGCTCGAGCAGATGATCCAGCAGTTGCACGTGCTGGGTTGCGCGCGGGTCGATCCCGGCGAGGCGGTGCTGGCCGCCGCCGAGCGCGACCGCTGCGCGCCCGACGACTTTTACTCCACCACCAACCACCGCACCTTCGTGTGCCACCAGCAGCGGTGGATCGAGGTGGAGGAGCAGCGGATGGACGGGCTGATCGTGATTGAGCAGGGGCGCGCCGTCTGCCGCCGGCTGCGCGACCTGCGCGTCGGCGACCGCGTGGTGATCGGGCTGCGCGGCATCCGCGTGCTGCCCGAAGCCAAGGAGCGCGACCGGCTGGCCTTCGCCTTCATGGCCAACGGCGTCTCCTCGGAACGCCAGGTCGAGACGGCGGTCCGCCAGACCGCCGCCCTGGTGCGGCAAACGCTGGCTCAGGGCAGGAAGGTCATGGTAGTGGCCGGGCCGGTGGTGGTGCACACCGGCGGCGGCGCCGGGCTGTCGGCGCTGATCCGCAACGGCTACGTCCAGGGCGTGCTGAGCGGCAACGCGCTCGGCGTGCACGACGTCGAGGCGGCGCTCTACGGCACCTCGCTGGGCGTGCGGCTGGCCGACGGCCGCCAGGAGGAGCACGGCCACCGCAACCACATGCGCGCCATCAACGCCATCTTCCATTGCGGCGGTATCAGCCAGGCGGTCGAGAGCGGCCGGCTGTCGAGCGGCATCCTCTACGAGTGCGTGAAGGCCGGCGTGCCCTTCGTGCTGGCCGGCAGCCTGCGCGACGACGGCCCGCTGCCGGAGACGATCACCGACATGAACGAGGCGCAGGAGGCCTACGCGCAGTTGCTCCAGGACGCAGGACTGGTCCTCTGCCTCGGCTCGATGCTGCACTCGATCGCCGTCGGCAACATGCTGCCGGGCTGGGTGAAGGTGATCTGCGTGGACATCAACCCCGCGGTGGTCACCAAGGTCAGCGACCGCGGCACGGGCCAGGCGATCGGCGTGGTCACTGACGTCGGCCTGTTCCTGGACCTGCTGGCGAAGAACCTGCCGGAGCGCCATGAAAAAACCGGCCTACACTGAAGAGCACGCCCGCGCCGGCATTCGCGCGCCGCTGCCGGCCATCGAGACCTGGCCCAACCAGTACCCGGGCTACGAGATCGAGATCGTCATCCCCGAGTTCACTTCGGTCTGCCCGAAGACCGGGCTGCCCGATTTCGGCAAGCTCACGCTGCGCTACGTCCCCGCGAAGCACTGCCTGGAGCTGAAGTCGCTGAAAGAGTACCTGCTCGCCTATCGCAACCTTGGCATCTTCTACGAGAACGTGGTGAACCGCTTCCTCGGCGACGTGGTGGCCGCCGCCAGGCCGGCCTCGGCCACCGTCATCGGCGAGTTCAACCCGCGCGGCGGCATCTCCACCAAGGTGACCGCGAGCTGGAGGCCCGCGCAAACCCGGAGGCCGCGCCGTGCCGGATGATCCCAACGGCGACCTGAAAACCGAGGAGCTCACCGCCGTCATCCGCGAGATCCGCGACCGCGTGCGGGCGCGCTATCCGGGCGGCGGTGCGGCCGGGACGGTCCAGATCCCGCTCACCGACCTGACGCCGGTGCTGCACGCACGCGACGCCGCCGAGGGCAAGGTGGCCGCCATCGGCACGGTGAACCCGCGCCCGCCCGGCCTGGTGAACAGCGCCATCCAGACCCTCAAGCGGCTCGTCGCTCGCGCGCTCGACTGGCACGTGCGCGACCAGGTGGAGTTCAACCGCGCCATGGTGGCCTCGCTCGACGCCATCCTGGAGGCGCTCAACGAGAACAACCGGGCGTTCACGCGTGTCGCCGCCACGTTCGATGAAGCCTTCCGCCAGGCCGGCGAGCTGCGGGCCGAAGCCGGTGAGCTAAAGGACGTCCGCGCCCACTGGGCCCAGTGGCGCGCCGGTTGGGAACACAAGCTGGCCACCAACGAAGTGCAGTTTCTCCGCAGCGTGGCCGATCTCCAGGCTGGCTTCCAACACCGCACTACGCTGATGGAGGCCAACATCCGCGACCTGGTCCGCACGCAGCACGCCGATTTCAACACCCAGCTTGAGCGCACGGTGCTGGAGGTGCAGAAGCGCCTTTGGGCCGACCTGGAGAAGGTGCGCGTCGAGTTCGAGCGGCTGATCCACGCCGAATTGCGGCTGGTGCGCCAGCGCGCTTCGCTCGCCGCCGCCGCCGCTCCCGCTCCCGCCACGCCCGCGCCGGAGCTGCCCGCCATCGACTGGCTCAAGTTCGCCGAGAGGTTCCGCGGCTCGGAAGAGTACGTCAAGGAGAAACAGCGCATCTACCTGCCGTACTTCCAGGGCCGCCAGGCGGTGCTCGATCTGGGCTGCGGCCGCGGCGAGTTCCTCGAGTTGTTGCGCGAGGCCGGCGTGCCGGCGCGCGGCGTCGATTTAAGCGATGAGCTGGTCGCGCTCTGCCGCGGCAAGGGGCTCGAAGTGGAAACCGCCGACATCTTCGCCCACCTGAGCGATCTGCCCGACGCCGCCCTGGACGGCATTTTCTGCGCCCAGGTCGTCGAACACCTGCCTCCGGAGCGGCTGCCGGAGCTGATCCGCCTGGCGGCGGCCAAGCTGGCGCGCGGCGGCCTCGTGGCCATCGAGACGCCCAATCCCGAATGCCTGGCCATCTTCGCCACTCACTACTATCTCGACCCGACGCACCGGCTGCCGGTCCCGCCCGCGCTGCTCGTCTTCTACCTGGAGGAGCACGGCTTCGGGCAGATCGAGATGCGCCCGCTTTCGCCGGCCCTGGAGACGATGCCGTCGCTCCAGTCCCTGCCCGAGGAATTCCGCGGCGCCTTCTTCGGCGCGCTCGACTACGCGGTGCTGGCCCGCAAGCTGGCGTAGCACAGTCTCCATGGTGCGTGCTGAAAGACGCGTTCTCCTGACAAGACGCGGGTGGTGAACTTGAGCGGCGGCCATCGCCCAAGGCGATGAAGCGTCTCCGGGCGCGCGTGCGGGAGTTGACCGA
>JBBTDS010000425.1:7837-11971 GCA_038060875.1 Acidobacteriota bacterium | reverse complement strand
GGCCATCGCCCAAGGCGATGAAGCGTCTCCGGGCGCGCGTGCGGGAGTTGACCGAGGCGCGGCGGTCAGCGGCGCCGGGGCGGACCCGACGCCTGGCCCGCCGAATGGAAACGGGCCAGCGCTAGACGCTGGTACCGCGCCATAATCTACCAATGCTCGACAGGCGAAACTTCCTTCGTGTTTCGGTGGGTGCGCTGGCGCCGGTAGCGCCGGCCCAGCCGCGCCGCCCGCCCAACTTCATCTTCATCCTCGCCGACGACCTCGGCTGGGGCGACCTGGGCTGCTACGGCCATCCCTTCATCAAGACGCCCAACCTCGACCGGCTGGCGCGCCAGGGCGCGCAGTTCACGCAGTTCTACGTGAACGGGTCGGTCTGTTCGCCCACCCGCAGCGCGTTCATGACCGGCCGCTTCCCGGCCCGCGACCGCGTGCACGGCCACTTCGCCGAGGCCGCGCTCAACGAAAAGCGCGGCATGCCCAACTGGCTCGACCCCGCGGTGACCACCCTCCCCCGGCTGCTGAAGAAGGCCGGTTACGCCACCGCGCACTTCGGCAAGTGGCACCTCGGCAGCGGCGCCGGCGCGCCGCCGCCGGACGCCTACGGCATCGACGACCACCGCACGGTGAACGCCAACGGCCCCGGCTGGGATGAGAAAGACCCGTACTTCCGGGCCAAGTCAACCGGGCTGATCGTCGATGAAGCCATCCGCTTCATCGAGAAGCACCGCGAGCGGCCGTTCTACATGAATGTCTGGTCGCTGCTGCCCCACGCCACGCTGCATCCCACCGACGAGGATCTGAAGCCGTACGCGCGCTTCGCGCCCGGCGGCGTGCCGTACAAGAGCGCCGCGCAGATCTTCTACGCTTCGGTGACAGCGCTCGACCGCGAGCTCGGGCGGCTCCTGGCCCGGCTCGATGAGTCAGGTCTGGCCCGCGACACCGTCGTGCTCTTCTCCAGCGACAACGGGCCCGAGGAGATTCTGATCCGCAACGCCGGTCACAGCGGCGTCGGCTCGCCCGGTCCCTTCCGCGGGCGCAAGCGCAGCCTCTACGAGGGCGGCGTCCGCACGCCGTTCCTGGTCCGCTGGCCCGAACGCATCCCCGCCGGGCGCCTGGACGACACGTCGGTGGTGACCGGCGTGGACTTCCTGCCCACCTTGACCAAACTTGCCGGCGTCGAGGCGCCGGGCCTGGACGGGGAGGACGTCAGCGACATCCTGCTTGAGAAATCGCGGCCGCGCACCAAGCCGATCCATTGGGAGTGGCGGTTCAACATCGCCGGCCACACACTGAACCGCAGCCCGATCTTATCGATCCGTGACGGCGACTGGAAGCTGCTCTTCAACCCCGACCGCAGCCGGGTGGAACTCTACAACATCCCCCGCGACCCCTCGGAGCTGAACAACCTGGCCGAGCGCCACCCCGAGGTGGTCGAGCGCCTGGCCCAGCGTGCGCTGGCCTGGCAGAAGACGCTGCCCGCCGGCCCGCTCGACCCCGGCGCCGGCCGCGCCGACTACCCCTGGCCGCGCCGGAATCAGTGAGCTGCCGGCTTCGGATCAGTGGCGTTCACCAGGTGGTCGATCGCATTCAGCAGTTCCCGCGGGTTGACCGGCTTACTGAGATAGCCGTCCATGCCGGCCGCGAGGCACGTTTCCCTGTCTCCCTTCATGGCGTGGGCAGTCATGGCGAGAATCGGCACGTGCGCGCCGGTGGCCTTTTCGAGAGCGCGGATCGATGCCGTCGCCGCCAGCCCGTCCATGTTCGGCATCTGGACATCCATCAAGATCAGGTCGAACGATTGGCGTTCCAGCGCCGCCAGCACCTCGCACCCGTCAGCGGCCAGCGCGACTTCGTGCCCCTGCTTTCTGATGAGCCGCTCGATCAGCTTCTGGTTGACCAAATTATCTTCGGCGACCAGGATGTGAAACGAGCGCGAGCTTTGGCGCGGCTCAACGGGGGCGCCCTGGCGTGGCGGCGCATCGCCCAGCGCCTTGAGAATGGCCCTGAGCAGTTCGGTCCGGGTGACGGGCTTTGTGAGATAGACGGTTACCCCAAGACGGCGGCAGATCTCGGCATCCTGCGACAGATTGGCGGAACTGAGCATCATAATCGCGGTCTGGGGCAGCATCGGATCCTGCCTGATTCGCCGGATCAGCTCGAAACCATCCATTTCAGGCATCAACGCATCTGTGATCACCAGCCTGAAGGGCCTGCCGCTCGACTGCGCTTGCGTCATCTTCGCCAATGCTTCAGCGCCGCTGGCGGCGGTCTCCGCTTCGGCCCGCCACCCCCTGAGAAGGGTCTGGACGATGCGCAGGTTGACGGGGTTGTCGTCCGCCACCAGCACGGGAAGGCCGACCAGGCTGTCCGGCTCGATCGCGGGCAAAGCCGTGCCGGACGCCGCGCGCGCGAACTGAGCCGTGAAGTGAAATTTGGCGCCGCCGCCGGGTTCGCTTTCCAACCAGATCCGGCCGCCCATCATTTCCACCAGCCGCGCGGAAATGGTCAGCCCGAGCCCGGTGCCGCCATACCGCCGGGTGGTGGAGCCGTCGGCCTGGGTGAAGGCCTCAAAAATGCATTCTTGCTTGTCCTTCGGGATGCCAATGCCGGTATCGGCCACCAGGAACCGCAGGCCGGACTGATCGCCGGAGCCGGGCTCGAGCTCGACGCGCAAGAGAACCTCTCCCCGCTCGGTGAACTTGATCGCGTTGCCGACCAGGTTGATCAGAACCTGGCGCAAGCGGACCGGATCCCCGAAGACAGTCTCCGGCACCGCCGGTTCGATCTGGCAGAGCAGTTCGAGGCCCTTCTGGTGGGCGTGCAACGACATGGCCTTCATCGTTTCCTCGACGGCCGCCCGCAGCCCGAACTCAACGGGAGAAAGCTCCAGCTTTCCCGCCTCGATTTTCGAGAGGTCCAGGATGTCGCTGAGCAGCGCGAGCAAGGATTCCCCCGAAGCCTTGGAGATCTCCAGGTACTCCCGCTGCTCAGCGGTCAGCTCGGTGGCGAGGGCCAGTGAGATCATGCCGAGAACCCCGTTCATCGGGGTGCGGATCTCGTGGCTCATGTTAGCGAGAAACTCGCCTTTCAGGCGGCTGGCCTCCTGGGCTTCGCGGAGCAGCAGGATCAGTTCCTGGCGGGACAGGTTCAGGTCTTCGAGCATCTGGTTAAAGGCGACCGTCAGATCGCCGACTTCATCGATCGACACCACCAGAGCCTTCTGGCTCAGGTCCCCTTTGCCCACGCGCCGGGTGAACTCGATCAGGGCTCGCAAGGGCCGCAGCAGCCGCCGCAACTGGAAATATTGGAGCACCAGCACGAGCAGCACGGCGAACGCCGCTACGCCAGCGCCATTGACGGCGGCCCGGTTGAACAAGAGGCGTTGCTTCTCCAGGGAGAAGCCCAGCCGAACGGCGCCGAGCCGGCGTGGTCGGGCCGTCTCCCAATCGACCAGCCCGTCGCCGCCACGGGACAAGACCGGCCTCACAACGTCGATGAACCCGCGGCCCGTGTGCTTACAGGTTTCCACGCGGGTATGCGGGGTCGGATCCAAGGGTTCTTGGATCGGAACCGGGCGCGGGCCGAGACGGTCCCGGAATTTCGTGACCAGAAGCTTTCCGCGGGCGTCGGCCAGCGCGACGAACAGTACGTCCTCGCCGGCGACAGCGGTCTGTGCGATGCGCTCCAACTCCGGCCCGTTGCCGACCAGCATGGGAAAATCGCTCTGGCTGGCCAGGAATTCCGTTAGCCCTTCGGCGCGCAATTCCAGTTGGCGCTGAATGGTGGCCAGCTCGGTCAGCAGGAACAGCGCGGTCAGGCAGACCACGGAGATCCCCACCACCAGGCCGTTGGCGGTCAGGGCCTGGGCGAGAAGGCTCCGTCTCTTTCTGTCCCCGCTCGAATGCATCGTGGTCACCTCAAGACCAGGAAGTCTTCCCCAGGACTTTCGGGACGTGTGTAGCGCAGGCCCAGGATCCGAATGACGCGCTCGTTCACCGCCAGCCTGAATTTCCGTGGCGCTTCGCCGCGGGCCAGCGTTTCCCCGGCAAGGTATTTCCGCGCCGCTTCTGCCGTCTGGCGACCGATGTCCTCGAAGTCGGCGTAGATCCCGAAGGCGGCCCCGGCACGGACGAA
>JBBTDS010000425.1:5203-7737 GCA_038060875.1 Acidobacteriota bacterium | reverse complement strand
CCCCAGGCGGGTCTTGCCCGGGAAGACGCGCTTCAACTCAGCCAGCAAGCTCTCCAGCGGAACGTCGAGCGAGATCGTCGCGACGGTCTTGAGGTCCGCCGCGCCGCGCGCAGATCCGCTGAGCACCATGGAGGAGACGACGGGCGCCGTCACCCGGTACGAGGCCAGCGCTTCCATGGCGTTGCTGCCAAGCGCGACTACCAGGCGGGGCTGGAGCTGAGCGATCTCCTGCGCTATGGTGCTGCTTTGGCCGTCCAGATCCAGCACCGTGATCCTCCCCGTTGCTTCGCCGAACGTCCGGTTTATTCCTTCCAAAGCCTGGGCGTAAGCCGGGACCTGAAAGGAGGTGATCACCAGGATCCTGCCGGCGCCATCGGCGCCGGCCGAGAAGCCAGCCGCGGCCGAGAGCAACCCCACCAGGATGGCCCCAGGCAGACGACCCGCAGAGGACCGTCTGACACTCGGCCCGTCTGGGCGATCGGCAGCGCTCGGGCAGCAGGCAGTCATCGGGTCAGTACAGTCCGGCGGCTGGGGGGGCAGCGCGCTTTTGGGAGCTTTCCGGCTGCGGATCGGTCGAGATGTGCCAGATGAGCTTCACGAACGCGGTCCGGCGGCCGGATTCGATCCGGTCAACGGCGTGCGCGAGCGCGATGGGGTCGTAATAACGCTGGTCAGCCAGGTTGCGGACGCCGAATTGAAGATCGAAGTTCGGGTGGAGGCGGCTGGTGGTGGCGGTGACGTCGAGCAGGCAGGCAGGGCTGAGCTGGGCGCCGCCCAGGGTCCTTCGCGCGCTCAGATATTGAAGACCGCCGCTGAGGTGGAGCCTGTTCGTCCGGACCGGCGCGGCCAGGCGCCACTTGGCGATCCAAGCGGGCGAGTTGGGAAGAGGATCCCGCGTGCGTGAATTGATCGTTTTTTGCCAGGCGAGGCTGGCCACCGTCGCAAACCTCCACCAAGGGCGCCCGTTGAGCTCAAACTCCAGGCCGGCGGCCCGGTTCCTGGCCACGTTCTGATACTGCAAGAGGTCGCTCTCCGCCCTGACGCTCTGGATGAGGTCGGCCAGCCGGTAGTGATAGGCGGTCGTAACGGCGCTGAGGCGGCCGTTGATGCGGCGTTCGACCGCGATCTCGAACGTGTCGGCGGTTTCCGGCTTCAGCAACGGGTTGGCCAGGGCGGAGAGACCGTGGTCGTCGTAAAACTGTTCGAAAGCGCTGGGATTGCGGAATGCGCGGCCATAGAGGAACTTAAAGACGGTGTCACGCGATCGTTGGTGGATCAGGGCCACCCGCGGCGTAACAGAGCGGCGGTGGTCCAGGGAATCGTCGAACCGCAGGCCGAGATAGGCTTTCCAACGGCGTGACAACTGCCGTTCCTGCTGGGCAAAGATGCCGTAGGACGTGTCCGGCTCGTTTATATTCAGGTATTCGACGGGCTCGGGGGCGACACTGAAGTTGCGTTGCAGGGCGCGTACGTCGGCATTAATCTCGCCGCCGACCGTGAGCGTTCCCAGCCGGGGCACAGGACGCCGATAGGTGACCTGCGACCCGACCCAATCGCCGTAGCCCAGATCGCGGTTGTCCTCCACACCCCCGTCGTCCAGTTCGAGGTGGGTGCGGCCGCGCCAGCGGTATTGGTCGTAGTAGAGGCGCCAGCGCAGTTTCCCGCTGGAGCCCACGTCGCGGGACCAGGCGGCTTCGACGAAGTTGCGCGCGTCCCAGCTCTTCTGGGCGGGATCCGCGAAGATACCCTCGCCCCAGGGAATGGGGAACTGCTTCTCGCGCAGATTGAAGAGCGCGGTGACGCTCCAGTTCCGCCAAATCAGGTTGGCGAAAGTGTGGTAGCCGCGCTCGGCGTCGGCGTTGTGAGCCCAGCCCGAGCTGGTCTCTCTGTCGAGCTCGGGGACATAAAGGTCCCGGCCCCGATTGTTGAACACAGAAGCCGAGAACAGCAGGTTGGCGCCCCGGCCCAGGTTGAGCGAGGAGGACACCTGCGCCTTTCTTTCCCCGAAGTTGCCCAACTCGGTGCTGAGTCTTGCCGGGGGATGGTCCACGGGAGACTCGGTGACGATGTTGATGGTGGCGAAGATGCCGTTGCTGCCATAGAGCGCGGAGGAGGGACCGCGGATGATCTCGATGCGCTTCACCAGGTCCATGTCCAGCCCGAAGTCCTGTCCGAACCAGCCGGTCGAGCTGTAGATGTTCTCCGTGAGGTAGTGGCCGTTGAGCATTACCAGGAAGCGGACGTTGAAATCCCCCGGCAGGCCGAATCCGCGCACGCCCGCGTATTGATAGATCCGGTCGTCGGTCAGGTAAAATCCGCGGGTGGCTGCCAGGGCATCGCCGAGGGTGCGGTAGCCGTATTTGCGTATGTCTTCCCGGGTAATTACGCTTACGCTGGCCGGGGCCTCTTCCAGCGTCTGCGTGTGCAGCGTGGCCGCCTCGACCACGGGAAGCTCTTCGAACAAGACCGCCTCGTCAGGCGAAAGCGCCGGCCGCTTGCGGGATTGTGAATGCACAGGCCCTGGAGTTAAGACC
>JBBTDS010000425.1:0-5103 GCA_038060875.1 Acidobacteriota bacterium | reverse complement strand
CCGGAGACGCCGCCGTGGCTGGCTTCCATCTCGGTCTTGAACAGCAGCCGGTTCTGGTCGGTCTTCATCGCCCGCAGCCTGGCCACCCACTTGGCCGGCTCCCAGTACTGAACCTGCGAATCCTGGAAGCTGGTGAGCACGAGCAGGTTCGGATACTGCTTCGCCTCGACCTGATCGTAGGGTGAGTACGAGAGGATGTAGTCGTAATACTGCTTGTCGTTGGGGTTGCCCCACTCGTCGTACTCGTTGGTGGTGAGCGGGATGCTGTCGTCGAGCATCGTCGTCACCACGTCTACAAACGGCACATTGGCGATGACGCCATTGAAGAGGTCGGGGCGCAGGTTGGTGATCGCGCCCATCAGCAGGCCGCCGGCGCTGCCCCCGCTGGCGAACACGCGCTTGGGGCCGGCGTACTTCTCGCGCACCAGGTGCTCGGCGCAGGCGATGAAGTCGGTGAAGGTGTTCTTCTTCTTCAGCAGCTTGCCGTCCTCGTACCACTGCCGTCCCATTTCCTGCCCGCCGCGGATGTGCGCCATGGCATACACGAAGCCGCGATCCAGCAGGCTGATGCGCAGCGGGTCGAAGCCCGCGTCCATGCTGTTGCCGTACGAACCGTACCCGTAAAGCAGCAGCGGGTTCGTTCCGTTCTTCCCGAAACCCTTGCGGTAGACCAGCGAGACCGGCACGCGGACGCCGTCCTGCGCGGTGGCGTAGATCCTCTCCGTCTGGTAGTTGGCCGAATCGAATCCCCCCAGCACCTCTTCGCGCTTGAGCAGCTTCTTCTCGCGGGTGACCATGTTGTAGTCGTAGACCGACGGCGGCGTGGTCATCGAGGAGTAGTTGTAGCGCACCAGCGGCGTGTCGAAGTCGAAGTTCATGGCCGGGAAGGCGGCGTAGGCCGGCTCGCCGAAGTCCACGTAGTGTTCCTGCGCCCCCGACCAGGGCCTGATGCGGAGCTGCATCAGCCCCGCCTTCCGCTCTCCCACTACCAGGTGATCCTTGAAGATCTCGAAATCCTCCAGCAGCACGTCGCCCCGGTGCGGGAGTATCTCAGTCCAGTTGGCGACCGCCGTGCGAGCCACCGGGGTCTTCATCAGCCGGAAGTTCTTCGCGTTGCGGTTGGTCCGGATGTAGAAGTCGCCGCCGGAGTGATCGATGGAGTACTCGTGATCCCGCTGGCGCGGCAGGAAGACCCTGAATGCTCCCCCCGGCGAGTTGGCGTCCAGGTAGCGGTACTCGCTGCTCAGCGTTTGGGAGGAGGCGATCATGAGGTACTTCTTGGACTTGGTCTTGAAGACGAAACACCGGAAGGTGGGATCCTTCTCTTCGTAGATCAGCCTGTCGTCGGCCGCGTTGGCGCCCAGCACGTGCCGGTAGATGCGGTGCGAGCGGAGCGTCACCGGGTCCTGCTTGGCGTAGAAGATCGTCTTGTTGTCGTTGGCCCAGGCCACGTTGCCGGTGATGTTGGGGATCACGTCGCCGAGCAGCTTGCCGGTGGCCAGGATCTTGAAGGAGACCGTATAGAATCGCCGCCCGATCGTGTCCACGCCGTAAGCGGCCAGGTCCTGTCCGGAGCTGACCTGCGGCATGCTCACCGAGCAGTACTTGTGCCCCTTGGCCACCTCGTTGACATCGACCATGATCTCCTCGGCCGCCTCCAGCGAGCCCTTCTTGCGGCAGAAGATCGGGTATTGCTTGCCCTCTTCGACGCGCGAGTAGTAGTAGTAATCGTCCCGCTTGTACGGCGCCGACATGTCGGTCTGCTTGATGCGCGTCTTGAACTCGTTAAACAGCGACTGTTCGAGCGCCTTGGTATGGGCCGTCATTGCGGCCGTGTACTCGTTCTCCGCCTGGAGGTACTTGACGACCTCGGGATTGTCGCGCTCGCGGAGCCAGTAATAGTTGTCGGTGCGGACGTGGCCGTGCTTTTCGAGCTGCCTCGGCACGATTTTGGCACGCGGCGGCTGGACCTTCGGAACGTCGCTCTGGCAGCCGGTCATGCTAAGGTACAGGCCGGCCAGCAGCACAATCATCAGACGGGGCATTGACAGATCTCCTTCCAGGCACAAACACCGATCGTAGTATAGTCAGGGGGCCACTGCCCGACCGGGCGAGACCTTTGGCCTTCTGGGCCCGAACGGGGCTGGAAAGACCACCGGCATCGGCTGCATCTCGGGCCTGCTCACGCCAGCCCCGGCCGCTGATTCTATGGGGCTTATGCGCCGGTGGGACTGTTCGGCAAAATCGCCTTGCATGCAGATTCTCATCCCCGAGCGGTGGCCAGCGTAGCGGCCATGAGCATTCGTTCCTGCGAAAACAATCCTCTGGCCGCTGATTCTATGGGACTTATGCGCCGGTGGGACTGTTCGGCAAAATCGCTTTGCGTGCGCATTTTCGTTCCCGGGGCTGTCCGGCAGAACGGAATCGGTGGCGGGGAGGCCGTGCTTGAGGGCGTTGAGGCGGACCCTGGCCTTGCCCTCTGGGGTTTTGGGCCCGGTGCTGCGCCGGGCGTTGCGCCGGTTGGCGTCGATCTGTTGTTGCGATGGCATAAGCGTCACCGTCAGGCGCGCGGCTGCTGGTGTGTATCGCGCGCGCCGCCCGTATTGTAACGGTGCGCGAGGCGGGGACGGACCGCAGGGCGGGGCCAAGGCGCTGGAAACAGGGAGGAAATTGAGGGTGGAGGGAGGGGAATCCCCATAGGCGTTAACTCAAGTGCGGTGCGTGGCGCCCCGGTCTGGAGGAGGATCGGTGGTGTGAAGGGCTGTTGGCGACAGAAATAGACCGTCGGCGCGTGGCGGTCGGACTACCGCAGCCGGCCGGCTGACCGGGCGGCGGCTGAGCCGCGCTGGTTCCGGCCGCTTGCGGCGGCCGAACCAGCGGCTGGAACCAATGGCCCTGCGGGCCACGGCTCCGCCGCCGCCCGTTAGGCCGCACCAGCGGTTCGCAGCGGTTCCGCACCGCACCCTAGGGGGTTGACCTGAACGGCATCCGATTCTTATACTTGTGCCTGATCGTGCGGAACCGACGTGCCTCGGGTACGTTACGGGGGAGCGTGCGCCGCGGACTTCAACGCTATCGCATACTTCTTTCTGAGAATCAGTGAGAGGAAAGCCGATGACGAAGCCCAAGAAGAAGGACCTTTCAGAAGCGGGAGGCACAGGGAGACCTTTCGTGCCCGGCTGGGCCTGGATTGAGGCATTAGGCCCGAAGACACGGGAGATCGTTTAGCAGTATCTTGACGAGGCTGGAACATCTTCCCTTTTCGGCCCAAGCGAACACGACGCCCTAAAAAAGCTGGGCGATGCTCTCAGCCAAGGCTGGGACGACGATAAAGCGGCTGACGTCGTCACAGCCTACTTTGAGGCGCTCAGACAGGGCCGTAAGCCAGACCTCTCGGCGCTAAGTCGGTGGGTGCTCATGCACAAAAACAACCCCCCCGGCGTGCTAGATTGCATGAGAGTTGATCCTCCGGATCAGATCAGCATCATCCAGGTTCTGTCGCGAGCGGGTAGCCAGAAATTGGTATTCCTCGCTACCTGGCGTCTGACACAGGCTCAGGTGGTACTCAAGCGCCTGATTGGGCCCCCAGAGATGACAAAGCGGATCCTGGAGAGGGAGTTGCTAATTCACCAGCTTTCGAGGGAGCATCCCAACATAATCTTGACCGACGTTTTGAGGAACTCGAAGGGAGAAGCTTTCTTGGTCGAGAAATATCTCCCGGTTTTGCTTCACGACGGTTGGCGTTCCCATGGCGTCTTGGAGGCCGCGAACCTACTTTACGACATATCCCACGCCCTGAGCTTCCTTCACGGCAACGGACTTGTCCACGGGGATGTGAAACCCGACAACATTGGGATAGATCGGCAGGCGTATATATTGTTGGACTTCGGTATCTGCCGACCGTCAGAGGAGTTCACGCGAGCGGACGTCACCGCGACAGGTAGCCTTAGGACTCGTGCGCCTGAGGTTTTGGAGGCGAATTCATATGTCAATGTGGACCCTCCTAAAGTCGATGTCTGGGCGCTGGGGGCTACGGTCTACAACTCGCTTGCCAAGCGCTTCCCATTGTTCGCTGAGGGAGAGGCGCCGCCCCGGGTCTCACGCCCCGATGAGCGAGGACCTTTCGAGGCAGAGCTTGCGAGGCGGGCACGCGACGAATGGGAGTCGAAAGTCGACCTGCAGCTGGTACCGGAGCCGATTAGGAAGCTGCTCGGCAAGGCGCTTGAAAGGGACCCGGAGCGCCGTTGGTCTGCTGAACAACTCATGAAGCAAGCAGAGACCGAGTTGTCAGCGTTTGTGAGGAGATCGTCGGATGTCGGTCGATTCTCACCGCTGGACGAGCTACGCCAACTGGAGGCTTACTTGCCGTCGACAGAGATCTTGAGGTTGATGCCGGTTATGCGGCGGCAGCGATTACAGGAAAGACTCAGAGCTCTGAAGAATACGCATGGCTTCAATGCTGAGGAAAGGCATCGGGCTGACATGCTGCTTCAGAACGTAGAAGTGCGATAAGTCATGAGAATGTGACATGCCGCGTGGCCGTATTCAGCGAGTTCAGGATTCCATCCATGGCCTTATGGAGTTTGAGGGCATGGAGACCGTGGTCATCGATATCCTGCGGACACGAGAACTTCAGCGTCTGCGGAGAATCCGGCAGATGGGGCTCGGCCATCTGGTCTTCCCGGGTGCCGAGCACTCTCGCTTTGCTCACTCCCTTGGGACGGCGCACCTGGCAATCAGGTTCGGCCGCCGCGTTATAGAAGCTTGCCGCGACTTTCTGGTGGACGAGCTGTCCCCGGACAAAGAGGCAATCCGCGATTTCGCAGTTGCAGCGTTATGCCACGATCTCGGTCACGGACCCCTGTCGCACGCGTGGGAGAGGGAGATAGTAGGAGAGGACTACGACTTTGAACGGTGGGTCGCGAGGTTGGGCCTTTCTGGTGAAAAGGAAGGTCTCCGGGGCGCGAAGTGGCATGAGCTCGTCGGCCAAGGCTTTCTCGCTTGGCCGGATGGTGAGCTACACCGGCTTCTTGAGCAGCATGAGGCAGGGGCTCTATAGCAGGATTTGTGGGTGAGCGCGGTGGGGCGTGTCGCCCTTGTGAT
>JBBTDS010000424.1:0-1447 GCA_038060875.1 Acidobacteriota bacterium | reverse complement strand
GTGCTAAAATGTTTTCGTGGCTGCCAAAACCCCAGCGCCAGCACCACAAGAGAAACGCCTCGCGGCATATTTGGACTGGCTGGCGCAAGCCGCGGGGCATGCTGACCGCAACCTGCCTCTGCGGAATTACTGTACCGGCCTGTTGCTGGACGGAGAACGAAAGAGCGTCGAGCCCATGGCGGCGCGCTTGGCTCCCGATCATGTGCAGGCTATGCACGAGTCGCTGCATCACTTCGTCGCACAGTCGCCCTGGAGCGATGCCGGCATGTTGCGGCAAGTGCGGAATTATGTCCTGCCGGCGATGCAGAAGAATGGACCGGTGACGGCATGGATTGTGGATGAGACCAGCTTTGTCAAGAAGGGCACTCATTCGGTTGGAGTGGCACGGCAGTATTGTGGCCGTTTGGGAAAGAAGGAGAACTGCCAGGTGGCGGTGAGTCTATCGGTGGCTATTGCGAGCGGGAGTCTGCCGATTGACTGGCGGTTGTACCTGCCGGAAGAATGGGTCAGCGACGCAGAGCGGCGTGAAGAGACCGGTATTCCCGAGGAGGTGCAGTTTCAGACCAAGCCGCAGATTGCGCTGGAGCAGATTCGGCAAGCGGTGGAGGACGGGGTGTCGCCCGGAGTGGTGCTGGCCGATGAAGTGTACGGATCCAATCGCGAGTTCCGGGCGGGGGTAGCGGAACTGAAGCTGAGCTATTCGCTGGCGGTGAGATCCACGACTACGGTATGGGCGCTGGAGCGGCAACCTTTGCCACCCAAGCCTTGGAAGGGGAAGGGGCGGCGGGCCACACGGGTGCGACGGGACCAGACGCACCAACCGATTACCGTGAAGCAACTGGCGCGGGAGTTGCCGGAGAAAGATTGGCGGGAGGTGGCTTGGCGCGAAGGCAGTAAAGAAACGTTGTGCTCCCGCTTTGCCAGATTACGGGTTCGACCCGCGTACGGAGACGATCGCCAAGGGGGCTTACAGCCGGAACAGTGGTTGCTGATAGAGTGGCCTGCCGGAGCCGAAGAGCCAAGCGGTTACTGGTTGGCGCGTTTGCCAGTGAAACTCTCCTTGAAGCGGCTGGTCGGGATCAGCAAGCACCGCTGGGTGATTGAGCGCGACTACGAGGAACTCAAACAGGAACTTGGGTTGGGCCACTATGAAGGCCGCAACTGGCGGGGATTTCACCACCACGGCACATTATGCATCGCGGCGTACGGCTTCTTGATAGCGGAAAGGAGCCGTTTTTCCCCCTCAGCCCACGTCGGCCAGCTTGAACTACGCCCCGCCCCAATACCTCCCCACTTCCGGCCGCGGGGGGCAAAGGGTTCGCGCCCAACGGCATAACCCCCACTCGATCGCGACGCTGCGAATCCAGATCGCCCGATTCCTAGTGCAGCGGCTTCCGTGCTGCCCCTTATGCTGTCGCCTGCGCGTATAGTTTATGACACAGTAGAA
>JBBTDS010000423.1:0-9966 GCA_038060875.1 Acidobacteriota bacterium | reverse complement strand
TCAGCCTGGCAGGTTCCACTTGTTGTCCCACGTCACCCGCGAGGCGGTGCGGAAGGCGTGGTTGCACATGAAGCAGGCCATGGTGGACCAGTAGGCTTCCTCTTCGTTGGCGATGGGCTTCTGCCGGGTGCGGATGCACTCAAGCCAGTTCTTCAGCATCGACGCGGCCGACGGCTCGGAACCGTCGCTCCTGGCGGCCGGCGCCTTGCTGAACTTGCCGTTGGGCGTGTACTCGAGCGCCTCCTTGACGGTGTAGCGCTCGACGTAGAGCTTGCCGCCGGTGCCGCGCAGCTCGATGCCGGCGGAAGTCCTCACGCCCGGCGCGGTCAGCGCCTCGGCCACAAACGTGAGGGTGACGTTCTCGGGGTAGTCGAGCACCAGGGCGACGGTATCGGGGGTATCGCGGCCGTCGTTATAGAAGTAGACGCCGCCGCCGGCGCTAGCGGCCTTCGGCCGCTTGAGGCCGAGCACGAAGTGGGCGGTGTCGATGACATGGACGGCGATGCCCATGATCATGCCGCCGTCGTAGTGCAGCCACTTGTAGGGGCTGAAGTAAACGCCGGGATTCCACGGGATCTTCGGCCCCGGGCCGAGCCAGCGGTCCCAATCGAGGCCGGCCGGTTTCTGCTCCATGCCGGCCGGCGCGGTGGCGATGTAGCCCCTGTTGGAGGTATACCAGGTGCGCACCAGCCCCACCTTGCCCATGACGCCGGACTCGACGTACTGCTGTTTGGCGGCGATGTTCTGCGTCATGCCGCGGCCCTGGGTGCCCACCTGGATGATCCGCTTGAACTGGCGCGCCGCTCTGACGATGGCCTGGCCGTCCTTGGGGTAGTGGACCATGGGCTTCTCGACGTAGACGTCCTTGCCGGCCCGGCAGGCATCGACGGTGATGGGACCGTGCCAGTGGTCGGGCGTGGCCACGATGACGGCGTCGATGTTGTTGTCGGCCAGCACGTGGCGGTGGTCGCCGAATTTCTGCGCGCGCGGCCCGGCGATTTCCGCCGCCTTGTCGCGCCGGGCATCGTACACGTCGCAGACGGCGATGACGTCCACGTCGGCCGTCTTCTTGATCTCGCGCAGGAGGTAGGTGCCGCGCCCGCCGGTTCCGATGACGCCGATGCCCGGCCGGTCGTTGGCGCCGAGGATGCGGTTGTAGGAGGCGGCGGCGGCGAACGCCGCCGGGCCGCCCAGGATGGACCGTCGTGAAGTAGCTGCTTCTGGCATAAGGAAATGATATACCTTCCGTTGATGGAGATCTTCACCCGCCGCGACTGCCTGCGTACGGTCGCGGGCGCGTTCGCTGCTCTGCGCTGCGGCGCGCAGGCCGGTTCACGGCGGCTACGCCAGCGCCTACGTGCGACCATGGCACCGCGCATCGCCCGGCGCCGGCCTCTGCCGGCTTAGGGTTCCCTGGGTTCCAGCACCAGGCGAACGCCGTCGAGAATGGCGCGCAGGCGGGACCCCGAAAGCCGGCCGATCTTCTCCCCCAGTTGACCTTTATCGAGGGTGAAAATCCGGGAGGCGTTCACTACGCTCTGCCGTGACAGGCCGGCCTCTCCGGGGTCCAACAGCACGTTGCCCGGCGCGCCTGCCCGTTTGAGATTCGTCGTGACCGCGCAAACCACCACCGTATTAATCCGGCTGGCGTTGAACAGGTTGTTCTGGATGACGACGTGCGGGTGCCGGTAGCCGGGACTCGAGCCGACGGGGTCACCGAGATCAATCCAGTAAACGTCACCCTGCCGGATCAATCTTCGGCCTCCAACAGCCGTCGCTGCTGCCGGCGCATTCCCTCGAGGAGCCTTCTCTCGGACCGATCCGGAGCCGCGGCGTAAACCGCATTGATCCGCTCCAGCAGCCCCCGGTTCTCGTGGCGGCGCAGAAGGTCCTCCAGGGCCATGGCAAAGAGCCGGCTCCGCGAGACCCTCATCCGGCCCGCCAGTGCTTCGGCCTGGTCATACAGGCCGGCGGGGAGCGAAACGGCGGTCTTGATGCTTCGAGCCATCGCACCTCTGAGTATACCACTGCTCCTACCGGTAGTATTACCAGAATGGATGCGGCCTGCCCGCCGGCAATATCATTGTGGCTTGCAGAGTCAAGGATCTGATACTCTTTTAGCCGCAAGGAGGCCCAAGACATGACTCAACTACGCGTTCTGCCGCCCCGAACCGCCAGCCGCCGCGACTTCCTGGCCGGGTGCGCCGGCTGTGCCGCGCTGGCCGCCTGCCCCGGCTTCGCCCACGCCCCACAGGCGCCGGCGAGCGAGAAGGCCAGGGTCCGGCTGGTCTTCACGCATCCGGGGAGAAAGATCGAAGGCTGGCCCTACCTGGGCTACGACTATGAGACCCGGAAGAAGGAACTGACTTCCCGGCTCACGACCGCGTGCCCGAACGTCGAGCTTCTGCCGGTCACCGCGCCCGCCGCCGAGGACGCCAGGAAGGTCCTGGAAGGCGATGGCGAGGTGGACGGCTACGTGGTGTACATCCTGGGCATCCCGTCCGGCGGCGCGCGGCCGATCCTCGCCTCGGGCCGGCCGGTGGTCCTGGTGGACGATCTCTACGGGGGCACCGGCCAGTTCCTGGGCGCTTATGCCGAAGCCAGAAGGAAGAACCTGAGAGTGGCCGGCGTCTCCTCGACGCGGTTCGAAGACGTGGCGCAGGCGGTGAAGAGCTTCGAGGTGATCAAGCGGCTCCGTTCGTCGGTGATCCTCGACGTGCTGGACCGCGAGCCGGGCGGGGAAGCCAAGGCCATTCAGGAGGTCTTCGGAACCGCCGTCCGCAAGGTCACCTCCCAGGAACTGAATGACGCCTACCGGAAGGTGGACCAGGCGGAGGCCCAGCGGTCGGCCCAGAGCTGGATCAAGGGCGCCAAGAAGATAATCGAACCCTCGCGCGAAGAGATCGGCCGATCGGGCGTCATGTACGTCGCCATGCGCGACCTGATGAAGCAGCACAACGCCCAGGCGATCGCCATGGATTGCCTGCGCCTGTTCTATGACGGCAAGCTGCCGGCCTATCCGTGCCTGGGCTTCTTCCAGTTGAACAACGACGGGCTGGTGGGGGCCTGCGAGGCCGATCTGCAATCCACCATATCCATGCTGCTGATGACCTACCTGGCCGGCCGGCCCGGCTTCATCTCCGACCCGGTCATTGACACCGCCAGGAATCAGGTCATTTACGCGCACTGCGTGGCCCCCACCAAGGTTTACGGGCCGAACGGCCCGGGCAGCCCCTACCACATCCGCAACCATTCCGAGGACCGCAAGGGCGCGGCCGTGCGCGCGCTGCTGCCGCTGGGCGAAATGACCACCACCTTGAAGTTCGCACCCAGCCGCAAAGAGGTCATCCTCCACCAGGGCCGCACCGTGGCCAACATCGACGAGGACAAGGCCTGCCGCACCAAGCTGGCTGTCGAGGTCCGGGACATCCACAAACTGTTCGACGAGTGGGACCGCTGGGGCTGGCACCGCGTCACTTACTACGGCGACCTGCGCCAGCCGGTGGAAGCCATCAGCGCCCTGCTTGGCTTCAAGCTGGTCGCCGAGGGGTAGTGGACCGTATTACGAAGGTGGGGCAGGCTTCAAGACGCCCCGGCAAGTCAGGAGACTTACCCCACTTACCACGACAGGCGCGCGCCCACGGCGATGCGCCGCTGCTCGGTGGCGCGGATCGAGCTGACCTGCCCGAACAGGGTGTTGGTCGGCGCAGTGTTGGGGTCGGCGAACATCGCGTGATTCAGAGCGTCCTGCGCCTCGGCCCGCAGTTGCAGGGTCAGCTTCTCGCGCAGGCGGATATTCTTGAACAGCGACAGGTCCCACACGTTGAAGCCGTCGGCCCGCAGCCCGGTGAAGCGCAGCGGGAACGCGCGGATGTTGGACACAAGCTGTTTGGCCGAATCCCGTTCGAAGCCCGCCCCGGTGTTAAACCACCGCTCCACCGTGCGCTCGGAACGCGGCAGGACGATGTCGTGTACGTTTCCGTAGAAGATGATGTTGCCGAAGCCGAGCGGCGGCCCGCTCTGGCCCTGAAAAATGCCCTGCAATGACCAGCCGCCCAGTACGTAGTCCTTCCAGCCCGCCACGCTCAGCCAGCGCTTGCCGCGGCCGGCCGGCAGCTCGTAGATGCCGCTGACGACGATGTGGTGCGGGCGGTCCTGGGGAGAGATCACGTGGTGCGCGAACGGGTCGGTCGCGTTCAGCTTCTCGATGGCTTCCATGAACTTCGACCAGGTGTAGCTGGCTTGCAGCGTGTAGCCGTGCGAGAAGCGCTTCTCGGCGCGCGCTTGGAGCGAGTGATACCAGGAGAAGCCGGCGCTCGGGGTGCTGCTTACGCCGGTGAAATGCGGGAACGGCCGCAGCAGTTGCGACCGCGCCACGGTGCGTCCCACCAGGCCGCTGCCGGCGAACTCCGGCATGCCGAAGAAGGGGTTCGTCACCGCCTGAGTCAGGATGTCGTTGGTCGGCTGGTCCCGCACGGGCAGCCGGCTCAGGTACTGTGCGGGCACAGGGTTGTACTGCTCGCTCAGGCCGAGGCCGGTTCCCCGGTTGCCCACGTAGCCCAACTCCAGGAGCACCCGGTGCGGGAACTCCTGCTGCGCGTTGGCGCTCCAGCGCTGCATGTAGCCCGCGCGCCGCGCCGGCGTGAGGAATCCCGGCGCCCGCCCGAGATACGTCTTCAGCCCCGCCGAGGCCCCGGCCGGCTCCAGCAGCCCGTCGGGAAAGGGACTGGCCAGCGTGGCGCGAAACGTCAGCCCGTTGTCCAGGCTTGGCGTCAGGTTCGTGCGCTGGCTGAAGCCCTGCTGGAAGACGTCCACGCGGTCGGCGCCGAGCGACTCGAAGAAGATGCCGTAGCCGGCCCGCAGCACCGTTTTGGGGCGGAGCGAGTACGCCAGGCCAATCCGCGGCGAGAGATTGTTCCGATCGACGTCCCACAAGCCCCTGGGCATGCCGCCGACGCCCGTGAACAGCAGCCCGCCCAAGGTACGGAACTGATCGGCGGGCGCCTCGGCGATGGGCGACCGGGCGTAGCTGGTCCGGGCGGCGTCCTGTATCGGGTTGACGGCGGCGAAGTCGAATCCCCGGTTGCTCCGGTTGTACCGCTCGGTGGTGGGCATCTCGAGTTCCCAGCGCAGCCCGAGGTTGACGGTGAGCTTGCGGGTCAGCTTCCAGTCGTCGTGCAGGAACAGCCCCAGGTATCCGGACTGCTCCGCATAGGAGGGGTTGCGGTCAATGTAGCCCCCGGTCGGTATGCCGAGCAGAAAGCTGGCCAGGCCCTGACCGATCGGCGCGACGGGCGAATTGTCCATCGGCCCTCGCGTCCAGGTGGCGCCGAATTCCACGCGCGGCGACACGGTGCCGAAGGTGTACTCGTTTTCCTGGAGGATCCGGTACTCGCCGCCATAGCGGAGGCTGTGGTTACCGCGAATCTGGGTGACCGCTCCCGATAGCGTGTGGTAGTTCGTCGTAGTGCGGAAGCCGCTCGCCTCGCCGAGGACCGCATAGCCGTCGATAGCGATTTCCGGGACCGCTGTCTGCTCCCGATCGAGCAGCGAAGTCAGTGAAGCCGGGAAACCCAGCTTGCTCAGATCGAAGCCGAGGCTGACCGGCCAGTCCCTCACGGTGAAGCGCGTGAGGCCGTAACGGACATTCACCACCAGGTCGGGGCGGAGCGTCCAGACGTCGTCGAGCGCAAAGCCGCGGTGGAGCCGGTTGCGGCGCATTCCCCGCGCCTCGTTGTGGAAAGGGCGCCCCCAGATCTCGTGGAGGAAGCCCCAGGTGAGCGAACCGTACAGGCGGTTGTTCTGGCCGACCACCTGATCGACCCGCCCGATGTAGCTGTGATAGTCGATGCGGCGCGGCTGCGGATCGGAGTAGTTGTTGCGGCCGTCGGCGGTCCCGATGGCGTTGGGTTGAGGGTAGAACTCCAGCAGCCTCCTGGCCATGGGATCGAGGCGGCTGGCCGGGATCAGGTTGCCGGCCAGGGGCTGGCGGCTGAATCTGCCGGGCCCAGAGGGCGCCCCGGCGGCCGCGATGGTGGCCGGATCGTAAATCTGGTACTGCGAGCCAAGCGCCAGCAGCTCGGAGAAGTCCCCGGTGCGCTGCCTGACGGTGGGCAGGGTGAAGGAGGCGCGCTCGGGCCGGATGCGATCGAGCACGTCCACGCCGAACATCCAGAAGGTCCGCTCGCGGCCGTCATAGAGCCTGGGCAAGTACGCGGGGCCGCTGGCGGTGGCGCGATAGCGGTTGGTGAGCACCGCCGGCCAGGCGGCTGCGATCTTCTCCGGCGTCACCGGCCCGGTGCGCAGGTCGTAGATCTGCCGGTTGGTGAAAAAGTCCTTGGTTATCAGGGGGCGGCTCACGTGGGAGAAGACCAGGTTGCCGTGCGGCGCGTTGCTGCCGCTCTTGAGCACCATGTTGACGTGGGCGCCGGTGAACTTGCCGACCGAGGCGTCGAAGGCGGCCGTCTGGACGCGGAACTCCTGCACCACCTCCGGCGGCGGCGAGAAGGAGAGCTGCCCGCCCTGGGACATGTTGGGGATGCCATCGAGGGTGAACTCGCTGGAGCGGGTGCGCGTCCCGTTGGTGGCGATGTTGGAGACGGCGTCCACCGCGTGCGGCAGCCAGCCGTGGGTGGGCGGGTTGGTGGCGATGATGCCCGGCGCCAGTTGCGTCAGGTACATCGGGCTCGCGCCCGGCAACGGGAGATCGAGAATCCGCCGGTTGTCGATGACTTGCCCCAGGCTGGCCGAGGTGGACTCCACCAGCGGCGCCTCGGCGGTCACCGTCACGCTCTCGCTGATGGCCCCGACCTCCAGCGTCACCTCGACATTGAGCACGTCGCCCACGCGCAGCTCGACCGGTCCCCGCTCGTGCCGCTTGAAGCCCTGCACCTCAACGACGATGCGGTACTGGCCCGGGTTCAGGTTCGGCGCCTCGTAGTTCCCCTCGGCGTTGCTCACCGTGGAGGTGGCGACGTTGGTGCCGGTGTGAATGACGCGCACCGACGCTCCCGGCACTACCGCCCCGGCCGAATCCAGCACCCGGCCGGTGATGCGGCCGTAAGGATTCTGGGCGAGGCAGAGCGTGGCAAGGGCAGCCAAGATCGTCTTCATACGAACCCCCGCCCGCTATTATTTCTCTTTTCGCCCCGAGGCGGCGGCTCCGTCGCCCACGATCAGCTCGATCTCGTTCCGATCCAGGGTCGCCGCCGGCTGGAAGCGCTCGCTGGCGGCGTAGTCGAGCAGAGAGCGCCGCAGTTGACGCGCGGCCGGGCGCTTATCCAGGTCCGATTCCAGGTCGAAGGAGCTGACGAGCAGCCGCCCGCGCCCAACGCGAACGTCGAACACAGCGCCGAGCTTGTGGTTGCGATGGTAGTCGTCGATGACCTGGACGATCGGCCGGAGGTCACCCGGCGTGCCGTCAAGGACGAAAGCGCGGGCGCCCTCGGTGATCTCCCACCATTGCCAGTTGCTGTGTATATCGGTCGGGAAGCCGGCCAGCGCCGGATGCGACGGGTCGCACAGCACGCCCAGCGTTCCGGGCTGTGCCTTGAACCAGCTCAGCGACCAGAAGACCGGCAGGAACCGCATCGGCAGCGTGCGCCCGCCCGGCCGGGCGAGCAGCACGACCTTGCCGCCGTTCTCGAGCCGGTTCCACTCGCGGTCAGTCATGGCGGTTGCGATCAGCACGTCCGCCGGCGGCGGCAGATCGAGCTTCTGCGGGTATACCCACACGTCCCAGTCATTACGGGCGCCGGCGAGGCGTACCGTCAGCTTGAGGTGAGCGGCCTCCCGGAAACGTCCGAGCGGCATCGTGATTGTGCCGGCGCTGGTGACGCTGCCAACCGGCACATCGACCGGGCTGAGCTTGCCGGACGCCGCCACCTCGCCCGCGTCGGTGCGGACCGCCCAGGCAGCCACGGCTCCGGCGAGCGGCTTCTTGCCGTAATGGGCTACTTCCACTCGCGCGGTGAACGTCTCGCCCGAGGTCCAGACGAACTTGCCGAACCTCGCCAGCGGCACGGTCTCGCTCGAGAACCGGCGGAACTCCTCCGGCGTCAGTATCCCCTTGCTGTCCCAGAAGGAGTTCAGCAGGCCCACCAGCGCCTCGCCCTGGCCGGGGAAATCCTGAAGTTGCAGAAGCTGGTAGCCGCCGAAATCCGGCGTGCGCAGCGTCGCTTCGATGTCCTCTTTGTAGAGCAGCCAGGCGAACCGGCCGGAGGCCGCCTGGAACCGGGGCGCCTCGCCGGCCAGTCCGCGCTCGGCGAGCTGCGACTGAAAGGCCTCCAGGTTGCGCGGCTTCAGCACGCCGGTGTAACTGGCGATCTCCTCGTAGCTCGGGTAAACCACCCATTGCCCCAGCTCGTGCGCCACCAGCGGCGCCGACGTCTGCTTCACTTTGTCCGAGAAGTCGTAGTCGGTGCTTGAGGAGGACTTGCCGAACCGCGCGCCGTGAATGCGCACTGGTCCGCCGGCGGTGTTGTGCGTGACGTAATAGTCGGAAGTGGGGCCGGGCACGCGCCGGCGGTGATCGGCGGTGAAAGTGTAGAGGCGGCGCGGGTCCGCCCGCTTCAGCTCGGCGACCAGTTCGTCCATGAACTCGTACTTGCCGGTCAGCTCGTTGCCAAGGCAGAGCATGGTGAACGAGGGATGGTTGCCGTAGGTCTTGAGGATGCGGGCGGCCTCGGCGCGCATAAAATCGTTCAGCGCCGGATCGACGCCGGCCTTCGAGCTCCACACCGGCAGCTCGACGTGCAGGAGAAAACCGGCCTGATCGGCGGCGGCGAAAGCCGCCTCCGGCGGGCACCAGGAGTGAAAGCGGAAATGGTTCAGTCCGTAGGAGCGGGCGATCCGGAACAGGCGCGCCCAGCCTTCCACGTCCATCGGCGGGTAGCCCGTCCGCGGGAAGATGTTGCACTCCAGCGTGCCGCGCAGGAAGATCGGGCGCCCGTTGAGCACAAACTGCGTGCCGCGCGTCGCGATCTCGCGCAGCCCGAAGGGCAGGCGGAGCCGGTCGCGAACGCCGCCCGCTGCGAGCGCCAGCTCGACCTCATGCAACGCCGGCTGGTATTCATCCCAGAGGCCCGCCGCCTTCGGCAGCGCGAGCGCGAGCTCGACTTCCTGCGAAGGTCCGCTGAGAGTGATGCGGGCCGGCTTGCCGCCCGGCGCGCCGCCCAGGGAAGCTGTCAATTCGGCTGCGAGCGGCGCCCCGGTGGCGTTGCGCACCTCGGCCACGATGCGCACCGAGCGCTTCCGCGGATCCGGGTAGAGCCTGGCCGCCTCGATCCAGACCGCCTCCGTCGCCTGCAACTCGATCCGGCCCACGATGCCGTTCCAGTTCGTCTGGGTGTGTTCGGTGACGCTGTGGGCGTTGCGCCCGACCTCGATCCGGTAGGTGTTGTCCACGCAGATGGTGAGGCGATGGCGCCCCGGCGCGGCGAGCGCGGTCAGGTCGTACACGTGCGGGACCGAGAGGCTATTTTGGACGCCGGCCGCGCGGCCGTCGAGCCAGACCTCCGTCTGCCAGTGGGGCCGCTCAAGAAACAACGTAATGCGTTTGCCGCGCCACGCCTCCGGGATGTGGATCTCGCGCTGGTACCACGCCGGCCCTTCGTAGACAAAGGGCCGCGAGAGCCAGCCCTTTTCGGGCCCGCTGGTCTTTCTGCCGTAGCCGCCCTCGTCGGTGCTGCCCGGCAGGAAGATGGCGTCGCCCGCGAACTGCTCGCCCTGCCAGTTCTGCGCGTGCCCGGCGTTCCCGGGGTCGAGGCGGAAACCCCAGGCGCCGGCGAGCGGGATGGACAACCTGGAGGCGAATGCGCAGCCTGCGGCGCACAGAAACACAAGCGTTCGTCTTGGCATCGGGAGTTACCTTAGCAGCCAGCGAAGCGCCGGTCAAGGAGGCGGGGCGAGAAGCCCGTGTCAAGTCATTTAACGAGGTAACCGAAACGCTCTCGGTTGGGTCATTTG
>JBBTDS010000422.1:0-8206 GCA_038060875.1 Acidobacteriota bacterium | reverse complement strand
CTTGGGACGACTCCCAGAACCGGAATCAACCCACAAATTCTGCTGAGGAGGCCCAGATCCATTCGGCTCCATCGCCCATGAAAACCTTCTTGGCAGCCTTGCTCCAACCGCGCTTCCAAGCTTCCAGATAGATGCGCTTCCCGAATTCTTCGGCCGTTTCAATGGCGCCGGCGTAGGTGGTCGAATCGGGGTCACGGATGGCGTAGCCTTCCTTGTCCCAAGTCGTTTGCGTGAACACACATCCCAGCTTGGCTTCCCGCGTGCGGGCCGGTTGCCCTTCCGTCTTGCCCCTTCGGCCCACCGTTTCTTTTTTCACTACGGGCACTCCCGTTCCGTCCACTTGCACATACAAAACTGGAACTGGCTTTCCCACGATCATCGGCAGATCCAACTGCATGGCCCGCTGGATCTCTGCTTGCTCGCGGGCGGCGATATCTTCTCCCATCGCCTCCGCGGTTCGCTCCACGGCTTTGGTGGTTACCTCCAGATCGGCGAGGAGTTTCATCTGCTGGCGTCCGTGATCGAAAGGGGCCTCCTGGCCGACCACCGCCTGCATGCGGCGCACGCCTGGAGAGAACTCGGTGTTTTCGATGTCCAGTTCGACATCGGCAGGGAATTGGCCGTTATTGCAGTGCGAGCACAGGTAGTAGGGACGCGATACCTCCACTTTCCCCACCGCCGTCAGCACCGGCTTAGAGCGCAACTCCCGGTAGTGAGCCTGCTGGCCGCAGGAACACGGAAGGCGCCGCTGACCGGCCGCCGGAGCGGGAAATTGCAGAAGTTCGGTTAGCGCTGCGGCTCCGGCGCGATGCATGGCCGAGCGCACCGCCATCTCGATGGCTTCCAAATCCAGTCGCCCCGTCTTGCGGCGCCCGTTGAAGATGACGCGCAGCAGCTGGTCTACTTCGCGCGCGACTTCGTGGTGGATCGCTTTGGCCGTTTTTTTTCCTCTGGCAACATCGTGTCTGGTTGCGGTGGGCGCATCTGGCAGATCTGCGCATTGACCTCGACAAATTCCTTGTGCAGGCTTTGCAGTTTACGGAATTCGGCGATCTCTATTTCGGCCTTGCGCGTCGCGGCTTGGTCCGGCAGGGATTCGGTGACGGTCTTGCCGTGGACCTTATAGGTGAGGCGGAGGTTGGGGCCGTGCCCCGGATCTTTGGGTTGATGGCAATGGCAGGCGGGCTTGCCACAGCGACCCGTGGTGGAAGTGATCGAGCCACAACGCAGGTCGCCCAAAGCCGTGATCTGATTGGCGATGGCGGCCCGCTGCTGTTCCAGTGATTCCAGGGACTTGAGAATCGACATAAGTGCGGCCTCCTGTCCTAGCGTATCACATACGCACGGATTCGTGCCACAAAAAAAGAAACCAGCCGATTCCTCACTTCCATGTCGCGCACCCCACATTGAGGTCCATGCCCCACTCCTGTCGTGTATTGACGACAATAGTTGGTGGGGATGCACAGGCGAAATCGCCTGGAGGAGGGGACCTTGACCGCGCTCCGGATGTCGCTCGCCGGTCTGTTCGCCGTCGGACGTGTACTGGCGGCGCAATCGGGGCACGGCGAGTTGAGCGGGACCGTCCGTGATGCAACGGGCCTGCCGATCAGCGGCGCATCGATCGAAATCCGCGAGACCGCAACGGGCGCAGTCTACCAGGCACCAACACAGTCAGCGGGGGAATTCCATTTCTTCGCTTTGCCGCCGGGCCGAATTGATCTCACCGCCGGAAAAGATGGTTTCCGTCAGTTGCGGAGGCTCGGGATCCAGGTCCAGGCAGGCGACCGGCTGCATCTCGATCTCACCCTCGAGGTGGGAGAGGTGTCGGAGGTGCTCGATGTTCATGCCGACGCGCCGCTTTTGCGATTAAACCGTGGGACAGCGGCTTTTGTCGTCGAGCAGAAAACGGTCACATCCCTTCCGCTCGATGGCCGCAACTTTGTGCCGCTCGTCGCTTTGCTCCCTGGCGTGAGCCTCCCGCCGGGATCGGTCCTCCCCAGGATCAACGGCAGTCGCCCCCGCGTGAGCGAGTACATTTACGACGGCATCAGCGTGCTCCAACCCGAGCCGGGCCAGGTCGCGTTCTACCCGATCGTTGAAGCGATTGAAGAATTCCGCGTGGAGACGAACAGCTACTCGGCGGAATATGGGCGATCCAACGGCGGCGTCATCCTGGTGCACCAACGGTCGGGCAGCAACGCTTTTCACGGCACGGTCTTCGAGTTCTTCCGCAACGAGTCTCTGAACGCGCGCAATCTGTTCGCAGCCCAGGGTGAGAAACCGCGGTTCCGCCGAAACCAGTACGGGTTCGTTCTGGGTGGTCCGATCAAGCGGAACCGTGCATTCTTCTTCCTCGACTGGCAGAGAACCGGGCTCGATACCGGGGTGGTTCGCACCAGCACAGTGCCTGTTTCACCGATGAAGGCCGGCGTTTTCAGTGTGCCTGTCTTCGATCCCGCGACCACTGTCCGTACGGAGACAGGCTGGCAACGGCAGCCGTTCGCGGGAAACATCGTCCCGGCTTCACGTTTCGACCCGGCGGCTGCGGCGGCGCTGGCCCGTTATCCGGCGCCTAACGTCTTCGCCGGTGGCCGCGAAGCAACGGCCAACAATTACATTCGCACCGGCACGGAACGCACCAAACAGGATCGGTTTGACGCGCGCCTGGACCGCTACTTCGGCTCCGTCCATAGGGTCTTCGGCCGGTGGTCCTATCTGCGGGACCGCTCGATTCCCACACCGCCCCTGCCGGACGGGAGCGGAGCGATCAGGTCGGGCGTCATCGGCGACACCCTGACTCGTGCCCAGGGCGTTGTCGCCGAACACACCTGGACGCTCTCCCCCTCGGCCGTCAACCAGGCGAGATTCGGCTACACGCGCCGCGGCTTCGACCGGCGCTCGCTGCGGACCGGGCGCCCGGCTTCGGAGATCTCCGGCGTGCCCGGCATTCCTCAGTTCGCGTTCGCCGATGTGCTGCCGGCACTTGATCTCACCGGCTATCAGCAGATCGGGCCGCCGGCCGGCGGCAATGCCGAATTCGCCACTTCAGTGACCCAGTTTATCGACACGTTCTCACAGACGCGCGGCCCTCATTCCTTGAAACTGGGCGCCGACGTTCGCCTCCAGCACCTCGACGTGTTGCAGCCCCCGAGTCCAACCGGGACGTTCCAGTTTTCGTCCGTGCTCACCAGTAATCTGAGCTCGGCGGGAACACCCGCCGCCGGAACGGGAAACAGCGTCGCCTCGTTTCTGCTCGGACAGGTGCAGTCGTTCAGCCTGGATGTGCAACGCGAAGTCCTTCAGCCGCGCGCAACCGTGGCCGAGTTCTTCTTGCAGGACGATTGGCGGGCGGCGCCGCGCCTGTCGCTCAACGCCGGAGTCCGCTACACGCTCAACTTTCCATCGACCGAGGCGCGCAATCGGGCCGCCGTGTTCGATCTCCGAACGCAGCAGTTGAATTTCCTCGGCCGGAATGGCATCCCGCGGGCCGCCCGGGAACTCGAGAAGGCGAACTGCGGGCCGAGGCTCGGCCTGGCGTATCGACTGACCGATTCATTTCTGGTGCGCGCCGGCTACGGCCTCACCTGGATCGAGCAGGCGGGGATCACCACTCCGTTCACCACGCCTCTGTTTCCCTTCCTGAGGACCGTCGAGCAGCGTTCACTCGACAACCTCCAACCGGCGTTCGTCCTGTCCCGCGGTCCGTCCGTGGATGCCGGTGAACCGGCTGCGGACAGCGGCCTGGGGCAGGGCGTGTTCGCAGTGCAGCGTGATCAGAAGAGCGGCTACGCGCAGCAGTGGAACTTCATGCTTCAGAAGACCTTCGGCGCCGGCTGGAGCTTAGAGGCTGGTTATCTTGGCTCCAAGCTCACCAACCTCGGCGTGCCGGACGTGAACCTGAACCAGTTGCGCGTGGAGCAACTGGCGCTCGGGGCCGAACTGACGCGGCAGGCGCCGAATCCGTTCTACGGAATGATTCCGGCATCTTCGTCGCTGGGCGGGCCTGCTATAGCGCGGCAGCAACTGCTCCGGCCCTACCCGCGCTTCACTACGGTGACGCTCTACCGCAACAACGTCGGTCACTCCACGTATCACTCGCTCCAGGGCCGGATCGAGCGCAGGTTCTCCGGCGGGCTGGCGTTCACGGCCGCCTATACCTTCTCGCGCCTCATCGACGATGCCGGCGCCGTGTTCGATTCCGCGGTGCTGGCCGGTCCCGTGATCGCGTTCCAGGTCGCTGACAGCCACAACCGGAGGATCGAGAAGGACGTTTCCACCGGCAGCATTCCGCACGCCTTCTCGGCTGGATTTGTTTATGAGTTGCCGTTTGGCGCGGGCCGCTCGCGGTTGCTGAACGGTTGGCGACTCGCTGGCATCGTGAGGCTGCAATCGGGGAGTCCGGTCGCGGTTACACAAGCGACGAACTTGAATGCCTTTGCAGGGTTCGGAATCCAGTGGCCAAACCGGAATCGCGAACCCAATCTGCCGAAGGAACGGCGTACGACCACACGATATTTCGATACCTCGGCGTTTTCTCTCGCTCCGCAATTCACCATCGGGACAAGCTCCCGCAATCCCGTTAACGGACCCGGATACCGCACGCTCGACCTCATGGCAGGCAAGACGTTCTCACTGCGCGAGCCGCTCGCCCTGGAGTTCCGGGCAGAGGCATTCAACCTCACGAACACCCCGCCGCTCGGTAACCCTGATGGCAGCTTCGGAACGGCGGCCTTCGGCAGCATCACGACCGCTCTGGACCCGAGGGTCTTTGAGTTTGTCCTGAAGCTCGTGTTCTGACGATCTGCCCCGCTCAGTAAAGCGTCAACTCCACCGGCGCGCCCACCGCGCAACCCAACCGCCGGGCCGCCGAGGCCTGGTTGGAGACAATCTCCAGGTACCCCGAGCTCCCCCCGATCACCCACAGCTCGCCGGCGGAGCACGCGGCGAAGGTCCGCGCAAACCCGCGGATGCGCTCCGCGCCGGCCGCCATCTCGAAAGGCCGCGTCTGGATGGTGGGAAACTCGGCGAGGTGAAAATTGGTGATCAGGTTTCCGAAGCGGTCGATCTTGAGGATCGCGCCGCTCCAGGTCCGCTTGCCCGTCCGCAGCGGCTGGTAGAACTCGGAGCGGGCGTAGTCGCTGACCGGCTTGCCGAAACGCGCCGGCAGCACGCCTTTGGAGAGATGAGCGGCCACCGGCGCGAAGATGTCCCGCCCGTGAAACGTGTGGCTGACGGGCTTGAGGAAGTACTTCTCCGCGGTGATTGCCCGCACCTTGTGCTTCTCGCGGGCATAGATCAGCGACAGGATGCCGTTGTCCGGGGCCACAAAATACTGGCCGCCGGCCTCGGCCAGGATCGGCCGCCGCAGGCTGCCCACGCCGGGATCGACCACCACCACGTGCACCGTCTTCCGGGGGAAAAAGCGATAGGCCTGGGCCAGCACAAAGCCGCCCTCGGCGATCTCATACGGGCTCACCTGGTGGCTGATGTCCACGATCTCCGCCGCCGGGTTGATGCCGAGAATGACCCCCTTCACCGTCCCGGCGAAGTGGTCCGAGAGGCCGTAGTCCGTGGTCAGCGTCACGACGGTTCGCGGCATAGGTACTACAATAGAGGAAGTCGAGGAAGTCTGGGCATGCCACGTTACTATTTCGACCACAACGCCACCACGCCGGTCGCCCCCGAGGTGGCCGACGCGGTTCGGGAGGCGTTCTGCGAGGATTTCGGCAACCCCTCCAGCGTCCACCGCTTCGGCCAGGCGGCCAAGGGGCGGCTGGAGACGGCGCGCGAGCGGGTGGCCTTGCTGCTTCACGCCATGCCGCGGGAGATCGTCTTTCTGAGCGGCGGCACCGAGGGCGACAACCTGGCCATTTTCGGAACCGTCCGCTACGATTCGCGGCCGCGCAAGCACGTCATCACCACCGCCATCGAGCACCCGGCCGTGCTGCACTCCTGCGCCCAGCTCGAGCGCGAGGGTGTCGAGGTCACCCGCGTCGGCGTCAGCTCGGATGGAGTGGTCGATCCGGACGACATCCGGCGCGCCCTCAGGCCCGAGACGGTGCTCATCTCGGTGATGCACGCCAACAACGAGTTGGGCGCCGTTCAGCCGCTGGCCGGGATCGGCCGCATTGCCCGCGAGGCCGGCGTCTACTTTCACTCCGACGGCGTGCAGGCGGTGGGCAAGATCCGGGTGGATGTCGAAGCGCTCGGCGTGGACCTGTACGCGCTGAGCGGGCACAAGTTTTACGCCCCCAAGGGCGCCGGCGCGCTCTTCGTGCGCCAGGGCGTCCGCCTCGGCGCCATCCAGTTCGGCGGCCATCACGAGCGCGACCGGCGGCCGGGCACCGAAAACGTTCCCGGCGCGGTCGGGCTGGCCGCGGCGGCGGAACTCGTCCGCGCCAACCTGCCCATGGAAATGGCCCGCATGGGCGCGCTGCGCGACCGGCTCGAGCAAGCGATCCTGGAACGAGTGCCCGATGTGACCGTCAACGGCGGCCGCGCCCCGCGTACGCCCAACACATCCAATCTCCGCTTCGACGGCGTCGATGGCGAGGCGATGCTGATAGCGCTCGACCTGGCCGGCTTCGCCGTCTCCAGCGGCGCTGCCTGCTCCAGCGGGGCCATCGAGCCCTCCCACGTCCTGACCGCCATCGGCCTCTCGGCCGAGGAGGCGCGCGCCAGCCTGCGCTTCTCCCTGGGGCGGCTCAATACTGAGGAACAGGTGGAGCGGCTGATCGAGACGGTGGCCATCGCCGTTGACAGTCTCCGGAAGATCTCACCGGTGTACAAGAGTGCCCGAGTCTGAGACGATTGCCGTTGCCATGAGCGGCGGCGTGGACAGCTCCACCGTCGCCGGCCTGCTCCACCGTCAGGGCGCGCGCATCGTCGGCCTGACCATGCAGCTCTGGAACCAACGCCGCCTGCCGGAACTGTCCGCGGAAGGCGCCGCGGGGCGCTGCTGCTCGCTCGACGACGTCTACGACGCTCGCCGCGTGGCCGAGCGCCTCGGCATCCCCTACTACGTGGTGAACTTTGAGCAGCGCTTCGAAGAGCAGGTCGTCAGGCCTTTCATCCAGGAGTACGTGGCCGGGCGCACGCCGATCCCTTGTACGCTCTGCAACAACTACATCAAGTTCGACCAGTTCATCGAGCTGGCCGCCTCGGTGGGCGCCCAACGCATTGCCACCGGCCACTACGCCCGCATCCGGCGCGACGAAGTCAGTGGCCGCTGGCTGCTGCTGCGCGGCCTGGACGAGGCGCGCGATCAGACCTACTTCCTGTTCGGCCTCACCCAGGAGCAGCTCGCGCGCGCGCTGTTCCCGCTCGGCGGGTACACGAAGCCGGAGGTGCGCGCGCTGGCCCGCGAGCTGGGCCTGCCGGTGGCCGAAAAGGGCGACAGCCAGGAGATCTGCTTCGTGCCCACCGGAGACTACGCCGCCTTCATCGAGGCTTACTTCAGCGCCGCGGGCACGCCGCTGGCGCCGCCGCGTGGCCAGATCGTCACCACCGCCGGGCGCGTGCTAGGCGAGCACGCCGGCGTGCACCGCTTCACCGTCGGGCAGCGGCGCGGGCTGAACGTGGCGGTCGGCGAGCCGCTTTACGTCATCGCCACCGAGCCGGAGACGCAGCGCGTGATCGTCGGTCGCCGCGACGAGCTGCTGCGTTCTACGCTCATCGCCCGCGACGTGAACTGGATCGCTTTCGCGGCGCTGGCGGCGCCGATGCGCGCCCGGGTGAAGATCCGCAACAAGCACCTGGCCGCGCCGGCCACCGTGTACCCCACCTCCAACCCTGCGCAGGTGGAGGTGTGCTTTGACGAGCCCCAGCGCGCCGTCACCCCCGGCCAGGCCGCCGTCTTTTACGACGGCGAGGTGGTGCTCGGCGGCGGCTGGATTGGGTGAGGAGGCGCCGCACCCAGTCAAGCAGCACGCGCGGCGTCTCCCGGAGACCTGAGGCTCAGCGGCTCAGAGGCAGCCGGGCAAAGTGCAGCGGCTGGAGCTCCGGCGGGATCGGCGCCGGCAGGGGTGACCAGTACACAGGACGCAGGAAATACGGATCCGGACGGCGCTCCCGCTCCCCCAACCCACATCGCCACTCCGTCTCGACATAGCGCGAGGTCGCGGCGTGCTCCGACCAGAAAAGCTGAAACACGTCCGCCTGTTGAATGAAATCTTTGAGTTCCTCGCTCCATCGCTGGCCGGCCCTA
>JBBTDS010000421.1:0-5471 GCA_038060875.1 Acidobacteriota bacterium | reverse complement strand
ACTCCGGCAGCGCCGGCTCCAGGTCGTAGCGCAGCTCGCCGCCCTTCAGCCGCTTGATGCCCTTAAAGCCAGGGCGCGGCGGCGGAGGCGGGGGCACTTCGGCGTTCAGCTTGTCAAAGTAAGCCTTCAGGCGCCCGACCACGTCCGGGTGCTGGGCGGCGACGTCGCGCTGCTCCGAGGGGTCGCTCTCCAGGTCGAAGAGCATCATCTCCTTCGGCGGATCGCCCGTCAGCACGCCGGGATACTGGTTCGGCTTCGCCTGCTCGTACGGCGCTATCATTGTCACCCCGTCCGGGCCGCGCGGATCGACCCAGCCGGTCGGGTCCTTGATATAGCGGTTCTCGGGGCCAGGCGCGCGCACGTGCAGCTTCCACTTGCCGGACCGGATGATGCTCAGCCGCGCCCCGGCCATCGCGTAGATCGCCTCGCGGGTGCTGCGGGCGTCCGACGTCATCACGGGAAAAATGTCTGTGCCGTCGATGACGCGGTCCGCCGGCAGCCGCGCCCCGGCCAGCGCGCACGCCGTCGGGAACACGTCGATGATTCCGGCGACCTCTTTCGACACGCGGCCGGCCGGGATCCTGCCCGGCCAGCGCGCAATCATTGGCACGCGGATGCCGCCCTCCCAGGGGTTGCCCTTCATCCCGCGCAGGCCGCCGGTCGAGCCGCCGAACCACGCCCCATTGTCGGAGGTGAACATCACCAGCGTGTTCTCGTCGAGCTTGAGCTCCTTGAGCCGCGCCAGGATCCGCCCCACCGACCAGTCCAGCTCGCGGATCACGTCGCCGTAGAGGTCGCCCGGCGTCTCGGGCGTGTAGAAGTCCTCGGAGGCGGCCAGCGGCTTGTGCGGCATCGCGTGCGGCAGGTAGAGGAAGAACGGCCGGTCCTTGTTCTGCTCGATGAAGCCGAGCGCCCGCTCGGTGTACTTCCGGGTAAGCTGCGCCTGCACCACCGGGTACTCGGCTACCTTCTCGTTGTGCACGATCTGCACCGGCCGCATGTCGTTGGAGTAGAGGATGCCGTAATACTCGTCGAACCCGCGCTTGCGGGGCAGGAACTCCGCCGTATGGCCGAGATGCCACTTGCCGATGGCCATGGTGGCGTAGCCGAGCGGCTTCAGCGCCTGGGCGATGGTGATCTCGCTGGCCGGCAGGCCGATGTGGTTGATGCCGGAATCCGGCGCCGGGTTCGAGACGACGGTGGTGCGGAACGGGTAGCGGCCGGTGAGCAGCGAGCTGCGTGTCGGCGCGCAGAAGGGCATCGGAGTGTAGAAGTCGGTGAAGCGTACGCCCTCCCTGGCCATGCGGTCCAGGTTCGGCGTTTGATGCGTCGGATGGCCGTAGCAGGCCAGGTCGCCGTTGCCGAGGTCGTCGGCCAGGATGAGGACGATGTTGGGCCGCCGCTGGCTCGCGGCCAGCCTGGAGGCAGACAACAGAGTGGCGCCGAGGAAGCCCCGGCGGGTCAGTGCAGCCGTCATGGCTTTTATATTACCGTGAAGGAACAATGAGTCAATTCAGGTTTTCGGTCGGCCCATGGAACGTGCACGAGGGACGCGATGCGTTCGGCCCCGAGGTGCGCAACACAATCCCCTTCTCCGAGAAGGTGAAGAACTTCAAGCAAATCGGCTTCGACGCCGTTCAGTTCCACGATGACGATGCGGTGCCGGAGATGAACGACCTGTCCGAGGCGCAGATCCGGGAGCGGGCCAGGCAGGTCCGCAAGATCCTCGACGATCACGGCATGGCCGCCGAGTTCGTCGCGCCGCGGCTGTGGGAAGATCCCCGCACCATCGACGGGGGCTTTACCTCCAACAGTCCCGGCGATCGCGAGTACGCCGTCTGGCGGGCGCTGCGCACGGTGGATATTGCCCGCGAGCTGGGCTGCAACAAGATCGTGCTCTGGCTGGCGCGCGAAGGCACCGTCTGTTTCGAGTCCAAGAATCCGGTCGAAGGCGTCCATCGCCTGGTCGAGGGGATCAACCGCATCCTGGACTACGACAAGGAAATCCTCGTGCTCATCGAGCCCAAACCCAACGAGCCCATCGACCGCAGCTTCTGCCCCACCCTCGGCCACGTGATGGGTCTGGCGCACCGGACCAGCGATCCCAGCCGCGTCGGCGGGCTTCTGGAGAGCGCCCACGCCATCCTGGCCGGTCTCGATCCGGCCAATGAGATTGCCTTCGGCCTGGCCTTCGGCAAGCTCTGGAGCGTCCACCTGAACGATCAGAACGGTTTGAAGTACGACCAGGACAAGGCCTTTGGCGTGGAGAACCTCCGTCAGGCTTTCAACCAGGTGCGGGTGCTGGTCGAGAATGGCTACGGGAAGAACGGCGAGTATGTCGGCCTGGATGTGAAAGCCATGCGCACCCAGAAGATCGAGGATTCTTACCAACACCTGAAGAACAGCCTCGCGATCTTCAAGCTGCTGGAAGCCAAGGCCCGCGCATTCGACTACGCTCTTCAAGAGCAGTGCATCCGCGACCGCGACTACGAGCGCCTCGAGCTCTACGTCATCGAGCTTCTGCTAATTCGGTGACAGGCTACGCTTTCACTAATTTAATGTCACCATAGTACCCATGCCTTGTCGCACGCCCCAACCACTTCCAATGGCGGCGATCCAACGGCTGGCCGCCAGCGCCGCTGGGGACGGCAACATCCTCGTTTTGTGCGCCGGGGCGCCGGTGGCCCAGCCCCCGCCGAACGGCCTGACCGACATTCTGCGCCGGGGCGGAAACTCGGGCCTCGGGGTGTCCGGCGGTCTGACACTAACGAAGCACGCCGCGGCCTTCACCCGGCCGCAGTTCGTGACGACGCGCAGCCACGAGCGCGTGGGCAGCCGGGTGGACCATTACGCTGTTGTCCAGCGCACCACGTCGGCCGACGCCACCCACGAGTGCTACTATCCCGCTGCCGGCGATCACCTGCGCCCGGGCATGACGCAGCAGATCGGCGGGCAGACCTACAACCACTACTGGCGGATCAGCGACCGCGTGGCCGCGCTGATTCGGCAAGGCGAGCAGGAGCACCTGGACGACGATGCGCGGGCCTACGAGCTCACCTATAAGAGGATCGAGAACGCAATCAACGAGCTGGCCGGACGGCGGTTCGGGCCGGCCAGCACCCCGGCCGCGGCGGACCGCCTCGCCGAGGCGGCGCTGGTCGCCAGCCTGCCCTCGCAGCTCGGCGCCGACCCCGCCAACTGGGTCCGCGTGCTCGACCGCCTGCTGAGCCAGACGCGGACGCGCGACACCAACGGCTGGCACGCGCTCAGCATCGACCCTCCCCGCACCATCGGCAACATGATCGTGCACCCGGTCAGCGCCACTCCCGGCGCCCGCATCGGCCGGGTTCCCTCAAACCAGGTAGTGAATTACTGAGCGGCCGGCCCGGCGGCCGGCCCCCCACCCACCCGGCGTACAATGGTCCCGACATGAAGCGTATGTGTGTGCTGTGCCTGCTGCCGCTCTGCGCCACCGCGGCCTTGAGCCGGCAGGTGGTGGACTACCAGATCAGGGCCCGGCTCGATCCCGCCGCCAGGGCGGTCACCGGCAGCCAGGTCCTGAAGTGGCTCAACGACTCGCCCGACCTCGTCCGCGAGCTGCGCTTCCACCTCTACATGAACGCCTTCAAGAACGAGAAGAGCACCTTCATGCGGGAGTCGGGCGGCCCGTCGCGGGGCTACCGGGTGCGCGAGGGCGAGTGGGGCTGGATCGACATCCGGCGCCTCCGGATCGCCGGCGGCCCCGACCTGACCCGCGCCATCCGCTTCATCCATCCCGACGACGGCAACGCCGACGACCAGACGGTGATCGCGGTGGATCTGCCCCAGCCGGTCAAGCCCGGCGAGACGATAACGCTCCACATCGACTTCCATACCAGGCTGCCCCACGTCCTCGCGCGCACCGGCTACCACGGCCAGTTCTACATGGTGGCGCAGTGGTTCCCCAAGATCGGCGTCTGGGAGAAGGCGGGCGACCGCTACGCCGCCGCCGGCGGCTGGAACTGCCACCAGTTCCACGCCAACAGCGAGTTCTACGCCGACTACGGCCGCTACGACGTGACCATCACCGTGCCCTCCCGCTACGAGGTCGGCGCAACCGGCGTGATGGCAAGCTGGGAGCTGAACGCCGCTTCCAATACCTCCACCTACCGCTTCGTCCAGGAAGACGTGCACGATTTCGCCTGGACCGCCTCGCCCACCTTCCGCCGCGTGGAGCGCCTCTTCGTAGCCGGCAGCGAGCTGAGCGCGCGGGACTTGGCCGAAGCCGCGCGGCTGCTGGGGCAGCCGGCGGACGATCTCCAGCTCGGGGACGTGCGGATGATCCTGCTCATCCAGCCCGAACACGCTTCCCAGGTCGAGCGGCACTTTAAGGCCGTGGTCAACGGCCTGAAATACTTCGGCCTGTGGTACGGCAAGTATCCCTATCGCACCATCACCGTGGTCGATCCGCCGTACGGCGGCCGGGGCGCGGGCGGCATGGAGTACCCCACGCTGATCACCGCCGGCACTTCCTGGCTGGCCTCCGACCGCGAGCAGAGCCCCGAGATGGTGACCGTGCACGAGTTCGGGCACCAGTTCTGGTACGGGCTGGTGGGCAACAACGAGTTCGAGGAGTCGTGGCTCGACGAGGGCATCAACACTTACTCCACCAGTAAGATCCTCGACAAGGCCTATCCGCCGGGCGCACTGCCGATGCGCGCCTTCGGCCTGCCGCTGTCGCGCTGGCTGGAGATGCCGCGCCTGCACTGGGACGTCATCAACCGCGCCGCTTACCTGGTCTCTCCCAAGGCCGACAGCATGGTGCGGAACGCCTGGGAGTATTACGACTCCACCAGCTACGCCATCAACTCCTACATGCGTCCCGGCGTGGTGCTGCGAACGCTGGAGAACCACCTCGGCGAGCGGACGATGGCCCGCATCCTGCGCGCGTTTCACCAGCGCTGGCGCTTCCGTCATCCCACCACGCACGACTTCATCAAGGTAGTCAACGAGGTCTCGGGGCGGGACATGCAGTGGTTCTTCGACCAGTTCGTCTTCGGCTCCAACATCCTCGACTACCGCGTGGCTGGCGTCAGCTCGCGCGAGCTCGGCGTCGAGCGCGGCGTCTTCGATGGCCCCCAGGGCAGGACCACCATCGACAAGAGGCCCGAGCCGCGCCAGAAGCTCTACGAGTCCGAAGTGAGGATTCAACGCGAGGGCGAGGCCGTCTTTCCCGTGGCCGTCCGCATCCGGTTCAAGGACGGGCACGTGGCCGAGCGGGAGTGGGACGGGCGCTACCGCTGGACCAAGTACACGTTTGTGCGGCCGGCGGAGGTCGAGTCGGTGGTCATCGATCCCGAGCGCAAGATGCTGCTCGACGCCAACTTCGCCAACAACAGTTACACGGCCCGCGTGCAGGCGGCGCCGCTGCTGAAGTGGACCGCGAGCCTGCTGTTCTGGGTGCAGAACCTGCTCGTGGCCGCGAGCGGGAT
>JBBTDS010000420.1:0-9515 GCA_038060875.1 Acidobacteriota bacterium | reverse complement strand
GCGCGGGTGCGGCGGGTGAGCTCGTCGAAATCCACCTGGTGGGCGTCGAACTCGGGGCCGTCCACACAGGCGAACCGGACCTTGCCGCCGACGGTGACGCGGCAGCCGCCGCACATGCCGGTGCCGTCCACCATGATCGGGTTGAGGCTGGCGAAGGTGGGTACGCCCCATTCCTTGGTGAGGGCGGCGGCGGCGCGCATCATCGGGATGGGGCCGATGACGTGGGCCGCGCCCAGCGGCTCGGGATGCGTGCCGCGCCAGGCGCGCATCAGGTCCACCACGTTGCCGTGGAAGGCGCCCGAGCCGTCGTCGGTGGACCAGAGCACCTCGTCGGCGGCCGCGCGCAGTTCCTCGTCCAGGATGATGTGGGCGGTGGAGCGCGCCCCGCAGAGCACGGTCACGTGATTTCCGGCGGCGCGAAAGGCCTGGGCCACCGGTAGCAGCTCGGCGGTGCCGACGCCGCCGGCCACGCACAGCACGTGCCCGGCGTTGTGGATGGCGGCCGGCAGGCCCAGCGGCCCCAGCAGATCGGCCAGCTTGTCGCCCGGCTCAAGCGAAGCGGTGATGCGCGAGGTCTTGCCCAGCGCCTGCACCACCAGGACGATCGTGCCGCGCTCGGGATCGCCATCGACCAGCGTCAGCGGGATGCGCTCGCTCTCCGCCGTGGGGCGCAGGATGACGAACTGCCCCGGCTTCCAGTGGCGCGCGATCTCGGGCGCCTCGACCTCCAGCCAGGAGATCTCGGGCGTGAGCCGGCGCTTGGCGACGATGCGGTTGCTCGGGGCGGCGCCGATGGCCGGCTGGCCGTCGCGGCCGGGGCGCAGGCCCGTCTCTCTTTCCGCGGTCAGCGCCTGGTCGATGGCCTCGGCGGCGGCGCGGCCGTCGCGCATGGCCAGGATGACGGTGGAGCCGCCGCGCACCACGTCGCCGCCGGCATAGACCCGCTCCATGCTGGTCTTCCCGCCGCCGTCGATGGTGACCTTGCCGCGGTTGGTGACCAGTTGCGGCGTGGCGCGCTGGACGGTCGGGTTCGGGCTCTGGCCGATGGCCATGACGATGGTATCCACCGGCACGCGGTACTCCGAGCCGGGCATGGGGACCGGCGAGGGGCGCCCCGACTCATCCGGCTCGCCGAGCTGCATGCGGAGGCACTCCATCTCGCACACGCGGCCGTTCTCATCGCCGAAGATGCGCACCGGCACGGCCAGGAACTCGAACTTAACGCCCTCCTCTTCGACATGGCCGACCTCGGCCAGGCGAGCGCGCAACTCCGCCCGCCCGCGGCGGAACATGATGGTAGTATCGCTGCCCAGCCGCTTGGCCCAGCGGGCCGCGTCCATGGCGGAGTTGCCGCCGCCGATCACCACCGTGTGCGCGCCCACCTTGACCGGTGTGTCGCTGTCTGGAAACTGGTAGGCCCGCATCAGGTTGATGCGCGTCAGGAATTCGTTGGCGGTGTAAACCCCGATGAGGTTCTCGCCGGGAATGCCCATCAGGTGCGGCAGCCCGGCGCCGGTGCCCAGGAAGACGGCGTCGAAGCCGGCCTCGAAAAGCTCCTGCATGGTGCAGGTCTTGCCGACGATGAAATCGGTGCGGAACTCGACGCCCATGGCCCGCAGGTGGTCGAGTTCCTCGCGGATGATGTCGCGGGGCAGGCGGAAGGGCGGGATGCCATAGGCCAGCACGCCGCCCAGTTCGTGCAGCGCCTCCAGGATGGTGACCTTGTAGCCCTTGCGCACCAGGTCGAAGGCGGCGATGAGCGAGGCCGGGCCGCTGCCCACCAGCGCCACGCGCATGCCGTTGGGCGGAGCAACCGGCGGCAGGCCTGCCTCGCCCCGCTGCCGGTAGTAATCGGCGGCGGACCGCTCCAGCGAGCCAATCGCCACCGGCAGCAGCTTGCCTTTGCCCAGCAGGCAATCCTTTTCGCAATACAGTTCCGACTGGCAGACCCGCCCGCAGATGCCGGGGAACGGACTCTCCTCGAAGATCTTCTCGGCCGCCCCGGCGTAATCGCTCTCGACCATTCGGGCGATGAAGGCCTTGATGTCAATGTGCAGCGGGCAGGCGTCGATGCACTTGGGGTCCTTGCAGTCCAGGCAGCGGAGGGCCTCCGCGTGGGCCAGTTCCAAAGTGAACCCCAGCGACACCTCCTCGGGGGTGGTGGTCCGCTTCTCGTGCTCCAGCAGGGGCAGTTCCTGCCGCGGAGCTTTCGGTGTCCGCTTGATTCTGGCAGTCTTGGACGTAGCGGGGGGCTGTTCGGCTGTTTCAGGCATGCGGGTGTCTTAAATGCCCATTCTACTTCGAACTGCCGCCGACCCGCAGCCGGCCAGGCGCGGTAAGCCGCCAGCCGCCCCTAAAGCCTGACAAGCCGGGAGGCTTATCCTACCTGTTCCAACTGGCTCGCACGCGGGAACAGGATGTTGTTCTCCAGGTGGATGTGCCGGTGAAGGTCGGCTTCCACGCCCGCCAGGCCGCGGTAAAGAGCGGCGTAGGTGGCGCAGGCGTCATCGGGGAGCGTGTAGTCGCCGGTGATGCGGCGCATCTCCCGCAGCGCGGAGGCGGCGTTGTCATGCTCGTGGCGCATCATGCGGATTGGGTTTTCCACCGTACCGAACGGCGACGGCGCGGGCGCGCGGCCCTCGGCGGCATCGGCGTCCATGTTCAGTATCGCCGGGAAGAGAATGGCTTCCTCTTTGTACATATGGCTGTAAATCTCGTCCTGAAGCCCGAGGAAGGCCTGCTGAAGCGGCAGCAGCGAGCCGGAGTGCTTCGGGCCGTGCGCTTCGAGCACCTTCTGTAACCGCTGCTCGATCGCAGGCAACTCGGCCCGCAGGAACTCGTGATGGGTGCTCAGGATGTGCTGGATCAGCTCGGTGAGGCTGGCTTTGGTCCAATCCTGAGCGGCGCCCGGCGTGGAGGCGGCGGCCTGCGCTTCCTCCAGCAGACTCGCGGGCGGAATCCCTCGCTCGCGGCAGGCATCTTCGAAAGGCTGGCTGCCGCCGCAGCAGTAGTCGATGCCGTACTTCTCGAACACGCGAATGCTGGCCGGCAGTTCGGCTGCGATCTGGCCGACAGTCTTTTGGGTAGCGGTCATGCTTCCATGGTAAGGAACGAGCCGCAGGAAAACTGTGACTGCGGTCACTGGCCGGGAGGGCATCGCTGCAAAACTGCATTGCGGATTTTCACCCAGTCTGGCGCCCACTACGCAGCCCCAGGGCCGGACCCCTGAGGGGCACAGGCCCTAACCGATAGAAAATACAGGCATTCCACGATCTAAAGATTTTAATACTCTTTGGTCTTGTTCGTGCTGCGAAAATAAGCTAGGCTATAGAGTTCTAGCTCTTTGTATTGGAAGGGAGGTTCCATGCGCTTTCCGTTCTCTTTAACTGCGGTCGTCCGGCTCACCCTGGCACTGGTGGTGGCAGTCGGCTCCGCCGTGCTGCTGAGCAGTTCAGACACGCCGGTGTTCACGGCAAACGACAAGGCGTATTACGCCGATCAGAACCTGGTCAATTTCGTGCGGCCCGGCCTGGTCCTGAAGATTCTGGCGGCGTCGATCGATCCGGACGGCGCCATCAAGACCCGCTTCAGGCTGACTGATCCGAGAGGGCTCCCGCTGGACAGGGAAGGCATCGCGACGCCTGGCGCAGTGAGCGTTTCGGTGATAGCGGCCCACATCCCGCAGGGCCAGACCCAGTACGTTGCTTACACTACCCGGCAGGCTACCAGCCCGATCACCAAGGTCACCATGACCCAGGCCGGGACCGACTCCGGCGGAACGTTCGACAAGGTGGCCGAGGGCGAGTACATCTACACGTTGAAGACCAAGGCGCCGGCCAACTTCGACAAGACGGCCAGCCACTCGATCGGCATCTATGCGGGCCGCAACCTGGCCGAGTTCGACCTGGCCTCGATTGCCAACTACGACGACGAGGTGTACACCTGGGTGCCCGACGGCTCCAAGGTCACCGTCACCCGCGACGTGATCAAGACGGCCACCTGCAACAAGTGCCACGATCCGCTGTCGCTGCACGGCAACCGGAGGAGCATGGAGCTGTGCGTTCTCTGCCACACCCCACAGACGGCGGACCCCGACACCGGCAACACGGTGGACATGCCGGTGATGACCCACAAGATCCACATGGGGCACAACCTGCCCAGCGTGCTGGCGGGCGGGAAGTATCAGATCATCGGCTACCAGCAGAGCGTTCACGACTACTCAACGGTGGCTTTTCCGTCGGACCGGAACAACTGCGCCGTCTGCCACGAGCAGAACACCGGCGCGGCCCAGGCGACCGCGCACCTGACGCCCAGCCGGGCCGCCTGCGGCGCGTGCCACGACAACGTGAATTTCGCCACCGGCCGCAACCACGCCAACCTGCCCCAGGTTTCCGACCGGCAGTGCGGCACCTGCCACGTCCCGCAGGGCGAGCTGGAGTACGACCTCTCCATTGTCGGCGCCCACTACACCGCGCGCTTCTCGCGCGACCTGCCGGGCGTGGTCTTCGAGATCCTCCGGGTGACCGACGACACCGCCGGCAAGAAGCCGGTGGTGACCTTCTCGATCAAGGAACGGAGCGGCAAGGTCATCCCGATCTCCGACATGACCCGTATCGGACTGGTGCTGTCCGGACCAACCACCGACTACGGCATCTACGCCGCTGAAGACGGCCTCCGCTCCCCCTGCGCCGCCGACGGTACCTGCACCTATACCTTCACCGCCGCCATCCCTGCCACCGCGAAGGGCACTTACACCATCGGCATCGAGGGCTACCGGAACCTGACGCTGATGGCCGGGACCAAGAAGGAACTGGTTGTCCGCGACGCCGCCGTCAACAAGCAGGCCAGCTTCGCCGTGGACGGTTCGAAGCTTGAGCCGCGGCGCACGGTGGTCAGCCTGGATAAGTGCAACAAGTGCCACTTCAGCCTCGCGCTCCACGGCTTCAATCGCAACAAAATTGAGGAGTGCGTGCTCTGCCACAACCCGATCACGACCGACGTGGCCGTTCGCCCGGCCGCCCAGATGCCGGCGCAAAGCATCGACATGCGCTACATGGCGCATCGGATCCACACCGGGGAGGAGAACCAGCGCGAGTACACGGTCTATGGGCGTGGCTCGACCGCCTACGACTTCACCGAGGTCCGCTATCCCGGCGACCGGCGCAACTGTTCGGCCTGCCACGTCAACGGTTCCGAGAACCTGCCGCTCAAGACGAACGTGGTCCCGGTGGTCAGCCCGCGAGGGCTGCTGAATCCGATGGGCCCGATTACGGCCGCTTGTACCGGCTGCCACACCAGCATGGCGGCTGCTTCGCACGCGCTCTCGAACACTACCGAGAAGCTGGGCGAGGCCTGCGAGACCTGCCACGGCGCCAACTCCGAGTTTTCCGTCAGCCGGGTGCACGCCCGCTAGCCGGCGGTCTGCTATCGTGCACTCAGGAGACGGATGAATGGCCTGGCTGTTGCCCGCGACGGTAGTGATTGTCCTTTGGGCCGCCTCAGTTGGGGCGGCCCAGCAACCGGCCGCCGGTGCCAAGCCGGCTCCGGCGCCTGAGTACGCCGGCTCGGAGGCCTGCCAGGCCTGCCACGAAGACATTTATCGGGCCTTTCAACGGAACCCGCATCAGCGGGTCGAAACCGACAAGCGACGCGGCTGGGCGGGCCGTGCCTGCGAGTCCTGCCACGGCCCCGGCGCCAAACACGCCGAATCGGTCGCGGCGGCCGACATCCTCCATCCGCCCAAGCTCGAGCCAGGCCGCGCCGATCAGAACTGCCTGAAGTGCCACCTGCGCGAGCCCCCGCTCGCAGCCCGCATCCAGGGCGGACACGGCCGGGGCCAGGTGGCCTGCGGCAACTGCCACTCCATGCACAAGGAACCGGAGCGGCTGCGGCCGCGCCAGCCGGCGCGCATCAACCAGCAGTGCGCCGGCTGTCATGCGGCCGAGTGGGCGCAGTTCCAGCGGCCGCACAGGCACCGGCTGCCCGAAGGGGCCATGTCCTGCACCGATTGCCACAACCCCCATGGCAGCCCGCCGCCGCAGTTCAGGCGGGTGGTCTCGGCCAACGAGCCGGGCTGCTTCCGCTGCCACGGCGACAAGCGCGGCCCGTTCGTCTTCGAGCATGCACCGGTGCGGCTGGAAGGCTGCCGGGCCTGCCATGAGCCCCACGGTTCGGCGAATCCGCGCCTGTTGAACCGTGCCGAGGTGCGGTTCCAGTGCCTGGAATGCCACTCCAACATCGGCGCCGGCGGCGCTCTCGGCGGGATTCCACCGGGTCTGCACGACTTGAGGAGCCCGCGCTTCCGCAACTGCACCATCTGCCACAGCAAGATCCACGGGTCGCAGGTGGATAGGGGGCTACGGCGATGAGACGCCTGCTGCCTCTCTTGTTCCTCTGGCCGCTGGCCGCGCAGCAGCCCGCCCCGGTCCCGAAGCCGGCCGAGGCCAAGCCGGCGCAGGAGTCGCCCGCGCCGGCCGCCGAGCGGTGGCTTACCGGGAACGTGGACTTCGGCTACCGGGTGGTGGGCGCGGTCGGCGGCGACTTCAACACCTACCGCAGCGTAGTGAATTTGGGCGAAGGGCCAAAGCTGTTCGGCCTCGACGCCAGCATGCAGGATCCGTCGCGGCGGCTGTTCGACCGCCTGGACATCCGCGCCAATTCCTGGGGCGGCGATCCTTATAACACCGCACGCCTGGACGTCCGCCGCGAGCGCGCCTACGATTTCTCCTTCGACTATCGCAACATCGCCCACTTCGACTTCCTGCCGTCGTTCGCCGACCCCACCCTGCAACGCGGCGTTTTCCTCAACCAGCGCTCTATCGACACCAACCGGCGCTCCAGCGACCTCGAGCTGAACCTGCTGCCGGGGCGGCGGATCGTTCCGTTCGTGGCTTTCAGCCGCAACGCGGGCCGCGGCCGCGGCGTCACCGTCTTCGGGCTCGAGGGCAACGAGTACCCGGTGCCCAACTTGTTTCGCGATCACAGCGACGACATCCGCGGCGGCGTGCGCCTCGACTTCAACCGCTTCCATTTCACGCTGGAGCAGGGGCGCGTCAGCTATCACATCGACCAGCAGGTCTACACCGGGCCCGGCCGCAACCCCGGCAACGTCCTGACCCCGGTCTTCGGGCGCAATCTGTACCTCGACCAGGGCAACCAGTCGCTGGACGTGCGTGGCGACGTCCGCTTCACCCGCGCCGTGTTCGCCGCCGCCCCGTTCCGCTGGGTGGACGTGGCCGGCCAGTTCCTGTTCAGCCAGCCGGAGGCCGACAGCAAGTTCTCGCAGAACAACACCGGCAACTTCTTCGACTTCGCCTCGCGGCAGTTCTACAGCTCGCAACTGGCGGCGCTGACGTCGCAGGCCAGCCAGCCGCACACCTCGGCCAGCTTCAGCGCGGAACTGCGGCCGGTGCGGCGGCTGCGCATCCTGGAATCCTGGATGACCGACCGGCTGCACAACGCCGGCTCGGCCTTCCTCACCGACCGGCTGCTGGTCTCGGGCAGTCCGCTGGACACGCGGACCCTGGCGTCCGTCGATCGCCTGGTGCTCAACTACAACCAGCAGGAGCTCGCCGGGCTGTTCGACATCAACGGAAAGGCCACCTTGCGTTTCGGGCACCGCTACGTATGGGGCAATGCGAGCGTGCCGGCGGCTTTCGTCATCGAGCGCCTCGGAAAGGAGAGCGCGGAGCTGCGCCGCCACGTGGTGCTGGCCGGGTTGAGCCTGCGCCTCGGCCAGCGCGTCAGCGTGAACTGGGACCACGAGGCCTCGCCCGGCGACCACTCCTACTTCCGCACCAGCCTGCACAAGTACCAGCGCGCCAAGATCCGCGCCCGCTACCAGGTTCACCCGTCGCTGGCGGTCGCGGCCAATTTCTCCCTGCTCGACAACGAGAACCCGTCACCCGGGATCAACTACGATTTCCTCAGCCGCCAGAACACGCTGTCGGCCAACTGGACTCCCGGGGGCGGCAAGTGGTTCAGCATTCTCGGCGAGTACACACGCTTCACTTTGCGCTCGGAGCTGACGTACCTCGTGCCGAACACCTTGGACCGCGAGCTGTCCTTCTACCGGGAGGACGGGCACTCTGGTACTGCGCTGGTGGACGTCGGCCTGCCGGGCAAGGGCGCGGTGCAGCCGAAGCTCAGTTTCGGCGGCTCGCTGTTCGCCTCGGTGGGCAGCCGTCCGGCGCGCTACTACCAGCCGCAGGCGCGGTTCTCGCTGCCATTGAGCGGGCGGGCGCAGTGGTACGGCGAGTGGCGCTGGTATGCGCTCTCGCAGCCGTTCTACCTGTTCGAGGGCTTCCGCAACCACCAGTTCGTCATCGGCTTCCGGCTGGCGCTGTAGCGGCGCTCTTCCCCGGCCCGCCGAAAAAGGCGTACCATCTCTTTGTGGAACGCGCGCTGGCCTTGGCCGCCTGCCTTGTAGTCGCCGGCGTCGCCGCTGGACAGCCGGCAGGGGACGCGCAGCAGGGCCGCGACTTGTTCCGCGCGCTCAACTGCGGCGCCTGCCATAGCGTGGACGGGCAGGGCGGCGGCTATGCGCCGGATCTGGCCAAGCGGATCGGTCGCGACCAGACCCCTTCCGGAGTGGTCGCCATGCTGTGGAATCGGGGTCCCGGCATGTGGGCGGCCATGCAGAAGAAGGGCGTGCCGATTCCCCGGCTGAACCAGCAGCAAGCCGCCGACTTGTACGCCTACTTCTACTCGGCGCGCTACTTCGAGAAGCCTGGGGACCCCACCCGTGGCGCGGAGGTATTTCGCTCCAAGCGATGCGCCGAATGCCACGGCGTCGGCTCGCCGGTGGCGGCGGCCGCCAGGCCGGTCGCATCGTGGCGCCCGCTGGCCGACCCGATCGCGCTGGCCGAGCGGATGTGGAGCCGGGCCGCCGAGATGAAGCAGGCCTGCGCGCAGAAGAAGATCGAGTGGCCGGAATTCACCACGCAGGAACTGAACGACCTGTCGGCCTGGCTGGAGAGCCTGTCCAAAAGCCGCGGCCGGGCCGGCGAGTTCGCGCCGGACACAGCGCAATCCGGCGAGCGCCTCTTCCAGGAGAAAGGCTGCCGGAAGTGCCACACCGGCGCCCGCTCGCTGGCCGGCTATTACACCGGACGCACGCTGGTGGATCTGGCGGCGGCGATGTGGAATCACGCTCCCGCGATGGGCCGCAAGCCCCCCGCCGCCGGCTACGGCGAGATGCGGCGAATGGTGGGCTACCTTTGGTCGCTCCAGATGCAGGACCCGCCGGGCAACGCCGCGCGCGGCAAGAAGGTCTTTGCCAGCAAGAGCTGCGTCTCCTGTCACGGCCAGCCGCTGACCGGAGCGCCGGCGCTGGCCGGACGCGGCCTCGATTCCTTCTCCCTGATCGCGGCGCTGTGGCAGTGCGGGCCGAACATGCTGAAGAAGTTGCAGCAGAAGAAGGCGCCCTGGCCGCGTTTCACCGGCTCGGAAGTGCCCGACCTGATCGCCTCTCTGAGCGGGCCGGCGCCGGCGCACGAGCACCGGTAGGGCAAGCC
>JBBTDS010000419.1:0-3677 GCA_038060875.1 Acidobacteriota bacterium | reverse complement strand
ATGTGGAATCAATAGGTTCGGGGCGAGGTCCTGTTCGTTAGCCGGACAGTAGTGAGGCAACATGATTGACAGCCCGCCCTCGCCGCCTTCGCTTCTCCCGCAGTTGCCCTTCCTATCGCCTGAGGAGGCCTCCGAGGCCGCTCAGGAACTGGCTCTGTTGCGTAAGACTGGCGAGCGGGGCCTCAACTGGATCGCGCAACGCATCGCCACCGCGGTCGAGCGTGACCCGAGACGGCCCGATGCCGCCGAGATCCTGTTCCGGGTACTCGAGTCAGCCCGTGTAGGCCAATGGGGCGACCGGCCGGATTGGGAGTTGCCCCATCCCGGACTGCGGGCTGCGCATCGTTTGCTCTCGACGCGTTATCGCACCAGCAAGTGGTTCCGGGAGTTTCGGGACGCGCCGGGCTATGGCCTCCCCAGACTCCAGTGAACCCCCTACAGCACCGCGCTCTCCTCCAGCAGCCGGCCTTCGGCGAATCGCGCCGGCGCCAGTTCCCGCGCGCCGATGGTGCGCGGCTCACCGTCGAGGATCCACTCCGAGACGATCAGGCCGGTGGCCGGCGAGTGCATCACCCCGTGGCCGCTGAAGCCGTTGGCGAGGTAGAAACCGGGCAGCCCGGCGACCGGGCCCAGGATGGCGTGGTGGTCAGGGCTCACTTCGTACAGGCCGGCCCAGGCCCGCTTCGGATTCACCTGAAGCGTCTCGAAGCAGGGCACGCGGTCCACCGCGCGGGTCAGGATCTTCTCGACAAACTCGGGGGCGAAGTCGGTCTTGAAGCCCGGCGTCTCCTCCGGGTCGTTCCAGGCCAACAGCAGGCCGAGACCCTCGCGGCGGAAGTGGAAGCCGTTGGTCATGTCGATCACCATTGGCAGCGGCTCGGGCAGATCGGGGAAGGGCTCGGTGGGAACCAGCATGCGGCGCAGCGGAACCACCGGCAGATCGACGCCGGCCATGGCCGCCACCTGAGCCGCCCAGGGACCGGCGGCGTTCACCACCGTCCGGGTGGCCACCCGCCCGGCGGTGGTCACCACCCCGGCGACGCCGCTCGCGTCCCGCTCGATGGCCGTCACCTCCGCCGAGCGCCACAGCCGCGCCCCCAGCTCGACAGCCCGCTCCATGAATCCCACCATGACGCTGTGAGGATCGACGAAGCCGTCGGTGGGGCAGAAGCTGCCGCCCACGATGTCGTCCGAGCGAAGCTGGGGCACCATGCGAACGACCTCCGCCGCGCTCAGCAGCTCGACCTGTTCGAGGCCCAACTCCCGCTGCTGGCGCATGTTCGCCCGCAGGTACTCCAGGCGCCGCTGCGAGGTGGCCACGAACAGGTAGCCGTGGGGCTTGTGGCCCGAGGGGCGGCCCGTCTCCTGCTCGAACCGCGCGAAGAACGGGATCGAGTAGAGCGACATCCGGATGTTGATGGGGGTGGCAAACTGGGCCCGCACGCCCCCCATGCTCTTGCCGGTCGAGCCTCTGCCCTGGTGGGCCTCGCGCTCCAGCACCAGCACGTTGCGGCAGCCCGCCGCCGCCAGGCGCCAGGCGACGCTCGAGCCCACGATCCCGGCCCCGATGATCACGACATCCGCTGTTTGGGTCATCAGTGTGTAGACTACCGGAAAGACGGGGCCAGTCGCACTGCTGAATTTCGGTGACAGGCAACGAAGCAAGGGGGGCCAGCCGCCTTGAATCCGCCTTGGGTGCGGGCCCCCCTGCGAGCGCCAGCCTGTGCGAGGACGGCGCTACGCCTCTGTGGGCATTTCGCCGAGCGGGATTCCAAGCGCGTCGGCTACCCCTTTGCCGTAGGCCGGATCAGCCTTGAGGCAGTTGCCGATGTGTCGGATCTTGATCTCCCTGGGAGCATCGCCCATGGCGCGGGCGGTGTTGGCGAAGAGCACTTTCTGCTGTTCAGCACTCATCAGCCGGAAAAGCAGGCCGGGCTGGGTGTAGTAGTCGTCGTCCTCCCGGTGATTCCAATGGCCGGCGGCCCCTTCCAGGCTGAGGGGCGGTTCGGTGAAATCAGACTGCTGTTGCCATTCGCCGTAACTGTTGGGTTCATAGCCGAGTGTGCTGCCATGATTGCCGTCAACCCGCAACGCTCCGTCACGGTGGTAGCTGTGGAATGGGCAGCGGGGGGCGTTGACCGGGATCAGGTGGTGGTTCACGCCAAGCCGGTAGCGCTGGGCATCGCCGTAGGAAAACAGACGTCCCTGCAGCATCTTGTCCGGCGAGAAGCCGATGCCGGGCACGATGTTGGCCGGGTTGAAAGCCGACTGTTCGACCTCTGCGAAGTAGTTTTCGGGGTTCCGGTTCAGCTCCATGACGCCCACTTCGATGAGGGGATAGTCCTTGTGGAACCACACCTTGGTGAGGTCGAAGGGGTGGTAGGGGCACTTCGCCGCGTCCTTCTCCGGCATGAACTGGATGAACATCGTCCAGCGGGGGAAGTCGCCCTTCTCGATGCTCTGGTAGAGGTCGCGCTGGTGGCTCTCACGGTCCTTGCCGACGAGGACCTCAGCCTCCGGGTCGGTGAAGTTCTTGATGCCCTGCTGGCAGCGCAGGTGGAACTTGACCCAGAACCTCTCGTTCTTCGCGTTGATCATGCTAAAGGTGTGGCTTCCGAAGCCGTGCATGTGGCGGTAGCTGGCGGGGATGCCGCGGTCGCTCATGGTGATGGTGATCTGGTGAAGCGCCTCCGGCAACGAGGTCCAGAAGTCCCAGTTGTTGCGGGCGCTGCGAAGATTAGTGCGAGGGTCCCGCTTGACGGCGTGGTTCAGGTCGGGGAACTTGAGCGGATCGCGCAGAAAGAACACTGGCGTGTTGTTACCGACAAGATCCCAGTTCCCCTCCTCGGTGTAGAACTTGATCGCGAACCCGCGGATGTCCCGCTCGGCGTCGGCCGCGCCACGCTCTCCGGCCACCGTGGAGAAACGGGTGAAGAGCTCGGTCTTCGTTCCCACTTCCGAGAAGATCTTAGCCCTCGTATAGCGGGTAATGTCATGGGTGACGGTGAAAGTCCCATAAGCGCCGGAACCCTTTGCGTGCATACGGCGCTCCGGGATTACCTCCCGGTCAAAGTGGGCGAGTTTCTCCAGGAACCAGACATCTTGCAGCAGCATCGGACCCCGTGGTCCGGCTGTCACGACATTTTGGTTGTCGGCGACTGGAGCGCCGGCGTTGTTGGTCAGCTTCTTCTTCAGTGGCTTTTCCTCGTTCGCAAGGCGCGCCGTTGCGGATGATTGCTCTTCGAGCACTGCAAACAGCGGCCTCTGATTTCCACTTGCGCGATTTCTACGCTGCCCAGGGTCTTAACGGCCTTCGGAATCTCCAACCGATCGAACTCCTCGCAATAGAAGTCGCGGGTCATTCCACATTCCACGCACAGGAAATGGTGATGAGCACTCATGTTCGCGTCAAACCTTACCCTCTCCCGCGGAAGTCCGAGTGTGGTCAGGATGCCCAGGTCAACCATCAACCAGAGTGTCCGGTAAACCGTGTCCAGCGACACGGTCGGGACACTAAGGCGAACGCCTTTGAAGATCGTCTCGGCATCGGGATGATCTCGGGATTCCGCAAGCTCCTGGAAGATCACCAAACGCTGATGCGTCAGTTTGATGCCAGAGCGCCTTACTTGAGAGTACCGGAATCAGAGGGCGGGCGGCTCATGCCGCCAAGCTGGTTC
>JBBTDS010000418.1:4228-38178 GCA_038060875.1 Acidobacteriota bacterium | reverse complement strand
ACTGGGGACAATTTGTGTTCGACACCGTCCTGCGAGACGACATCTGCACCGCGCTCTTGTCAAAAAAGGGGGAAATGGGACAGACTCTAAGTACAGTCGCCAGGCGATGGGCAGACTGGCGGTCGCGGTGGCCACCGACAAACTCGCGGCCACCTGGCAGTTCTCCTTCTTCCCCAGCCGGCCGCAATACTGCCGCCCCACGCCCACCGAGTGCGTGCCCTTCTTCACGAAACTGGTCTTGTCGACGATCCAGGCTGCCACCGGCGATTGCTTCCGCATCGCCGGCAGAACATAATCGCGGACCTGCTGAAGAATCGCTTCATCCTCCCACGGGGCGTCCGCGACCAAGTGATGCAATGACTGGTGGGCCCGCCGCACATTGTCCGGCGCCAGGCGTGCCGCCATCGGTTCAACGCTCTCGCGTTGCCCGCTGGGCCGGCCTCAGCCCTTGGCCGCGGCCTTAACGTGGCACTTGCCGCAATTCGCGGTCACGGTAACGGCGAAGGCCTTCCCGCCGGCGATGTGGCAGGCGGTGCAGCCAGTCTTCTTCGCCTCGGCCGGCTTGTGCATGCCTAGCTTGAAGTTCAGCGGCGCCTTGGCGTCCTGGGGAAACAGCTTGTCGTGGCAGACCTTGCAGTCTGCCTTTTCCCGCTCCGTGTGCTTGACGTGCAGGAAGGTGACGTTGCCCATCTTCGACTCGAAGATGAGCTTCTCCTGGGCCTTCTTCTCCTGAGCCTGGCTGCCAAGGGGACCGAGGGTCAGAACCAGGGCAACCGTTGCTGCAAACGCGATGAACAACCGCATCAATAACCTCCAATTGGGTGGATTGAAAAACACTCCAGCAGGTTTCAACAGACCCCACTGTCCTAAACTTTCGATGGTACCACTGATTCGGCCCGGCCGAGGGGCGGTTGCGCTCCGCACTCGCCGTGTGCATAAACTGGGAGGCACTGGAGGGCTTAAATGAACCGCCTGATCGTCGCGGCGTCGCTCTTGCCCGCTGCCCTGTTCGCTCAGATCTACTACGGGACCATCCGGGGAACCGTGATGGACAGCACCGGAGCCATTTACCCGCGCGTCGAGGTCACGCTGAAGAACCTCGACACCAACGTCGTCACCAAGGCGACCAGCAACGAGGTGGGCAACTACGTCGCGCCCAGCCTGGTACCGGGCCGCTACCAGGTATCGGCGGAAAGCCCCGGCTTCAAGAAGTTCGTGGCCGAGGACGTCGAGCTGGTCGCCACCGCCGACCGCCGTGTGGACATCCGGATGGAAGTCGGGGCCGTCACCGAATCGGTCACCGTCAGCGCCGGGGCGCAGTTAATCGAGACCGAGCGGGCCACGGTCTCCGAGGTGCGCTCGAACTACGTCTTCGCCAACATGCCTGTGGTCTCCAACTACCGTTCGATCTGGCGCATGCTGCTGCTGAGCCCGGCGGTCACCGGCAGCACCTATGCGGGCAACGGGCAGGGCCGCAACACCACTTTCTCGATCGACGGCATTCCCGTCCGCGACGGCTGGACCGGGGGCGGCTTCGGCCCGGCCCTCACCTACCTGGATTCCTACCGCGAGTTCCGCATCGACCTCGTCAGCGTCAACGCCGCCGGCGGCACCTCGTCCAATGTGGCCGTCGTCTCCGAAAGCGGGACCAACACGCTGCACGGCGAGGGATGGCTGCACTACAACGCCATCGGGTTCGTGGCGCGGCCGTTCTTTGCTCCCGCCAGGCCCAAGGGGCCGCCGATTTTCCGTCCCAACGTGAAGCTGGGCGGCCCGGTTTACCTCGGCAAGCTTTACGACGGGCGCAACCGCACCTTCTTCCACTACAGTTGGCAGGCGCTGCGCGGCAGCCAGCTCCCCTACGTCACCAACATGGTCGTGCCCACGCCGGCTTTCCGCGACGGCGATTTCTCCTCGCTCGCCAGGGGCCTGACGGACCCGTTGAGCGGCGCCCCGTTCGCCGCCGGCCGCATCCCCGCCAGCCGCATCAGCCCGGTTTCGAAATACTACCAGGAAACCTGGTACCCGACGCCCAACACCGGCGCGGACCGTTACACCGCCATCGCCGTTTTCCCCAACAAGAGCGACCAGCACGCGGCGCGGGTGGACCACAAGATCAGCGATTCCAACTCGCTGTTCGGGCGGTTCATGTTTCAGAACTATGAGTTCGAGCGCTGGGATGGCGAGAACAACTCCAGGATCGGCAAGTACAAGCAGTGGCGCCACCAGTACCACACCGTGCTTTCCGACACCCACGTCATCTCCCCCACCATGCTCAATGAAGTGCGCTTCGGCTGGGCGCAGGACCGCAGCGAGTACGGCGGGCCGTTGCGCGGCCTCGACGTGGTCAAGGCCGCCGGCCTTCAGCTCAGCGACTTGCAGGATTCCAAGGGCCTGCCCCGCGTCAACGTCACCGGCTTCGCTGCCATCTACCAGGGCGACCAGAACGGCTGGTTGTGGAGCAACTTCCACCTCCAGGAGATCTTGCACCTGACGCGCGGGCGCCACAATTTCCGCTTCGGCCTCGAGATGGGCAAGTTCAACGGCAAGCAGTACGCTACCTCGCCCAGCGCCGTCTACGGTCAATACTCCTTCATTGGGCGTTTCTCCGGTCACCCGTACGCCGATTTCCTGCTCGGCATCATGGATTCGAGCGCCCGCTCCACCTCCGTCGGCCCCGTCTATCCCCATCGCCTGAACTGGGAGGGGTACTTCACCGACGCCTTCAAAGCGACGACGCGACTGTCGCTGGAGTTCGGCTTGCGCTACTCCCTGCTCGACCCCGGCACCATCGAGCAGAACCTCATCGCCAACTTCTATCCGGCCAAGAACGCGCTGGTGGTCCCCGATGAATCCGCCAAAACCCGGATCCATCCCGGCTTCCCGAAAAACGTCCCCATCACCACCGCAGCGTCAGCCGGCTTGAGCCACAAACTGCTGAACATGGACCGCAACAACTTTGCGCCCCGTGTCGGCTTCGCCTGGCGTCCCGCCGCCTGGGAAGATTTCGTCATTCGCGGCGGCGCCGGCGTTTACTACGTCGCCATGCAGCCCTACGTCTCCGACGGCGGCGGCGCACCCTTTGAGCTCCGCGAGAGCTTCACCAATTCCATCACCGGCGGCGTGCCCGCCTTCAGCTTCCCGCGCCCCTTCCCCGGCGCCACCTACTTGCTGGGCGGCACCGGCGGCGGCGGCATGGACCCGTACCTCCGCACTCCGTACAGCACCCAGTACAACCTCACGCTTGAGAAGCAGATGTTCGACATGGGCGTCTCGCTCACCTACCTGTCCACCTTGGGCCGCAAGTACCCCTGGTCGCGCGACCTGAACCAGGTCCCCGCCGACCGCAGGCCCTACGCCGAGAAGCTCCCCCTCGTGCCTTTCCCCTATTTGTTCTCTGTCAGTGAGACCGCCAATGGCGGTGCACACAGCTACCACGCCGGCGTGCTCAAGTTCGAGCGCAAGGCCAAACAGGGCCTCTACTACCAGGCGCATCTGACCTGGGCCAGGAGCCTCGCTGACGACTGGAGCGGTTCCCCGGAGGATGGCTTCGACCGCCGCCGCGACCGGTCTCAGGGAGGGATGATCCCGCGCTTCCGTTTCGTCTCCATCGGGATCTACGAGCTGCCGTTCGGCAAAGGGAAACGCTTCGCCTCCGCCGTTCCCAAGCCGGTCCACTACCTCATCGGGAACTGGACTTTGGCCGGCACCTATGTCTGCCAGACCGGTCTGTATTTCACACCCGCCTTCTCCGGGGTGGACCCCTCCAACACCAACCGCCGCGGCGGCCGGCCTGACCGCGTCGGCAACGGCAACCTCCCGGCCGGCCAGCGCACGCTCGATCGCTGGTTCGACACCACCGCCTTCGTGGCCCCGGCGGCGGGCATCGGCCGCTTCGGCAACTCCGGCGCCTTTGTCCTCGAAGGGCCCGGCATGAATGTCTTCCATTTCGGCACAACCAAGGAGATCCCGATTCGCGAGAGCCTCAGGCTGAAGCTGGAGATAGTTTCGACCGACTTTTTGAACCATCCCAACTTCACCAACCCGGCCGCGACCATCGGCACCAGCACCTACGGCCGCGTCATGGGCACTATATCCGACGACGGCAACCGCAACGTCCAGCTCACCGCGCGCGTGATCTGGTAGCCAGGTTGTGGGGCGCGGGCGCCCCGGCAGTCTGGAGCTTTATCCCGCTGATGATAAGATGGTGGACTGCTCTCGTCTGCTATGGACCACCTCTTGTCGCTCGTCCTGTTGACGCCCCTGGCCGGGCTGATCGTCCTGCTCTTAATTCCCTCCTCGAAACCGAACGCGATCCGGCTCTGGGCCAACATCGCTTCGTTCCTCGGCTTCCTGGTCTCGCTCCCGCTGGTGTTCCGGTTTGACTCGGCCAAGGACTTCCAGTTCATCGAGAAGCTGCCCTGGGTCCCCTCGATCGGCGCTTCCTACCATCTCGGCATCGACGGCTACAGCCTGCTGCTGGTGATGCTCACCACGCTGCTCGGGTTCCTGTCGATCCTTTCGAGCTGGCGCGTCATCCAGCAGCGGCTGAAGGAATACTACGCCAACTTCCTGGTGCTCCAGGTCGGCATGCTCGGCGTCTTCATGGCGCTGGATTTCTTCCTGTTCTTCGTGTGCTGGGAGCTGGTGCTGGTGCCGATGTACTTCATCATCGCCATCTGGGGCGGCGAGCGCCGCGTCTACTCCGCCTTCAAGTTCATCCTCTTCACGCTGATCGGCTCGGTGCTGATGCTGCTCGGCATCCTGGCCCTCTACTTCGAGCATTACCGCCAGTTCCATGTCCTTACCTTCGACATCGCCGCGCTGATGCGCATCAGCGTGCCGCTCGGTGTCCAGTGGTGGGTCTTCTGGGCGTTTTTCCTCGGCTTCGCGGTCAAGGTGCCGATGTTCCCGCTGCACACCTGGCTGCCCGACGCCCACACCGAGGCGCCCACCGCCGGCTCGGTCATCCTGGCCAGCGTGCTGCTGAAGATGGGCACCTACGGTTTCCTGCGCTTCTCGCTGCCGATGCTGCCCGACGCCGCCAAGGACCCGACCATCGTCAACGTCATGGCGGTGCTGTCGATCATCGCCATCGTCTACGGGGCGCTGGTCTGTCTGATGCAGAAGGACTGGAAGAAGCTGATCGCCTACTCCTCGGTCAGCCACCTCGGCTTCTGCACGCTGGGCATCTTCGCGCTGAACCCGGCCGGCATCGCCGGTTCCATCCTCCAGCAGATCAACCACGGCATCTCGACCGGCATGCTGTTCCTAATCGTCGGCATCGTTTACGAGCGGCGGCACACGCGGCTGATCGCCTCATACACCGGCCTGCTGCGGGTGATGCCCGTCTTCACCATCGTCTTCTTCATCGCCGCGCTCAGCTCGATGGGCATGCCGGGGCTGAACGGTTTCATCGGCGAGATCACCATCCTCCAGGGCGCTTACCTGATGTCGTTCAACTGGGCCTTGTGGGCGGTGGCTGGTATCGCGCTCGGGGCCGCCTACCTGATCTGGCTGTTCCAGCGCACCATGCTCGGCGAGCTCTCGGCCGAGAACACCGGCCTGGTGGATCTCTCCGCTCGCGAGATCGCCGTGTTCGCTCCGCTGATCGTGTGGGCGTTCTGGATCGGCCTGTATCCCAAGCCGTTCTTCCGCGTGCTGGAGCGGCCGGCGGCCCAGGTCGTCGAGCGCGTGCGGCCCGGCTACTACGCCGAGCACGGCTTGCCCAACCCGCTGGCTACTCCCGCGGCTTCGGGGGGCGCAGCAGGCGCCCGAACAGCCGTGCGAGCCGCTCCACCCGGGGCAGCGCGCGCCGCACTGTCCGGCCGTGAAAGATGAGGCTGCCGGCCACCAGCGCCGGGTGCGGGATCGTCGTGCAGCAGCGCGCGCACACGTCGATCTCTCCCGCGCGCCCCGCCGCGTGCAGCCGGCGCATCCGCTGCATCTCGCCTGAGTTCCATATCTCGGCGACGGGCTGCGCGCCGACGCGGCCCACCGGGCCGCCGCCCAGCATGTAGCTCTGGCAGCACGGATACACGTCGCCGTTGTGCTTGACGTACAGCGGGCCGCGCCAGAGGTAGTGGCAGGGATACTTCCAGTCGCCGGCCTCATGTCCCATCCCTGGCCGCATCAGGTTGGTCTCGTCCTCCTTGATGCGCACCTGGTCCACGCCCGGCACCGCGCTCCAGAAGCGCGCGAACTCCTCCACCTCGCCGGCATTGCGCTCCAGCCGCACCATCTGCACCACCACCTGAACCCTCGCCCCACGCTCCTTCTTCATCCGGCAGAAGCGCACGAAGTTGTCGCGCACCTTCTCGAACCGCGCTCCCTTGCGGTAGAACTCGAAGGTCTCTTTGGTTGTGCCGTCGAAGCTGAGCGTGATGTGCTCCAGCGGCGAGCGCAGCAGCTTCTCCGAGGCCGCCGCGTCGAGCAGCGTGCCGTTGGTCGAAAGCAGCGTCGCGATGCCGTGCCGCGCGCAGTGCTCGACGCGGTCGAATATCTTCGGATCCAGCAGGGGCTCGCCCAGTCCGATCAGCATCATGTGCTCGGCGCTCGGGCCGGTCTCGCGCACCAGCCGGTCGAAGATCTCCTCCGTCATGTCCTCCTTGGGCTGCGGGAGCGTCTCGCGCGGGCACATCGGGCAGTACAGGTTGCACTTCGCCGTCGTCTCGACGATGTACTCCACCGGCAGGGCGTTCAGTTTCGTGTGGCGCCGCAGATAGCCCCAGAGCAGCCGCCATCGGTTTGTAGCGCGCATGAAGCTACTATCATTGTAACTGGGGCCATGAACATCGCTCTCACTGGCGGCAGCGGTTTCATCGGGCGGCCGCTGGCGCGCCGCCTGCTGGCGGATGGGCACTCGCTGCACCTGCTCGGGCGCAACTGGCCGCCGGAGAGCCTCGCGGACGCTGAAGCCATCGTAAACCTGGCCGGCGAGCCGGTGGCGCAGCGCTGGACGAGAGCCGCGAAGCAGCGGATTCGTGCCAGCCGCGTCGAGGGCACGCGCCGGCTGGTCGCGGCGCTTCCACGGTGCCCGGCGGTGCTGGTCTCGGCCTCCGCGGTCGGTATCTACGGTTCGCGCGGCGCTGAGGTGCTGACGGAATCCTCCCCGCCGGGCGAGGGCTTCCTCGCCGAGGTCTGCGGCGAGTGGGAGCGCGCGGCGGCTGCCGCCGAGCCGCTCGGGCTGCGCGTGGTCAGCCTGCGCATCGGCGTGGTGCTCGGGCGTGGCGGCGGCGCGCTGGCGCGCATGCTGCCCGCCTTCCGGATGGGCGCCGGCGGGCGGCTGGGCTCCGGCCGCCAGTGGATGTCCTGGATCCACCTCGACGACCTGGTGGAACTGATCCGCTTCGCCATCCTCGAACCGGCCCTCAGCGGCCCGGTCAACGCCACCGCGCCGAATCCGGTCACCAATCGGGAGTTCACCCGCGAACTCGCGGCTGCGCTCCACAGGCCCGCGATCTTCCCCGTGCCGGCCCTGGCTCTGAAGGCCCTGTTCGGCGAGATGGCGAGCATCCTGCTCGACAGCCAGCGCGCGCTGCCCCAGGCGGCTCTGGCAGCGGGTTTCCTCTTCCAGTACCCTGAACTCGCGCCCGCCTTGCGGCTGATTACAGGTCCTGGCCCTGGTCCAGCGGGTAGGTGTGGCCGCTGGCCATGGTGACCAGGGAAAGGTACAGCACCAGGAGCGCAAACTGCGAGACGGCCTCCGCGTCGCTCATCGGGTACTTCACCGGCGAACTCCGGCGGATGGCCTTCCAGGTCTCGGGCGGGAAATCCTCCGGCGGCAGGATCGGTCCGGGCGCGATCGCGTTGACGAAAATGCCGCGCTCGCCGTACTCGACGGCCATCGCCCGCGTCATCGCCGCCACCGCCGCCTTGGTCACCTGGTAAGGCAGGTTTCGCTTGCGCATCTTGCCCACCACGCAGGCGTCGGCGATGTTGATGATGTGCGATCCCGGCGGCATCAGCGGCACGGCGAGCTGCGCCGGCCAGAAGGCGCCCAGCACGTGCGCGCCGATGTTCTTATCCCAGTCATCCGCGGTGATCTTCTCGACCGCCACCGGCCGGTAGACCGACGCCATGTTCACGAGAATGTCGATCCTGCCAAACCGGGCCTGAATGCGGCCGATGGCTGCCCGCACGCTCTCCTGAGAGGAGACCTCGGCTTCGACGGCCATGGCCTCGACGCCCAGCCGGCGGCAGGCTGCGACCGTCACGGCCGCCTCTTTCTTGGAATGACGAAAGCTGACGACTATGTTGACGCCCTGCTCGGCCAGGATGCGGGCGACCGTCTGGCCGATCCGTTTGCCGCCAGTTATAAAGGCGGTTCGGCCCCGCAGCCGTTGCAGATGCTTCCGGAGTATCGTCACCGGCGCCGTCACTGAAGCTTGCCGATGGCCGCTTCCAACACCGCCATCTCGGTTTCGCCCACGAGCGAGCGCACCTTGCGGCCCTGGCGATCGTACAGGAACAAGGCCGGCAGCGCGCCGCTCCACTTCAGATCGACCGAGGTGATGAACTTCTCGTCGTCGGCCGCGCGCTTGATGTAGGCGGGCAGCGGCACGCCGGACTTACGGAGGAACTTCGCGGCGTCGGCTTCCTGCTCGGGATCGTCGGCCGAGATGGTGACCAGCTTGAACCCGCCCCTCAGCTTCTTCTCGAGCTGGACGAGCTGCGGCAGCTCGGCCAGGCACGGCTCGCACCAGGTGGCCCAGAAGTCCACCAGCAGGATCCGCCCCTTATGCGAGGCCAGCAGTTTCCGGTAGCCGGCCTCGTCCAACGGCGTGAGGCCCGGCTGCGCCGCCAGCCAAGCCACCCCCAAGAACAACAGAACAGCCAGGCGTCTCACGACGCCTTCTTCACCCGCTTGATGGTGCAGCCAAACGCCTTGGTTTCGGCCGGTGCAACCGTTTGGCCGCCAAGCATGGCGTCCAGCGCGCCGCCCAGCCATTGCGACTTCACCCCGGCGAGGTTGCGCGAATTGTCCAGCGCGCCGTGATAGCGGATCACCCCTCCCTTATCGAGCACGAAGAACTCCGGGGTGAACTCGGCGCCGAAGCGGTCGGCCACCACGTTCTGGTTGTCCTTGTAAACCTTGAATTCGAAGCCCCACTTGCCGGCGTGCTCGACCACCTCGGCCGCCGGCTCGCTGTTGTTCGAGTTGATGAAAACGAACTTCACGCCCCGCGGCGTGTACTCCTTGTACGCTGCCTTCATGCGCTCGTTGTAGTCGTTCGAGATCGGGCACTGGGTGGCGATAAAGGCAATCACCGTCACCTCTCCCTTGAGCGCGGACAGCCGCACCGTGTTGCTCTCCGTATCCTGCACGGGGAAGTCACCGACTGCCGAGCCCAGCTTGAACTCCTGCGCCGGCAGCCAGGCGGCCAGCGCCAGCAGCGCGCCAAATAACAGCAAGCGTTTCATTGAGTTTTTCCTCTCCTGAATCGGAACTGCGGGCCGCATCCCGTGGCCCGTGCGGCCCCTCCCTACTTCTTGTTCAGCCGCAAGTTGATAACCGCACTCTTGCGCGAGTCGAAGACGCTGAGCGTCCTGACGTCGCTCGATAGACCTTGGTGCTCGGCCTTCAGCTCGTAGTCGATGTTCGTGCTGAGACCGTGGAATGAATATGCGCCGTCGCCCTTGGTGATGTAGGACCGGATCTGCAAGGTCTTGGTGTTCTTCAGGTGCACCACCGCGCCTTCGACCGGGTTCCCGGCTGGATCAGTAACCACGCCTTGTACCGAACGCACAGTGCTTTCCTGCTCACGATCCCTCCGCTGGGCGGACGCGCCGGGGCTGAGCCACACTAACACTCCCCCCAGGCTAGCCAGGGCCAGCAGCTTCCTCATTTCGATGTCCTCTCCCTATTAGATGCGGGCTCGAGACGAAAAAATACATCAATCCTCTCCTCGCCGCTGACTGAAACCGGCTTCTCCTGAGGCTGGTAGCCCGGCGCCCGCGTCCTCAGCTTGTACTGCATGGGGCCGGCCGGCACCCGGATCGCGAACTCGCCCCGGGCGTCGGTGATCGCCTCTTGTTTCTTGATCTTGCGGGCTGCCTTGGCATCTCCCACTGGCTCCAGCCGGATCTGGGCCCCGGGCAGGCTCAAGCCGGTGTCGCGGAAGACCGTGCCGGCGACCAGCGCGTAGGATTGCGGCTGGAAGGCAAGCCCCCCGGCAGCCATCCCGCAGGCCACCACCACCGCCGCGACAAACAGACTGGCGGCGCCGGCGCCCGGGTCACCTCCAGGGCTCGTCCTCCTCTTCGTCCTCATCGTCGTCGAGGCCCTCTTCTTCCTCTTCTTCCTCGATGGACTCCAACTCCAGCGGATCCACTCCCGCGACGCGCAAATCAGCTCCGCATTCCTCGCAGGTCAGGGTGTCGCCCTCGTCAAGTTCGGCTTCCTCGATGTCAACTTCAGCGTCGCAGACAGGACACGTGACCATCTCTGCCTCCCCAAGTCATGCAACTCTGTTTATACGAAACTCTGGCGTCCTTGCCAAGCCCCAGGCTTTTCCCCCAGGAATCCGAGGGTCCCGCCGCTGGCGCCGCCGTTCTCATCGGCGCTCCGCCCTCCCCAGTTCGCCGGCGTGCGCTTCCAGCGCCGCCAGCGGCGGCGTGACCAGCGTCTTCTCCACGTCTTCGCCTGTCTCGATCATGTGCTTGAGGTGCAGCGCCGCCAGTCGGATCGACCAGGGATCGGTGACCGGGCGCCCCGCCTGCCGGCTCAGCTCCAGCAGGTCCGCGTGCCGGAGCGCGATCACCTTCTCCAACCGGGTTTGGCCGCACCAGAGCGCGAACTTCACATCCACCGTGTCGCTGTGCCGGATGGCGATGCCGTTCTGGTGCCAGAGGAACTCCACGCGCCAGGTCTGGCCGAAAGCGTCCGGCCCCGCCTCGAAGCTGCGGAAGTTGGCAAACATCAGGCCCATGCTAACATGGGCGCGGCTCACTCCAGAATGCCCCACAAGTTGGAGAAGTCGTCGGTCCAGAGGCGGAAGCTGGGCCGGCTTTCCAGCACCTTGCCCCCGTCCAGCGCGCCGGCGAGCGCCTGCCGCGTGGCCGCATCCACGATCAGCACCCAGGTGGAGCCGAAACAGAGCAGATCCTCTTCCTCGGCGTCGAAGTCGAAGCACAGCGCCAGCTTGCCGAATTCGCGGGCCATCCGCGCCATCACCGGGCGCAGATCGATGTACCTGTTGGAGATGTTCAGCGCCAGTATCCCGCCCGGTTTGAGGTGGCGCAGGTAGGTGCGAACGGCTTCGCGGGTAAGCAAGTGGACCGGAACCGAGTCGCCCGAGAAGGCGTCCATCACCAGCACGTCCAACTGCTGGCCCGGCTCCCGCTCCAGCGCCAGCCGCCCGTCGCCGAGCGCGATTTCCACCCGGGCCGCCGTGTCCCGCAGATAAGTGAACTCGGTGCGGGCCAGTTGTATCACCAGCGGGTTGATCTCGTAGATGCGGAACACGTCTCCCCGGCGCCCGTACACCGTCAGCGTGCCGGTGCCCAGACCGAGTACGCCGATGCGGCGCGGCGGGCCCTGCCGCCCGGCGGTCATGACGCGCCCAATCCCTGCCTCCGGGCAGTAATAGGTGCCGGGCTTCCGCCGGTACGCCTTGTCCAGAACCTGCTCGCCGTGGTTGATCACCCCGTGCAGCAACTTGCGGCGGACGCCCGCCCCGTCGTCCTCGTCCCGGTCATAGACGCGGAGCTGGCCGTAGAAATTGCGCGCCACCACGCGGTAACCCTCGATCGATTTCCACATCCCGGCGCCCAGCACCACCAGGTAAGCGCCTAACCCGGCCGCCAGGGCGGACGGGGCCAGCCGCCACCAGCCACACCGAAACAATTCGCGGTACTCGCGTAACAGCACCAGCACCACCAGCGCGGCGCACCAGCCGAGACCGATCGGGAACTCGTGGTCAAGGGCAAAAAAGTTGGGAGCCACTAATCCCACGAACACGCCGCCGCCCGCCCCGCCCAGGCACAGCATGAGGTAGAAGACGGTGAGGTGGCGTGGGTGGGGCTTCGATCGCACCAGCTCACCGTGACAGACCATCGAGATCACGAACAGCGCGCCCGCGCACAGCAGGATCACCGGCATCGCATCGGACTTCTCCGTCCCCGGCCACACCAGGTGAGCCATCAGCCCCAGCGCCACCGCCAGCAGCGGCAGATAGACGGGGCGGTAGTAGAGGCGGGGTGTGTCGAAGCAAATGATGAAGCTCAGCAGGTAGACGCTGAGGGGCAGGATCCACAGGAAGGGGACGGCCGCAACATCGCGGGTCAGGTGGGCGGTAACGGCCAGCAGCAGCGTCGAAGTGCAGCTCGCCAGCGCCATCCACAACAGCCGCAGTCCCCAGCCCGGCGCCGGCGGTGGGGCCGTCTCCTCCCCGGCGCACCCGCCCGACGCCTGCCCGGATACCCCCAGGCTTCGGCAGGCGGCCCAGCCGCCCAATAGGACAAAGGCGGCGTACGCGGCCGACCAGACCCACGCTTGCGTGCGCAACGATAGGTGCGGCTCCACCAGCACCGGGTAGCTCACCAGCGCCAGCAGGGAGGCCAGATTCGAGAGCGCATAAAGCCGATATGGAGTCGCGCCAGTGTGCGTGCGTGCGTACCAGGCCTGGAGCAGCGGGCTGGTGGTGGAAAGCAGCAGGTAAGGCAAGCCGATCGTCACCGCAAGCAGGCCCAGAATCCGCCACGAAGGGTCCCCCTGTCCCCCGTTCGCCCAAGAGGGGTCAGGCGCCACCGGCAGCGCCAAAAAGCTCGCCACCAGCACGGCGGCGTGAAGCACCGCCTGCTTGCGCGCGCCCAGGTATTCATGCACCCAGTGCGCATAAAGGTAGCCCAGCAGCAGCGCCGCCTGGAAGAACAACATGCAGGTGGTCCACACCGCCGAGCCGCCGCCAAACCAGGGCAGTATCATCTTGGCGATGATCGGCTGGATCTGGAACACCAGAAACGCCGCCAGGAAGATGGTGATCGCGTACAACAGCATTGGCCCGGTTCACCGGGAACTGAGATTATACCCGGTTGCCTCCGTGCGGGACTAGAATTAACGCATGCACTGGCGACGCTGCTTCCTCTTCTTCTTGCTCCTTGCGCTTCCGGCCGTGGCCGCCGATTCGGCTGTTTCCTTCCGCGTTGAGTTCGGCGTCACTGACGCTGCGCCGGCCCCCTGGGACGGCACACTTGGTGTGACGAACGGCGAGGTTCTGGAGTTGCGAAACTGGCATCCCCGCCCCGGCGACAAGATCGTCGGCAAGACCGGCTGGTCGCTCTCCACGCGCAAAGGCCAGACGTTCGTGTTCCGCCCCTGGGAGCCGGAGGAGCGCCTCACTCACCCGCCGGACTACCTGCTCATACCGGGGCTGGTGGTGGAGATCAAGGGTTCGCCCGCGGCCCGCGTCAGCTTCCAGACGCGCCAGGGCAACTTCGGATTCGCGCTCCAGGATCTGGTGCCGGGCAAGCCGTTGCGCCTGCTGGGCGGGCGCGTGGTCGTGGACCGCACGCCGGCTGCCCAGCTTCTCTCCACTGCCGAGTATCAGGATGACTTCGCCACCCTGCTCGGCGGCTCGGGCGGCGAGTTGTGGGCCGCCTGGGTGGCCTACCGCGGCAACACCAGCGAAGTGCTGGCCCGGCGCTTCGACGGCGCCGCCTGGGGGCCGGTCCAGAAAGTTACCGAACGGCCGGGCGACATCTTCCTCGTCAAGATGGGGCGGGACCGCGGCGGCAATCCCTGGGCGGTCTGGTCGGCCCAGGTCAATGGCAACTGGGACCTCTATGGGCGCCGCTTCGACGGCAAGGCGTGGTCAGCGGTCGAACGGCTCACCGAAGAGCCGCAGCCGGACATCTTCCACAATCTGGCCACCGATTCCAACGGGAGCCTGTGGCTGGTGTGGCAGGGCTTCCGCGCAGGCAAGTCGGACATCCTCGCCCGACGCTACGACGGCAGCGCGTGGTCGCCGGCCGAGCGCGTTTCGACGTCTCCGGCCAACGACTGGGAGCCGGCCGTCGCCGCCGACTCGGCCGGCCGCGTCTACGTGGCCTGGGACACCTACGACCAGGGCAACTACGACATCCTGATGCGCCACTACAGCGGCGGCAAGTGGTCGGAGCCGGTCGCGGTGGCCCGCACCGGGAAGTTCGAGGCGCACGCCAGTCTCGCCTGCGACCGCCAGAACCGCCTCTGGGCAACCTGGAACGAGAGCGGCATGAACTGGGGCAAGGACACCGGCTTCCTGGTGATCAAGCAGGGCAACAGGCTCTATCAATGGCGCAACCTGGCCGTGGCCGTCTGGGACGGCAAGAGTTGGCAGGAGCCGCTGGCCGATCTGGACCTCGCGCTGCCCGAGGATGTGCGCGGCTACAACGACCTGCCCGCGCTGCAAATGGATGGCGCCGGCCGCCCGTGGGTGTTCTTCCGCCACCGCACGCTGCGCATCCGCGACGTGCCCAGCTACGCACCCGCTCACAGGGCCGCCTGGGAGATCGTCGGAGTGGCTTACGACGGCGACCGCTGGAGCGCACCGCTGCGCGTCCCCTTCAGCCAGGGGCGCAGTGACGTGCGTGGCGGCTTCGCGCTGGACGGGCGCGGCAACCTCTTCGCCGCCTGGCCGACCGACAACCGTGACTTCGAGGAGTTCCTCTTCGAGCACGCCGACGTCTACGCCGGCTGCCTGCCCGCTCTGCCCGGCGCGCCGGCCGGCCCGAAGCTGAAGGCCAGGACGATCCCGCAGTTGAAGGTCAATCCCGTTCACGCGCGGGAGGGCGAGGACCTGGCGCGCATCCGCCAGTACGCGATCGAATCGGGTGGCAACAGCTATCGGATCTACCGCGGCGACACCCACCGCCACACCGAGTTCTCGATGGACGGCAACAACGACGGCACGCTGCTCGATTGCTACCGGTACGCGCTTGACGCCGCCTCGCTCGATTTCCTCGGCGTCAGCGAGCACAACGGCGCCGGCGGCCCCGACGTCGAGTACATCAACTGGCTGTTGCAGCAGGCGGCCGACCTGTTCATGCTGCCGAAGACGTTCACGCCGCTGTACGGCTACGAGCGCAGCGTCGGTTACCCCAACGGCCACCGCAACGTGATGTTCGCGCGGCGCGGCAACCCCACGCTGCCCATCCCGCCGGAGGAGCAGAAGGCCAAGGCCGGCGCCAAAGCGCTGTATGACTACCTGAAGCGCTATCGTGGCGTAGCCTTCTCGCACACCTCGGCGACCGGCATGGGCACTGATTGGCGCGACAACGAACCCGAAGTCGAGCCGCTGGTGGAGATCTATCAGGGCGACCGCGTCTCGGCCGAGTACGAGGGCGCGCCCAAGGCGGCCCACTCCGGCAACCTGGCCTCGGCCCCCGGCGGCTTCCGCCCCGCCGGCTACGTATGGAACGCTTGGGCCAAGGGCTACAAGCTCGGCGTGCAGTCTTCCTCGGATCACCTATCGACGCACATCTCCTATGCCAGCACGCTGGCCACGGAGTTCACTCGCGAGGGCCTGCTCGACGCCATGCGCCAGCGCCACTCTTACGGCGCCACCGACAACATCCTCCTGGATTACCGGCTCCAGGCCGCCGGCAAGGAGCACTTGCAGGGCGACATCGTGAGCGTCCCAGGCGAGTTCAGACTGTGGGTGAAAGTGATCGGCACCGCGCCCATCCGCCAGATCGACATCATCAAGAACAACCGCTTCATCCACAATCGGCAGAACCTGGGCCCGGAGGCGAGCTTCACCTTCGTGGACAACGACCCCAGCCCCGGCGAGAGCTACTACTACGTCCGTGTCCACCAGGTGGACGACCAGATGGCCTGGTCGTCGCCCATCTGGGTCCGGCGCTGACTCACCCACCCAGATACACCGCCCGCCGCATCCCCGGCCGCACTGGCGCCGGGTAGCCGATCAGGCTGAACTGGTCCAGCGCAAACAGCACCACCGACTCCAGCCCTTCGGCCCGCCCCAGCATCAGCTCCTTCGGCCACGCGGTGGTGTAGTCGCTGATGCCGATCAGGTGGGCTCGCTTGTGGTGGGGGAATCCCAGACCCTTGGACACGGAGATCGACTCGAGGCTCTTGTCGAGGTTCCGCGCGTAAGTGTGCAGGAAGCTCTCCGTCTTGAAGCAGTCCAGCGTCGCCGGACCCCAGCTCGCCGCCGGCAGGTTTACCGCCTTGTTGAACGCGGGCTCGTTCACGTCATGCGGGTACAGCACCTCGAACCGGCAACCCGGCAGCGTCTGCCGAACGTGGGCGATGATCTGGTTGGTGAACGCGCCGATCAGCCCCGGCAGAAACGCCGCCTCTTCCGGGTGCAGCGCCGGCAATGCGTCGTTGCGCGCAATCACGCTCATCTCCCGGCCATACGTCGCCCGGAAGGTGTCCTTCGTGTGCGCATCGTAGTAAGGCATGCCGCTTGCGTTCGGGAAGTACCACCACTGCGCCTCGCCGAATTGCAGGTACGGCTGCAAGCCCGCCTGCTGCATCAGATCCGCCAGTTCGCGGTGCGCCTCCTTCCAGAACGCCAGGCTCGCCGGCGAGAAATTCGTTTGCAGGGCCGGCGTGTTGAGCAGCGCCGGCGCGCCGTCCGGGTACCGCTGCGCGATCCCCGCCTCCGCCGACGGGTCTCCGTGCTGGATCTCCATGCTCAGCGCGCTCACCGCGTCCAGCCCGTAGCCGTGGAGCGCCCGGTAGAAGCTGACGTGCCAGTCCCGCGCCGCCCGGTTCAGCCGCGGCGTGGCCGCCAGGTCGGTGCGCCAGTCGCCGTCCGCGCCGCCCGCGAGCGTCGGCCCGCTGGCCTGCGCCACGAACGCGCCCGAGGTGGGGCTGGCCGCCAGCGTGATCTTGTTCCCCTCCGCCCCCATCGCACGCGCATATATGGTCAGCACCGCGCCGCTTACCGCGGCGCGAATCGCCATGTATCCCCGGTTGATCTCCAGCTCGAACGCCCGCGCGATCGTCTCCGCCGTATCGCCGATCAGGTTCAGGTGCTGGAGGATCGTGTCGTTCTCCGGCGGCTCGTCGGTCCGCCCGATCCGGATTGCGGTGACCGCGCTGAACTCCGGTGTGCCGGTGAACTCCACCGTCGCCGACGCGTACTGATGCCCCGCCCGGCAAAGCTCATAGAACCACAGTGCGCCCACGTAATGGTTCACCCGCCCGTGAAAACCTAGTGAGTGGATCATCCAGGCCGTCCGCTCCGGCGCCAGCGCCATCGAGTGGTCCGTGTCCCAATCCGTCGCCAGGGCGTTCTTCGCGTCTGCCGCGATCGCCGGCAGCGCCTGGGCCGGCACGGCGATTTCCAGAAAGTCAAAGTAGAAATACCGTCCCTCCGGCCCGAGGCTCCTGATCTCCACCGCGTGACTGCCGCCGCCGTACTCGCCGATCTTCAGCCGCACCAGCGCATCCTCGCCGGGAATCCTCAGGTCCAGCGTCCGCTCCGCGCCGCCATCGACTTTCACCGCCACCTGCCCGCCGTTGTCCGCCCGCCGCGCGCCCAGATACAGCGTGTGCGTCCCGGCCGCCTCGTACGTGCAGCTCAACCTCGCCGCCGCGCTGCTGGTGTAGTGAATCGAGCCGCCCGAGAAATTGCCCTTGGACGCCGCCCAGTTCCCGGTGTAAGTGATCTCCGGCGCGTCATCCTCGATCCGGCGGCTGCCGGGCCCCGGCGCCGTGTACCCCTTGCCCGTGCCATTCACCGCCCAGTTGGTGACCCGCACCTGGAACTCGCACCGCGCGAACGCGCCAGCCTGCATGTCGGCCGCATAGGTCCACCGCACCTTGCGCACCGCGGTCATCGGCGCCGTCCGACCCAATGTGTCCGTCAGCGCCCCGAAGTTCAGCGTGATCCGCCACTTCGTCGGCGAGGCGCCGCCGCTGAACCGCTGCCACTGCGGCTCCCACCACTCCGTCATCGCCCCGCTCACGTGCCCGTAGGCGCCGACGCGATTGCCGTTGGCCCCGGTGGTGCTGTTCTCCGGCGTTTGCCCCACTCCCACGTAGGTAAGCCGGATGCGCGCGCCGCTGCGCGTCGCCCTCGTCGTCGGCGAAAAGGCCTCGACGCTCTCGACGATCCGCTGCGCCACCGTCTCTGGCGTGTCCCCGGCGACTATCTGGCAAGTGTGATGTTCCGTCAGCCACGCCAGCCCGGCGTAGTCGCCCGGCGTCACCGAGCCGCGCAGCTCGAACTCGGCGGTGGCCGGTTGATAGGCGCCCTCGACCGCGGTGGCGTAGTTCTTCAACCGCACCTTGTAGATACTCTCTGCTCCTTGGTCCTCCGCCCAGATACGCAAGTACGGCCAATCTATGGTGGGATACAGGTCGGAATCGACCGGCACGCAGTTGACCCGCGTTTCTTCGTAGGAGAGTACCAGCCCGCTGAGGTCTCCGTCGGGTAGGTTGCGAAAGGCCGGATGTTCGAAGACGTTGTCGCGGTTCCAATCCAGCACCGCCCAGTCGAACTGCTGCCGGAACGAACCCGAGATGGTGAACCCGCCGGCGCTCGCTTCGCTCAGCGCCGCAATCGCCGACGGCCGCTCAAAATAGCACTGTAGATCCCTGTCCGGCCTTAGCTTCTGGAGCGTCTCAGGCACTTCCTCGACTTCCTTACAGCCTGATGGTCACCGTCAAATCCCGCCCCGGCGTCTCGCTACCGACCGCCACAATGTCGAGGTCGAGCCGCGAGTCGGCCTTGAGCGGCGCCAGCCCAAACCCGTTCACCACGTTCGATATCGTCTGCCCCGCCGGAATCGTCAGCGTGCAGTAGGTCGTCTGGTCCTGCTTCAGCCGGAGCCCGATCGCCGAACCCGTGGGTGCATCGTGCACCACCGCGAAGATGTCTCCCACGCTGTGCCAGCTCTCGATCACCAGCGGTGGCGCGGCCTTCGTCTGAATCGCCAGGTCCCCCTCCACCTGGATCGATATCTGGCCGCCGGAGAGCGTCCTCAGCCCCGAGTCGAAGGTGTTGGTGAATGACAGCGCCTCCGGTTCGCCGTTGCCGTGCGTGTTGGTGACGAACAACTCCGCGCTCGCGATCCGCACGTCCGGCAGGAAGATCGGATAGGCGAAGTTGCCGCTCGCCCGGCTTCCGAAGAAGTCTTTCACCAACGGGACGATGAAGACGCTGTTCTCCAGGTGATAGACCGCCGTCTCGGCCGCGTGCGGCGCCGCCGTGCTGCCGTTTGCGCCGCGCTCGACGCGGTACCGCAGCCCGCCATTGAGCGTTTCCACCACCCGCATCAGCTCGGCGTCGATCTGCACCAGGCTGTCCGCCTGCGCCCCGCCGGCGGCCGACAGGTCAAGGTATTCGTCGCTGCCCGCCACGCTCGCGGCCAGCAGATATGGCGACGGGCTGTTCATCTCGTTCCAGTAGTGCAGCGTGAGCGTCGCCGCCGTGATCGTCCGCGTGTTGGTGAGGTCCTGGAACGCGATCCCCGCCAGTTCCACCGTGCCCCCGCCCAAAGCCGCCAGCCCGAAGCCCGGCTTCGGCGGCACATCCAGGTCGAACGGCGCCCCGGCGCCCCGGATCTGATACCGCGTAACCGGCGAGAGCTCGGCGGCGCATTCCTCGTCGCGCGCGTTGGCCGCCCGCCCGGTCACGTGCACCGTCGCACCCACCCGGTTCGCCACCTGGAATTCCACCGGACTCGTCCGCGCCACCGCCGCGAAGTGCCAGCCTGCTTCCCCTACTACGAAGTAGCTCGTGCTGTCTGGGGTCACCTCCCACTTCGGCGTCACCACCAGCGTGGTCGCGTCGTTCGCGACCACCGCCCGCTCCTGCCCCGCGCCTCGGCCCCGGCTGATGCGGACCGCCATGCCCTGGTAGGCGTCCGTGACCATCTGCGCCGTGGTGTTCCCGATCGTCTCCGCCGAATGGATGTTGGCCGCATACTCCGGCTGCAACTCAAACCGCCAGTAGAAGTTGGCGTGGTCGTAATTCTCGTCCGGCGGCGGCGCCAGCGTATTCGCCAGGCCGGTATCGGTGAAGCTGTTGGCCGGCGCATGGTTCTCGGCGATGCGGTGCAGATCGCTCGGCCGTGTTCCCCGATAGACATGGAAACCCGCCGTCCCCGCCGAGAAGCTCAACCCGGCGAGTGTCACCGCGTTCGTGTCGCCGCCCGCCGGGATGGCCGCCCGCACCAGGAACGTCAGGGCGCTCTCCGCGCCGCTGTCATCCACCGCGCTCACCGCGTAGTAGAGCGTCTGGCTGCTTTTCAGGGTTCCGCCCGAGGTCGCGATCTGCGCCGCCAGGCTCACCATTGGAATCCCCACGCTGGCCAGGGCCGGCTTCGCCGGCGCGGTGAAGCTGACTTCCAGGCTCACGTCGGTGCGCCCGTCGGTGCTCTCCGCGAACTTCTCCACGATGCCGAACCGCGGCATCCCCTCCGCGTCCAGTTCGCTGCCGCCCAGTGGCCGCGGCAGCCCGACGCCGGCCCCTGGTTGCCGCCGCCCCGCCCCGCTCCCCAGACCCGCGTCGTCGCTGTACCACCCGTCGTCATGAATCTGCGCCGTGATCAGCGCCGTGCGGTAGTTCGGCCCCGGCGCGATCTTCAGGATCCGGAACGGCTGCCGCGAGAATCCCTCTTTCAGGTAGGTCACCGTGATCAGGTCGCCCGGCTTCAGCCCGAAGCCCCGCACTGTGGTCTCCAGCTCCAGGTACGTGTTGCCTTGCGTCGATTTGTCCAGGTGGAACTTCACCACCCGCGCGGCCTGGTCGAAGTTCGCCAGTCCGAGCGCCGCGAGCGTCGCGCTCACTTCCTGCCCGCTCTTCAGCGCGTCGCCCACGTCCACCAGCGACACGCTGTCCTGCTGGTACTCGTTGAACGCGTCCTGGAACTCCACCGTGAACCGGTTCGGCGTCTCCGCCGTGCTCCTCGACCACAGCCGGATCGACGGCGCACCCTCCTCGCGCCTGAGGATCCCCGAAAACCACGTCGAGCCGTCGCCGAACTCGTACGCCGGCCAGCCCCCGTTCAGCGGCTCCCGGCTGTTGCTCCCCTCCGGCTTCGCCGGCTGCTCTAACGCCAGCGTGTTCTCGCACCGCACCTGGATCCGGCCCCCGGCGCTGAACGTCAGGTACAGCCGCGACCCGTTCCGGATCCCCCGGATTACTTCGGCCGCGCTCCGCCTCTGCCGCAGCGCCAGGTTGCATTGAAACCGCGCCACTCTCACCGCGTTGCCGTACAGGTCCTGCGTCTCGATTTCGGCGGCGCAGTAAGCCGCCGCCCTGGCGAAGCTTTCGATATCGATCGCGTCCGGTTCCCAGCCGCATCGGCGCAGAATGTCCAGCACCCCCCAGGCCGGATTGTTGGTGAAGCTCTCGCCCAGGTAGGTTCCGTCCGTGGCGAACCGCGGCAGCTTCAGCCCCTCCACCAGCGCCTGGATCCGCGGCAGCGAGCGCCCGTCGTTGATCCGGTTCGGCGCCACGACCGACAGCACCGCCATGCTGCCGTAGCAGTCGCCCAGCGGGTTCCCTTCTGCATCGACGTAATCCAGGTTGAAGCCGCCCGTGCGCCCGCCCAGGCTGATCACGTTGTACCAGCCCGTCGCCGTCATGTTCGCGCCCGCCTGCCCCGCCGGGATCTCGATGTCGTTCACCAGCAGCTTCACCACGCCCTGGATCTCGCCCATCCCCACCAGCGCTTCCATCCGCGTCAGGTTCCCGTCGTTCTTCGCGAACACGATCAGCGGAGCGCACCACACCGTCCCGTAGATCAGCGGCACGAAATCGTTGTAGCGGGCTTCGTTCTCCAGCGGCTGCGAGACGTGGCGTCCCTTCTCGCCGTGGCTCCGTACCAGCGTGGTCGCCGGGACGAACTCGATGCCGCCGAACCGCCGCGTCGGGTTCCCGGCCGCGTCCTGCCGGAACATCCCCCGCTCTTCGCACTGCGCCCGCGTGCGGTCGCAGCTCGCGTACGGCTCGCTGGCCTTCAGGTTCCCCACGCCGTCAGCCACGCCCGGCGAGTAACCGCAACGGTAGAACGGCGAATAGGCGCCCCGCGACTCCCCTGTTACCCCCTCTTCTCTTTGCGCCGCAGTCGCCGGGAAGTTCCACGGGCAGCGCTTCTGTACCCGCACCTCCGGTAACAGGACCCGCTGCAAGCTCAGGCTGTTTATCGCCGTCAGCCGGAAGGTGGCCTCGGTGATCTCGTCCGGCGCGTTGGCCGTGCCTTGAAACACCACCACGCTCTCGGAAGCCGCCGCGCCCCCCTTGACGTCGAAGAACACGAAACGGACGGTGACCTTGCTCCCCTTAAAGCCGGTGTTGCGCTCGATCTGGGAAAAGTGAGAATCCGCGTTGGCCAGGATCAGCGTGATCTTGGCGATCGCGTCGATCCCTTCCTCGGCCGCCGACCGCAGCTCGAACACGCTGTGCCGCACCACCCGCGCCTCGTAGACCTCGCCGCTGTACGAGACCCGGTGCGTGCTCCACCGCTCCACCGCTCCCGACGCCAGCGCGCACTCAAACAACAGCAGCGGCGTCTCGGTGACGCTCCGTTCCTTCAGCTCCGCAATTGTCACAGGCGCGCCCCCACGTGGACCACGCACGCATACTGCTCCGGCCCTTCCGCTCTCACCACCAGCGCATCGTCCAGGAACCGCGCCTCTGCGTACACGCCGTTTCGCCCCAGCGTCTTCTTGTATTTCGAGGCGCCCGGCTGCGCCTCCACTTGTATCCCGAACACCTCGGCGCTGGCTCCCGCCTCCAGTTCCACGCCGAAGTGAATCAGTTCGTCGGCCGTGCTCAGCTTGACCGGATACTCAAGCCGCTTCCACGCCGGCCCAATGGCAAACGGCTGGGCCGCCATCGCCGTCCCCGTCCTCGCGAACACCCATACCTCGCCCGCCTGTTCACGGCGCGCGTACAGGCTCACGCAATACTGGCGCCAGCCCGGAATGCTCAGCGTCTGCTCGATTTTCTGTGGCGCAGCCCCGCTGTTGAACACCCGCGTCGCCCGCGACGAGCCGAGCGGGTCCGCTATGTTTGTCGTCAACTGGAGCAGCGGCTCAATCGTCCACGCCGGCGTCCCCAGTTGTTCGCTCCATGCCAGCAGGTTGTCGGTGGGATCGAGAAACGTGAAGCTCTTCAGCCGCCCCTCGACCGCATGGAAGAGGCTCTCCAGCGCACCCCACTCCGCCTCTGTCAGACCCTTCAGTTCCAGCCGCCATTCCACTTGCGACCACGCCGCATCCGCCAGCTTCCACATTCGCCCGTCGGCCTGCGGGTTCACCACCGTCCTCTTCAGCACCCGCCTCGTCATCGGGTACTGGCCGGTGGCCCCCGTCGCTAATTGCGGGAAGTGCGGCATCTCACGTCCTGTTTTCCCTTACCACCACCGACGTCCCGCCACGCGATTCGCCGTGGAACTCGCAGCCCATCTCGTCCTCCTCCAGGCTGCACTCCCCATACACCGTTCCGTCCCACGGATCCTCGAACCGGAACGCGCCGAATCGCCCCTGGTTGGCCTCGAAAAACTCCCGCAGTCGCGCCAGTTCTTCTTCATCCAGCAGGTCCAGCCGCAGCGTCCACTGCCGGCTCGCGGTGCTGTGCTCGCGGTAGCGTTGCTCGCTGCCGTCCAGAAACCGAAACACCTGCGTCGAGTAACTCACCGCCTTGCTCGCCGGATACTGCGCCGCCGCCCCCGTCTTAAGCCGCGGAAAGTCGCTCATAGTTCGCTCACGATGTCATTAAGCGCGTGGGAGTGCAGCATCGCCTCCCGCACCGCCCGCGCGATTTCGCCGCTGTGGTCCAGGAACGACCGGCTGTCCATCGCCTGCACCTGGACCGTCACGTTGACCGGCCTGGTCATCTCGACGCGTTCCGCCACCGCGCCCGCCGACGGCTCCCGGACCCGCTCCACAACCGCCGTCTCCCGGCTCGCGGCCCTGATCACCGCGCCTTCGAGGTGAATCGACGGCGGCCGCGTCTGCGTCACCAGCGGCGGAGGTGCCTCAGTCTTCCCAGCCCCGAACAGCCGCGCCAGGCCCGTGATCAGCGGCGACAGCACCAGCCCGCTGCCGAGCGCGGACCGCGCCGCCCGGCCCACGCTCGACGCCGCCGAACCCGCCCCCGACGTCGCGTGCGCCACCGTGTTCTGGATCACGGCCGCCGTGTTGTCCCCCACAGCCGTCGCCTGCCCCTGGCTCGCCGCGCGCAGCATCTCCAGTTGCAGTGCCAGCCGGTTCACCGCTTCTCCAAAGCCCTCGCCTGAAGGAAGCGCCACTTCCCGGCTGACCGCCGCCAGCATCTCGGCCACTCCGCCGCTTGCCCAAACCACTGGCCGCCACTCTGGTGTCTTATTCGCCATCGGTCTCCGCCAACTCCTGCTCCAGGATCAGGAATGCCTCCGCTTCACGTGCGCCCAGGCCGGCCAGGACCCGGCCCCCCAGTTGCTTCCACGCGTAATACGCTTCCAGCCAGGCCGCGCTCTCCGCGGTGATGAACGACTTCGGGCAGACGCTCGTCGAAACTCTCCTCCGCGCCCAAACCACCCGCCGGGGCGTCTCCAGCGCCCGCGGCATCCAGCCGCACCGGCGCTGCCTCTCCAGGCCCTTCGCCCTGCATTCCGCGCACTTCCACCCGGCCTGGTCTGAGAACTGAAAGTGGAAGGCGACGATCAGTTTTTTCGTTCGTCTTCGTTCAGGCCAAACTCAGCCTTGATCGCCGCCAGGATCTCCCCGCACAGCGCCTCCGGCCCGGACGCCGCCAGCGACTCCGGCGTCGCCGGCTCCCCGTCCACGTCCAGCCCCTCGACCTTCACCAGCCCCCACAGCAGGTACAACCGGTCGATCTCGCTCGCCAGCAGGCTCGCCTCGATTTTCTCCCGCGGGTCGCTGCCCGCTTCCAGAAACTCGACCTTCCCCGCCAGTTCCCGCACTTGCCGGATCAACTCGATCCGCCGCCCGAACGACACCCGCCGGATCGTGTAACTGACCCCCGGGCAGCACTTCGCTTCCACCGCAACGACGCTCTGATATTTCATCCCGCTCCTCACCCAAACGCCACGTAGATCTCGTCATCCAGCGTCCCCTGCGCCCGGCAACTCGCGAATCGCCATTCGAGGCGCGCCTCCGTGTCGTCAAACTCCGGTACCTCCGGAGCGAAACTCTTCAGGTACACCCCGAAGAGCTGGCCCTCTGTCTGGCCCAACTGGAACATCACGCTCACCGGCGAGCGCTGCCGCGCCGCCTGGTACAGCGCCTGGGTCGCCGCGTCGTCCTGCTCGTACATTCCCAGGTCCAGCGTCACCACCCGCATCCCCGCCGTAAAGCTCCGCGGGTGCTCCGACCCGAACTCGCGGTTCCTCAAGTCGATCTGGTTCTCCACCTCCAGTTCCGCGCTGGTCAGCGTGTAGAACCGCTCCGGGACACTCCCCAGCCACACCTGGCCCAGATGTCCCGGAATCACTGAATAGTCGAAGTCCCCGAGCGCCGGCTCCGCCGGGAAACTCACCAGTTCGCCTTGCCCGCTGGTGAAGCTGCTGCTGTCGATCAGGTCGCGCGCCGCCCCGCTGAACTCGAACTCGTGAAAGTCCGCGTTCACCCGGATCCGCAGCGTGTCCACCGCCGCCCCGCACAGGATCCGCTGCACCGCCGAGCCCGGCGTCCAGTAGTCAAGAATGCTCACGCTCGGCAGTTCCAGCGCCGGCTGGTAGCACATCGTTGGCCCGATCGGTGCTCCCGGCGGCGGCGCCGCGCTTAGGGGCGCGTTCAACACCACCGTCGTCGCGTCCACGATCGCGGCCGCGAACCTCAGCTCGCCCCCGCTCGTCACCGCCTGGCCCGCCGCCAGCCCGTGCGCCGTCGCGAACTTCAGCGTCGTGGCCGTCGAACCCGTCCCAGCCGCGCCGCCGTTGAAGAACAGCGGCCCGCCGCCCAGGCTGGCCCGGAACAGCGGACCGTATCCCGGTTCCCCGCTCTGCGAGCCCCACGCCGTCAGGTAGGTCTTCAGTTCGAAGCTCGTCCGCTTCCTAAGCCCCGACGGCAGTCCGGGAAACGTCCGGCTGCCGGTCTTGTCCCGCCGCTCGGCCCGATCGACTTGCTGTCTCGCCGTCAGCTTCACCGCCGGGATCCGGTTGCCGCTCGTGATCGCCGGTATCCGCCCGTAGCTCTGCTCCAACCCCACATACCAGCGGTTGGCGTTCGATGAAATGTAAGAGGACATACTCACTCTCTCTGCTGCGCCCAGCGCGCCGCTTCCCCCGCCCTAATTCATGCTCACTTCCAGCTCAAACCGCACCTTGGCCGCTTGCAAGAAGTTCTTCCCGCCGTGCCTGATCGGTCCGAACTCCACCTTGTACCCGCCCGTGTAGTACACCCCCGGCGACCATTCGCCGCGGTTGTTGTCCAGTACCTCGGTTACCGCCTCGACATAATACTGCGTGCTGGCTCCAACGCCTTCCAGCCGGTCGTGCGAAGCTCTTACCTCGACCGCCATGTAGACTTTCCCCGAGAAAGTGCGAAACTTCTCTTTCAGTAAGTTCGCCAGCCCCTCGCAGTAAACGTACACTGCCGGGTACTTCACGCCGGCCGTTTTTTCGGCCAGCTCGAAAGCCACGTTCTGCGCCACCACCTGGCTTGCGCTGATCGCGCTTAGCTCCAGTTGCTCCCGCTCGGCAATGGCCGCGACAGAGGACGCCAGTCCCTCCGTCGCCGTCAGCTTCTCTACCGCCTTACTTACCGCTTTGTTTCCGACTGCCGCCATGGCACGCCACCTGTCGCTATCCCCTCAGCAGAAGCCCCGGCACTTCCGGCTCGTCCTGGTCCCGGGTCTGGCCGCCGCGCAGAATGTAGTAGTCCGGCGCCTGCCCGCTGCCCGCTTTCCTGCCCTGCCTTAGGCCGCTGTCGCTTTCTACCCAGATGGCGCCCGGCCCCAGCGGCGCCTCGGTTTGCAGTGTTGTGTCGGCGTGCGAGAATCCGGCGTAAAGGTTCCACGTCCGTACCACCGCCGGCGGATTCACCGCCTGCGCCGTCAGCCGGTGGCCGTCGGCCGCCGTCAGGATCGCCAGCTCGCTCGGGCATCCCTCCTCGCCTTCCCCGTTCAGCCAGGCGGCCCGAACATAGTAAGTCGCCGCCGCCAGTGGTCCCGCGCTGCTGCCCAGCTCTGGCAATTCCGCTTTCGGAACCGGGTCATCCACTACGCCCACTCCCGAGTCGAATAGCATCGTCGACGCCCACTTTGCCCGCTGCCCCCATTCCTTCCATTTAGCCAGGTGACGGTCGTTGAGCTGGCTGTTGTACGCGTCCCGGTAGACCAGCCCCAGCGCCTGAAAGGTGTGCCACTTCTGCAACGGCTCCGTGACCACCACGTTCTCCAGGCCCGTCCCCGACCCCGCCTCCTGCACCAGGAATCTCGTCAGCTCGATCCCCAGCTCGTCTTGCGCCAGTTCCAGCTTCACCGCAAGATCGATCCCTTCCGTCCGCGCCACCTCCAGAATCGACGACTCGTATGCCAGTAAGTCGTCAATCGTCGAGATCCCGCCATCTGTGAATAGAGCCATTCCCGTATTCCTTACGAGTAGGATAAGTCTCCTGACTTGTCTCCTCTCACTTCCCGCTCCGCACCGCGCCCCTCAGCGCCCGCAGTTCCGCCTCCGACAGCACCGTGAACTGCACCCGGCTCGCCGCCGCCAGTTGCTCGGCCGCCTTCTTGGCCTCCGCCATCTGGACCAGGTATTCGGCCGCTTCCTCCGGCGTCGCTAGCCGCGCCTTGCCTTCCACCACCATCCGGGCCGCCACCTCTCGCGGCGCCTCGGTCCGCACCCCTGCCCGGCCCCCGTCCGGGGTCTCCTGGCTCACGATCACCACGTAAGCCTCGGCGATGCTCGCCTCCAGCTCCCGCAGTTTGCGATAGAAAACCTTCAGGTCCATAACTCACTCCGGCCTCGCCCCGCGTTCTTCGCCACACGCCGTAAGCCGTGGGTTGCCGGGCCCGCGCCCAACAACCCACAGCCCACGATCCACAACCTCTCTTCAGGTCTTCACTTCCACCCCGGCGGCGTTCCGCAGCACGCCCGCGCCGTACAGCACGTCCACCGTGAACTGTTGCGCCAGCGTGTTCGGCTGGTAGCTCAGGATGACCCGCATCCCGAAGTTGCCCAGCTCGGCGTACTCGGCTACCGCGCCCGTCCCCGGCAGCGGCTGCGGCAGCCGCCTCATCACCAGGCCGAGCGCGCTGCGCGCGAACGCCAGGTTGTGCGTGGTGACCGGCGCGCTGCCCGTTTTGGCCACGAACTGGGATCGGAACACGAAGAAGTCCTTGATCTTCCCGACCGTCCCTTCCACCAGGGCACGAAACCCCGCCGCACCGGCCGTCTGGTACTCGCTGAACCGCGGAATCTGCCGCAACTGCGAGTAGGTCGCCGCGTCCACCACCAGGTGCTTCGGCTCCCCCGCCGGGACCTTGGCGGCGAACAGCGCCGTCTCCGCGGCGTCGATCACTGCTTCGGTGACCACCGTCCCCGCCGTGCCTACCGGCGCGTTCGCCGTGAAACTGGCGTAGAGATTCAGCAGATCGGTCTCGATCTTCTCCGCCAGCGCGGCCATCGCCGGCTGCAGGTACAGCATCAACAGGTCCGGCACCGCCAGGACCTTAGTCACGTCCGGCACCTGGAACGTCGCTTCGGCATGCGTGTTCAGCACGATCTGTGCGTTCCCCAGGTTCGGATTCTGCGGCTGAACGCTTCCGCCCTCAGCCAGGTTGTACGCCACCAGCGTCGGCGGGATCGGCACGTTCACCGTGTCCCCCGCCTGCGCTAGCGTCGGTTCGAAGTCGCGATTGACCAGGTTGCCCATGACAAGGTTCCCTATTAGTGTTGGCAGCGCATCCACTGCCACCAGCTTGACAATCGCGTTTGCCACGTTCGCTGATGTGATTGCTGGCATTTAGCCTCCTTAAACTCCCAGTAGTTCTTCTCTGTCTCTCAATGACCCTTCAGCACCTGCGAGGTCACCCGCACGATTTCCTCGCGCACCCTCTCCACTTCCTCCGCGCTCATCCCCGGCCGGATCTTGTCCAGTTCCACCGTCCCGCCGGAAACCGCCGGCGCCCGGTGTCCCGCCGATGTCCCGGAACCTCCCGCGATCCGCGCCGGCAGAAACTCCGGGTTCTCGCTCACAAACTGAGCCAGGTGCTCCCGCAGGCCCACTTCACCCTGCTCCCCTCGCGCCACCAGCCGCCCGTCCTCCAACCGGCAGACGTCGTCCTTCACCGCCCGGAAGGCCAGATCGACCTTCGCCACCCCCAGCCGTTGCAGCTCCGCCCGGATCGCCGAGTTTCGCTCCGCTTCTTCCCTCAGCTCGCGCTGCCGCCGGTTCTCGTCCACCAGCTCGTCCAACTTGTGCTCGAGCTGCTCGCGCCGCTTCCGCTCCTCCAGCAGCTCCACTTTGTACGCCGGCTCAACCTTCGCTTGCTCCCGCCGCACAAACTCCTCGATCACCTCGCGGATGATCGTCCTCTTCTCGTCGGCACCAGCCGTCTCGCTCTTCTCTTCCTGCATAACCCTTCTCTCCCGAGTTCATTCGCCTTCCTTCTCGGCCGCGACGCCCTCCTCAATCTCCGCCGCAATCTGGTCCTTCACCTCTTGCCGCACATCGCAGAGGTACTTGAACGCCAGCTTCTTGAGCACCTGCTTCCGCAGCGTCGGCGACTCGATATTCATATCCAGCAGCTTCCGCGCGTCCTCCAGTTCGCTCGAGAAGTCCCCGATGTCGAACTCGTCCAGCCCGGAAACGTGCACCGTCACCGCGTCCTGCCTGGCTTGCGCGACCGTACGCAGCACCCGCTTCAGCATGTCCTTGACCACGTCCCCGTACGCCCGCAGCACTTCCTGCGTGATGGTGAAATCCCGCTGCTTGCTCAGCCCCGATTGCGGCGTCCCCGCCGCCAGCCCCCCGCCCGCCTGCGTCATCAGGTAGCACACGCGGTAGATCTCGTCCTTCAAGCGCACCAGGTTGTCGGCCGCGATCTGGTAGACGTGCCCTTCCGGCTCCGTCCACCCGAACCGGTCTTCCGGTCCCAACTGGATGTAATAGGACTCCCCGACCACCTGCTTGAAGTCGCGCTCCGAGTACACCACCGGCATCGCGAACAGGCCCATCGTCAGCGCCCAGCCCAGCGCGTTCGACTTGTTGAAGTGCTCGAGTTGCAGCAACGCCGCCTTGTTCATCAGCCAGAGCCCTTCACTCACCCTCAGCTCCAGCAGCGGTACTCGCCCCAGCCCGGCCAGCCCGTGCCGCCCCTCGTCCACCGGCTCCGGCCTCGTCGTCTTGTCCTTTCTCCGCACCGCGCGGTAGATCTTGTACTGCTCCTTGTCGTAATAGATCCACCGCGTCTCCTTGACCGGCTCCGCGTCGCCCGGCCTCAGGCGCCGCTCCGACGAGGTCCGCAGCACCACCCATTCGTAGTTGCCCTCGTCGTCGTGGCTCCAGTTGACCAGCTCGTCGGCGCCGTATCTCACCAGGTAGGCCCGCGAGACCCCGCTGGCCTCCTCTTCCGCCCGGTTCCCCGCCGGCGACTTGAACCGGGGGAAATCCACCACCACCGCCGCCGACCCGCACACCAGCGCCTCTGTCAGCAGCGGCCGGAAGAAATCGCTCAGCGCCGTCCCCTTCCGGTCGCAGTCCTCGGCGAACGCGCGGAAGAACCGCTTGCCCGTCTCGTCTTCGCCCTCGAAGCTCAGTATCGGCTCCCGCCGGAACAGCGTCGCCGCGTACCAGTCGATGATCGAGCCGATGTAGTTCTCGTAAAAGACCCGCGCCAGCCGCTCGTTGAACACCGTCAGCGGCTCCTTCTGCCGCCCGATCAGGTACTGCGTCGCGTTCGCCCGGAACTGTTCCCCGCCGGCATACAGGTCCCGGTACGCCTGCCACATCGCCTTCCTGGCCGTGTATTCCGGATGCTCTCTGTCGATCTCCATTCCTTGACTCCCTACAGCAGCCGCTCTCTCTGCTCCCCGACCTCCCGCCCCGCCCGGCACTCTTGCCAGATCAGGTACCCCAGCGCGTCCGATAGGTGCGTCCGCCGCGGATCCTTGTCTTTGTCAATCACCGTAGTGTCAGGCTTGTAAGTCACTTCTTCCAGGTCCCGCACCAGCTCGTTGCACTTCCGGTTCACCAGCAGGTGCTTTTCGCCCGACGCCGCCCTCAGCTTGGCGTTCACCAGCGCTACCCGTTCCCGCACCAGCGGGTTCGATCGCGGTATCTTGTATGTCACTTTCGTGTAGCCCGCCCGCCGGAAGAACTCCCGGATGATCTGGTAGTCGCTCGTTCCGGTCGTCTGACGGTGGCTGCCCGAAGCGTCTCCGTAGATCCAGATCCCGCTCGTGTGCTGCGGGAACCGCGCCTGAAACTCCCCGCATGCCTCTTCCGTCGTCGCCCGGCTGATCACGATCTCGTCCACTACCCGCACCGTCTCGCCCTCGATCTGCGCCACGATCGAGCACATCGGGTCTACGTTGAAATCCAGCGCCCACAGCAACGGTAGTTCTGGCTTTACCTTTAGGTCGTCCGGGTGCTCCGTTCGCCGGAATGCGTGGTAGACGAACCCGCCGGACAGGTTCACGTACAGGCCCAGCACTTCCTGCTGGTAGAACTTCTCGTCGTAGCTCCGCTTCAGCCGCTCGTAGAAGTCAGGCACCCTCTCCAGCACGTAACGATTCTCAAACGGCTCGGCGACGATCGCCTCGTAGCCTTCCACCGGCGACGAAAGGAAGCGCCGGTACACCCAGTCGTACCCTTTCGGCGTCCAGGCCGCGAAACCGCACAGCCGCTTGGCCCGCGGGTCCCTCAGCCGCCCCTCCAGAACCACCCAGGCCTCTTCCTGCGTGTAGGTCAGCTCGTCCAGCCCGAACCAGGCCAGGTTCGTCCCTCGCAGCCGCTCGAATTCTTCCACTGGCCGAAACAGCATCCGTGAAGCCGTGTCCCGCATGGTCAGGATGTTCTCGGCCTTGTTGAACTCGTAAGGAATACGGTTCCGCCCGAGTATCTCCAGTAACGTGTTCTGCGTCGCGTCGCGTAGCATCGGATAAGTTGGTGCGCCCAGCAAGCCCAGCCTCCCGGCGTTCAGGTAACTCAGCTTGATCGCCTCCTGGCACAGCGCCTGGCTCTTACCTGAGCCAATCGGTCCCGAGAATCCCTTAAACCGCGCCGTTGACTGGTGAAACCGCGCCTGCGAAGGAAGCGGATGGTACTCTATGTTTCTGAGGCATTCTCCTCCGGGGCCGGCTCGATCCATGTGACCTTGATCTCCCTTGGCTGCTCTTCTTCCAGCTCCTTCTCGAGCTGCACCAACCGGATGAAGTCCCCCAGCGTCGCTTTCAATTCGTTCTTATTCAGCCTCTCCTCGATGCTGTGGATCACTTTGTCCACCAGGGCCTTCTTGCGCTTCGCGCGGCCCTTTGTCTCCGCTTCTTTCGGCTTGCGAGTCGCGCTCATCGGTAGCCCCTCGCTGGCAATCTCATCGCAGCCGGTCACCCGGCAAGCACTGCACTCTGGTTTGACCTTATCACCCCACCCCTCCCCTCCTTGCACCTTAATTCCTCTATCACATTGAAAACACGCCTGATAAATCCTTGCGTCCTTTCGTGAACCATCGCTGGCCTGGCGCCAGCCGCGCGTGCCGCCGCGGGCTTCAGCCCGCAGCCAGGGCCGCCGCGCGGGTGCCTTAGAACAGCGCCTTCAACCCGAACTGCATCTGCCGCGGCGAGTTCGCCTGCGACGAGATCATCCCGAAGTTGTTGCTGTTCAGGCCCGTGCCGGGGCCGCCGAATCGCGGTGTGTTGAACGCGTTGAAGGTCTCGGTGCGGAACTGGAAGGTCAGCTTCTCGGTGACGCGCAACACCTTGAAGACCGAAAGGTCGAAGTTCCGCTCGCCGTCAGCGCGCACGTCCGGCAGCGTCCGCGCCACGTTGCCCAGCGTGTAGGGAGCCGGCTGCGAGAACACCGACGTGTCGAAATAGCGGTTGAAGCGGCTATCGACCGAGCCGGACAACCTCGCGCTCCTGCCGTTGTTGTGCGGTCTCACTCCCGGCGTGAACCCATTGCTGTTGTTCGAGGCGCTGACCGCCAGCGGCAGACCGCGGGCTATCGTGGTGATGCCGTTCACCTCCCAGCCGCCGAGCAATGGGTCGAGCGCGCGATTCCAGCCACCGCCGAACTTGCGGCCGCGCCCCACCGGCAACTGGCAGATGTAGCTGATGACCAGCCGCTGCGACACGTCCTGTGGCGAAACGGTCCGGTCGCCTCGCCGGTAATAGATGTCCTGCTGCGCTCCGTTGGAACCGTAGTTCCCCTGGGTCTGCGAAGAGTCGTCAATCAGCTTCGCGTTCGTGTAGGCCAGCAGCAGGCTGAGTCCCTGCGCCAGCCGCCTCTCCGCCTTGAGCTGGAACGAATGATAGGTCGCCGACGCGCCTGAGGTCTCGATCGCCGTCACCCCGTCGAACTGCGGGAACGGCCTGAGCAGGTAGCGCAACTGCACCGTCGGCTGTGACATCGTACCGGCCGGAACCAGTCCGTAAAGCGGGTTCCGCACCGATTGCAGCAGCTCGTTGCCCCGCGCCAGCAACGCGATGGGAAGCTGGTTGTACCCCCGGTCGCCGGCCGGAAGCTGGATGCCGCGGTTGCCGACGTAGCTCGCCTCGATGAGAATCGCCCCCGGGATTTCCCGCTGCACGCCGAAGTTCCAGTTCTGGCTGTACGCAGTCAAGGTCTCCCGCAGCGGCGCGGCCACGCCCTGCCCGAGATAGGTCAGCAGCCCGAGAGAACTTCCGGTAGGTTCGACGAACCCGTCCGGGTAAGGATCGCGCAAGTAAGCGTATGGCGTGACGCCATCCAGGCTGCTTCGGAACGGCGTATCGGTGCGGAAACCCTGAAGCCCGATGGTGCCGGCAGCCGCCGATATGGGAGGCGCCCAGAAGATCCCGTACGCGCCGCGCACGACCGTCTTCTGCGAGGC